>NZ_AJIN01000035.1:0-73587 GCF_000257925.1 Prevotella sp. oral taxon 306 str. F0472
ATATCTGATGTGTATGAAATGTTTTCTTGCGTCAACTCCTTTATCGCCCTGAGGATAGTATCAGAGCTACAAGTGCGAAGTGTCGGATGAAGTGAGAGGTGGTTCATCAAATGAGTAGTGACATCCTCAATACATGAACCGCCACAGAAGTAGATACTCATGAGAGAACGGATGATTTCGCTGTACTGATAACCGAACGATCTACACCTTAGACCGAGGGTTGAGTCGATGACAGATGATAATGTGGAGTCAAATTGCTCCATGATTGAAAATAATCCCCCAAAAGGAGTGAGTCTCTCAGATTTAATTTGTATCTTCGCCATGTCTATCGTTGGATTCTCTTGTTTTTTTTTGCAACACTAAGATAAGTGAAAATTCTGACATGGCAAAATCCTGAGCAACTTTTTGTTGCTCAGGTACTTAAAAAGTTTAATTTATAATAGTGTTGCGGAATTAAGGTCTATTAATTCCATAAAAAGTAGTATATTTGCAGGCGATTAAAAGGTGTAGCAACTACCGCTTAGGTAAAAACATTTACACGGATGACAAAGAAAGTAAAGTTTACTAAGATGCATGGTGCAGGTAACGACTATATCTACGTTAACACACTAGAGAATAATATACCTGACCCTACAGTAGCAGCCATAAAATGGAGTCGCTACCACACAGGTATCGGTAGTGATGGGTTGGTATTGATAGGTAAACCAACACAAGTAGGTGCAGATTATCGTATGCGCATCTTCAACGCAGATGGTTCAGAAGCGATGATGTGTGGGAATGCAAGTCGTTGTATTGGTAAGTATCTGTTTGAGAAAGGACTCTGCAAAAAGACAGAGATTAATCTAGAAACAGCCTCTGGTATCAAGGTTTTGCAGCTCCATTTAAATACGAACAAACAACAAGTTGATTCTGTAACAGTAGATATGCTCGAACCCAAACTTGACGTTCCTGCACAATACACAGGTGTTGCACCTGACTTATCAGAATTTCACCTCCCCTTGATCAAGGATGCAAGTGTTCATCCAACCTTCGTAAGTATGGGTAATCCACACTTCGTTATCTTCCTTGATAAGGAACAGATAAAGGATACGAATATGCTTATCAGCGATGCAGAACTCACAGAGTTTGGTCATAGTCTAGAGCATAATACAGCTTTCCCCGAACGTTGCAACATAGAATTCGCTTGCTTGATAGCTGATAATCACTTGCGTACAAGAGTATGGGAACGTGGTAGTGGAATAACAATGGCATGTGGAACAGGCTCATGCGCAACGGCAACTGCTGCTATACTAAATGGACTTGCAGATAGGTTGAAGCCTGTTGAGATAGAGATGGATGGCGGAACATTAAGCGTAGAATGGCGTGAAGACAATCACATCTATATGAGTGGTCCCGCAGCATTCGCATATGAAGGAGAAATTGATTTATAGATATATTCAACACAATGGCACATATAAATGAGAATTTCCTAAAGCTTCAGAAGAATTATCTCTTTGCAGACATTGCTAAAAAGGTAAGTGCTTTCAAAGAGTCACATCCTCAAGCAAATGTCATCAGCTTAGGCATTGGTGATGTGACACAACCACTAGCACCAGCAGTTATCGAAGCCATGCATAAGGCTGTTGATGATATGTCGACAAAAGAGACTTTCCATGGTTATGGACCAGAAGAAGGTTATCTATGGCTACGTGAAGCTATCGCTAAGAACGATTATCTTGCACGTGGGATTCAAATAGAACCAACCGAAGTCTTTGTCAATGATGGTGCTAAGAGTGATACGGGTAACATTAGTGAATTAATTCGTTGGGATAACTCCATGGCTGTTACCGATCCCATTTATCCTGTTTACATCGACTCTAATGTAATGATTGGACGTGCAGGGATATATGAGGATGGACACTGGAGTAATGTCACTTATATGCCTTGTGATGAAGCTAATCAATTCGTTCCACAAATACCAGACCATCGTGTAGATATGATTTATCTATGCTACCCGAACAATCCAACGGGTATGGTCATATCAAAGGAAGAGTTAGCAAAATGGGTTGATTATGCTATCAAGAACGACTCTATCATACTCTATGATGCGGCATACGAAGCATATATCCAAGATCCCAATATCCCCCACTCTATCTATGAGATAGAAGGTGCAAAGAAGGTTGCCATTGAATTTCATAGTTATAGCAAGACTGCAGGTTTTACAGGAGTACGTTGTGGTTACACTGTTATACCAAAGGAATTGACCGCCAAGACAGCTGATGGTCATCGTGTGGAAGTTGCTCCATTCTGGGATAGACGTCAATGCACGAAGTTCAATGGTACGAGTTATATCTCACAGAGAGCCGCAGAAGCAATCTATACAACAGAAGGAAAGAAGCAGATCAAGCAAACAATTGCTTACTACATGGAGAATGCACGTATTATGCGTGAGGGCTTGACAGAACTTGGTTTGACAGTTTATGGTGGTGAGAATGCACCTTACTTATGGGTGAAAACGCCGAATAATACTCCTTCATGGAAGTTCTTTGAGGATATGCTCTATGGTGCTCAAGTAGTTTGTACACCAGGAGTTGGATTCGGACAAGCTGGTGAGGGATTCATCCGACTTACTAGTTTTGGTAATCGTGAAGATTGCCTTGAGGCCATGACACGTATTAAGAAATGGTTGAAGGCATAAAGATATAAAGTATAGCAAATAGGTGTTATACGGAAGAGAAAACTACTGAATCCTATTTTTATAGGATATTTTTAGTTACCAGTGGGACTTCATCGTGAGATGAGGTCCCATATTTTTTAAATGTTTAAGAGCCTTTGCTTGTAATAATTCCACATCTTTCTGTATCTTTGTAAACCAATAAAGTAAAACATTAAAAACTATAAAATTATGAATGTAGGAGATAAGGCACCAGAGATTTTGGGCACTGACCAAGATGGTAAAGAGATTAAATTAAGTGATTATAAAGGGCAGAAGCTCGTACTTTACTTCTATCCAAAAGATTCGACATCAGGCTGTACAACCGAAGCATGTAACCTTCGTGACAACTATACGGAACTAAAAGCACAAGGCTATGCTGTTGTTGGAGCAAGTATACAAGACGAGAAATCGCATAAGAAGTTCATAGAGAAGAATGAGCTACCATTCCCCCTCATTGCTGATACAGACCTAAAACTTGTAGAGACTTTTGGGGTTTATGGAGAAAAGAAGATGTATGGTCGAACTTACATGGGGACCTTCCGTACTACCTTTATTATTAACGAGGAAGGTATTATAGAACGTGTCATTGGTCCGAAAGAGATTAAGACAAAAGATCATGCAGCACAAATTCTTACTAAAAAGAAGTAACGGAGAATAAACATAATAAGTTTTTCCATAAGAATAAATACATGGTAAAAACAAAAACTACTGAGGGCTTGAAGAATAAACTTCACGCCCTCGCTGTTCAATACGAAACACAAGACTTTATAAAAGGCGACCCTTCATGGTTCATGCATCAAGTAATAGGAAAGCGCAACCAAGAAACCATTGCCTTCCTAGCATCTTGTCTTAGCTATGGTTCTAGACAAGTATTCATGCCTCGTATCCAGTATTTACTTGACTGTTCTAAAGGATCTCCCTACCAATGGATAAAGTCAGGTAAGTTTAAACAAGACATCCCTGATGATGAAAATTGTTTCTATCGATTATATACGAATCACATGATGTTCAAGCTGTTCCAAGCATTACAATTAATGTATGAAGAATATGATGACATGGAAAACTATCTCTTCTCGTATGCTAAAGGAAACAATTTAGGTAATAAAATTAACGCTTTCATAGCAATAGAGGCTCTATGTTTATTCTTTAAAAACCATGAAGTCAAAGGTATTGTACCAAAGGACACAAGTTCTTGTTGCAAACGTGTTTGTATGTTCTTACGATGGATGGTTCGAAAGAACTCCCCTGTTGATCTTGGAATATGGGCAGAACTTATTGACCAATGTACATTGTTAATCCCACTTGACACACACGTAATACAGCAAGCTATGCTATTGGGGCTTCTCACAAGTAAGTCTACAACAATGGTCGCAGCACGTCGCTTAACAGAGAAACTCCTTACCTTCTTCCCCGAAGATCCATTAAAAGCCGATTTCGCATTGTTTGGCTATGGGGTAAATCAATGATATTTATACAACAAAAAACCTATAAAATAAAAATTCCAAACTCACTCTTAGTGAACTTGGAATCCTGTTTCTACTCTCAAATTTCTAAATCTTGTCTTTAAATTAGGCAGCCATGTGGTTATTAACACTTACTGCCTTTGCTACTGTTGCTGCAATTACTACAGCTGCTAATACTAATGAAACCATAATCATTTACGTTTAATAGAGACCCTTTGTCTCTGGTTCTTTAATATGTTATCCTTTATCTTTTACGAGTGCAAAGATAGCTAGTTTTCAACCGATATACAAGCATTTGTTATACTTAAAGGCTTATTGGCATAGTTTTATTATTATGCGTCAAGACGATTGACATTTATCAACTTGAGGTTTATTTGCTACTTCAAATTATTTCAATTACCTTTGTTCCTCATTATAAATAGAGGATTAGACAATGGAAAAGAACTCTGAATTAAGGCATGCCTGGGACTTTGTAGAGCACACTGGTATCAGTATATTTCTTACGGGAAAGGCTGGTACTGGTAAAACAACATTTCTCCGAACACTCAAAGAAAAGAGTTCTAAACGTAGTATCATCGTTGCTCCAACAGGTGTAGCAGCAATTAATGCGGGGGGAATGACCATCCATTCCTTCTTTCAATTACCATTATCTCCATTTGTACCAGAAGCAAACTTCAAGAATCGATTTGATTATAGCAAAGAGAAACGTAAGATAATAAGAACCCTGGACTTACTTATCATTGATGAAATAAGTATGGTGCGCTCTGATGTTCTTGATGCTATTGATTCTGTTCTACGCCGATTTAGGGAACACGAAAAGCCTTTTGGAGGTGTACAATTACTAATGATTGGGGACTTACAACAGCTAACACCTGTCGTAACACCTGAAGACGAAGTAATACTTCAGCGTTATTATGACACATCTTACTTCTTTGGTTCAAAAGCTTTACGCAGTATTAGCCATGTAACCATCGAATTAACACATGTATATAGACAGCAAGATGAGGAATTTATCACCTTACTTAATAATATAAGAGAAGGACAGGTAAGTGAGACAGATCTAAAGAAACTAAACGAAAGATTCAACCCTAATTTTGAACCAGAGGTGGGAAGTGATTATATTCGACTAACGACTCACAATAAAATGGCAGAGAGTTATAATGAAGTACAACTACACAACCTACCTTCAAAGGCTTGCACCTTCACAGCAGAAGCCGATGGTAATTTTCCAGAATACAACTATCCAGCCGACTTCAAACTTACGCTAAAACGTGGAGCACAGGTAATGTTCATTCGAAATGATAATAACGGGCGTTATTACAATGGTCGGATTGGACACGTAACACACATTGACAATGAGAAAATACTTGTACTTTGTCCTGGTGATGACAAGGAGATAGAAGTTCAGCAAGAGACATGGGAGAATACTAAATACAGCTTAAACGAAAAAACAAAGCAAATAGAAGCAGAAGTACAAGGCACTTTCAAGCAATATCCCTTACGTTTAGCATGGGCTATCACTATACACAAAAGTCAGGGATTGACGTTCGAACATGCTATCATTGATGCGCAGTCGTCCTTTGCCGCTGGTCAGGTGTATGTAGCTTTAAGCCGTTGTAAGACTTTGGAAGGGCTTATCCTTGCCTCACCAATAAGTAGTTCTGCCATTATTAATGATAATCAGGTAATGAATTATATCTCTCATCAAACGGAAGAAGCAGCAAAAAGCATAGCAGCACTACCTACTTTGAAAGCTGAGTATTACCGACAACTACTCTTAGAATTGTTCAGTTTCACCGACTTAAAAGCCTGTGAAGATGCACTCTATCGTGTTCTAACAGAATACTTTTATAAGTATCCTAAGATCATAACGCTTCATAAGATGGCAATAATTGATCTTGACGAACGGATAATGAATATTTCTTCAAAATGGAAAGGTATTATCTGTAATATGACAACAGATCAATTACACGAAGATGACTTCTTACAACGTATGAAAAAAGGAGCTCTTTATTTTCATAGTCAACTTACTGAGATTTTTAGTCATCTACTTGATATGACAAAAGGTGTACAATCTAATAATAAGATAGCCTATAAACGCTTTGATAACAACTATGCCGATTTACGTCAGACTTATGTTGTTAAGCATGAGCTATTGGAGAGAATCATGGAAAAAGGGTTCTCCATTAATGGTTATTTAACCGCTAAACAAGAGGCAATACTTAATAGTTTAGAGGAGAAAACAGGTAGAAATAGAAAAAATAAAATCGAAGAAACAACTCCTAAAGTACCTAAAATTAGTACGGGTGAAGTCACATTTAATCTCTTTAAGACTGGCAAGAGCATAGAAGAAATTGCTAAGGAGCGTAGCTTAACACCTGCTACTATACAAGGACATCTCATCCCTTATATCCAAAAAGGAGAGATAAAACTAAACGAAGTAATCGATGAGGAAAAAGCAAAGACAATACTACAAAAATTACA
The DNA here is from genome assembly GCF_000257925.1 of Prevotella sp. oral taxon 306 str. F0472. Taxonomy (NCBI): domain Bacteria; kingdom Pseudomonadati; phylum Bacteroidota; class Bacteroidia; order Bacteroidales; family Prevotellaceae; genus Prevotella; species Prevotella sp. oral taxon 306. The sequence continues at coordinate 6,643 of NZ_AJIN01000035.1, forward strand.
GCTCGCTGGTAAAGAAGCGTCTTTAAAAGCCATTAAGATCTTGTGCCCAGCCGACATCACTTATACAGATATTCTATTGATAATGAAAACAACAATGACTTAATAAAGATAAAAATATAAGGTAGTATCAGTTTAAATCCTTATCTTTGCCGCCCACAACAACACACAACACCATGATTATAAGTTATACAATAACGCTGGTTACACTAGTAATCACTCTGATATGCTTCGCTTTAGTAGCACGTAAATACCGCAAAGCTAGGAGCGGTCCATTGACCATTAAACGCAGAGTAATTATGATTAATTACCTCTTCTTAGTAGGTTATCTGTGTAGCTACTTCATACATCAACATAACGATGAAACTGAGATTCTTTGCGTTCCATCGATGTTAATTCTATACCTACTTTGGGAGAGTTACCTTGCTACCTGTACAACATTTAGCAATGGACAAATCTATAAGAATCGTTATGCTTGGCTATTTTATAATATCGTCCCAGCGACCTTAATCGTTCCGCATATCCTATTTAAAGTTATGGGGCAAGGGTTAGAAATACATAATTACACACAACTTATAGATGTATTAAATCAACCATTTCCCTTGCAGATTTATACAAGGATAATCCTTTCTATAGGGTTATTTCTTTGTAAACTCATCATGCTTGTCGAAATTATACATCAACAGTTTCGATATAAGAGGCAAATAGTTGAAGAAAGAGGCGAGCAACGAGGTGTAAAATTCAGAAGTATTATTTATGGAGCATGGGCGTTATTACTTCTTGCCATGACTATCGGTCAGATTGTACCATCAATGAGCTATCACATTATCTTAAGGGTGCTCATTATTGGATTTGTCATTTGCACAACAATCTTCTATCTCAGCTTTCATAAGAGCTTAATGGCAATAGAACACAATATTTCAGATGCAGATAATAGTATCAAAGAAAAGATAGACTCCTGGTTAGAACAGAGACCCTTTCCTTTATCGGAAGCTGACTTAACAATGGAAAAGACAGCAGAATCAATCGGTATTAGTACTTCTTCATTGTCTTATTATATTTATGAATTTGCAGGTAAAACATTCTTATCTTGGCAGAGTGAGTGTAGAATGAAATACTGTAAAGAACTACTGGAAGACGAAAGAAAGAATATATCCGAGATTGCCTATGAATGTGGGTATAGTGACCTTGCGGCCATGAGTAAAGCCTTTAAAAAACGCTTTGGGGTTGCGCCAACCATTTATAGAAGGAAGGTCATTGAGCCACCAACGACATCAACAAACACATAAGATTCAAAGACAAGGAACAATATAAAAACTCGATGAAAAGGGATAAAATCGTTGTTTGAATCGCATTTTTAAACTATTGACAATAATAAATTACACTTATAACAAACAAAAACTATTTATATAGACAGACTTGTTTGAGAAATATCTTATCTTTGCAATCGTTAATTCAAAGCTATTATTGAGTAGCAATCAAATTACGTTTAAATAGTTATTAGTAAGTTAATAGTCAAATTTAAGTACTTAGGCATTGTCCTCGTGACGAAGACTACCTAAAGAATATTTTGAGTCAAATAATTTTTTGAGTTATTTAGTTAAGTGGCTAAGTGCATGTCTGCGTGAGCAGATATGCACTTTTTTACTATTGAAGATGAACTCTTCTATATTAAACAAGCACATAACAACAGCCCTACTAAAAGAATCAAAGTAAGAGAGATCATATTCTTCTCTGTTACAACCTATTAAATTATTACATCAAGAACTTTGCACCTTATATATTCTTAAATACTTTGCAAGATATAAGGAAAATGTTTATTTTTGCAACACGAAGTTTCACTTTAAGGTAAAAGATATGGCAAATTTAAGATTTGAAGCTATTGAAGAAGCGTTCAAGAAGCGACCAGTAGAAGTCAATGCACCAGCAGAACGCCCCTCAGAGTTCTATGGGAAATTCGTGTTTAATCGTGCTAAAATGTACAAGTATCTACCTGCTGATATCTACAAGAAGCTCGTTGATGTCATGGATAATGGTAGCCGATTAGATAGATCCATTGCAGATGCAGTGGCACAAGGCATGAAAAAATGGGCAGAAGAGAATGGGGTTACCCACTACACCCACTGGTTTCAACCATTGACAGAAGGTACAGCCGAGAAACATGATGCCTTCATTGAACATGATGGGAAAGGCGGAATGATTGAAGAGTTTTCAGGTAAGCTCCTTGTTCAGCAAGAACCAGATGCGAGTTCATTCCCTAATGGAGGTATAAGAAATACCTTTGAAGCTCGAGGATACTCTGCCTGGGATCCGACAAGTCCCGTATTTATTATTGACGACACACTCTGCATCCCAACAATATTCATATCTTATACAGGAGAAGCACTCGACTATAAAGCCCCACTACTAAAGGCTTTACGTGCTGTAAATGCTGCAGCAACTAAAGTTTGCCAATACTTTTACCCCGAAGTAAAGCAAGTTACAAGTAATCTAGGGTGGGAACAGGAATATTTCCTTGTTGATGAAGACCTTTACTTCGCACGTCCTGACTTAATGCTAACAGGTAGAACACTCATGGGGCATGATTCTGCAAAGAACCAGCAGATGGATGATCACTACTTTGGAACTATCCCCGAACGTGTTCAGGCATTCATGAAAGATTTAGAGATACAGGCTCTTGAGTTGGGAATACCATGTAAAACACGCCATAACGAGGTCGCTCCAGGACAATTTGAGTTGGCTCCTATCTTCGAAGAATGTAACCTAGCAGTAGACCACAATATGCTTCTGATGTCATTAATGAAGAAGGTTGCTCACAAACATAGTTTCCGAGTTCTATTACATGAGAAGCCATTTGGTGGTATTAACGGCTCTGGGAAACATAATAACTGGAGTTTAAGTACAGACACTGGCGTACTCTTGCATGCCACAGGAAAAACTTCTATTGACAATCTCCGCTTTGTTGTCTTTATTGTAGAAACACTAATGGCAGTGTATAAACACAATGGTTTATTGAAGGCATCTGTCATGAGTGCCACCAATGATCATCGCCTTGGAGCTAATGAAGCACCTCCTGCTATAATATCATCCTTCCTTGGTAAGCAGATTAGCGACCTACTTGATCACATTGAGAAAGCAGATAAAGACGATTTGTTTGCACTCACTGGCAAAACAGGTATGCAACTTGACATACCAGAGATACCAGAGCTTTTCATTGATAATACTGATAGAAATCGTACCTCACCATTCGCATTTACTGGTAATAGATTTGAATTCCGTGCTGTGGGTTCAGAGGCTAATTGTGCATCAGCAATGATTGTTCTAAATGCTGCTGTAGCAGAAGCTCTTGACAACTTTGCTAATCGTGTAAATGCACTGATAGCACAGGGAGAGGAGAAGAACTCTGCTATTATTGATGTTATTCGTGAAGATATCAAAGCCTGCAAGCCTATTCGCTTCGATGGAAACGGCTACTCTGACGAATGGAAAGTAGAAGCTGCTAAACGTGGACTAGATTGTGAGGCAAGTTGTCCTGTATGCTTCGATCGATACCTAGATAGCAACTCCATCAAGATGTTTGAAGCCACACATGTTTTGAGTCACAATGAATTAGAAGCTCGAAATGAGGTTAAATGGGAGACATACACTAAGAAGATTCAGATAGAAGCACGCGTCATGGGAGATCTCGCAATGAACCATATTATACCTGTTGCAACGCACTATCAGAGTCAATTGGCTAAGAATGTACAGAATATGATGGACGTCTTTGGAGACGTAGAAGGTAAGCAACTTAGTGAGCGAAATATCAAGATCATCCGTGAGATAGCAGAACGTACTACGCTCATCGAAAGTGGAATTGAAGAGCTTGTAAATGCTCGCAAGGTAGCTAATAAGATTGAGAATCAACGTGAGAGAGCCATTACTTACCATAACACGATAGCACCTAAGATGGAAAAGATTAGGTATCAAATTGATAAGCTTGAGTTGGTTGTTAGTGATGAGTTATGGACACTACCTAAGTATCGAGAGCTTTTATTTATCCGATAAAATATCACGATTCCATCGATAACAAGTATCTCTTAGATACTAAAAAACACTTTTGAGGAATATGAGTGCATTGAATGAGTCACATAAGGGGCTCTTTTATGCACTCTTTTCATTCATCTACTTAAAGCATAAAGAGCGTTAACTTTATTAATAGAAAACGCCAAGTAAACAAGATTAGATTGCTTACCACACTAGAAAATAATCTATTATTATAAATTAAATAATTTATTTTCTATAACTTATTAATCTATTTTTAATTTAAAAAGATGCTTTCGCAGAATATTAGTCACCAATAATTTGATAAGAGAGAACCATCGAAAAGGGTAGAAACTAAGTTCAACTCTCTCACTCATTAACTTTATTAAATGATTTCAAAGTATAATATAAAAAATAGAGAACCTCCTTTTCAAGGATTCTCTACCCTTTTCATATAAGTAAAAGGAACTATTCACAAAGAATATAACCCCACCCTATTTTTCCTTATAAATAACATGATTTGCGCCACTAGTAAACTCTAACGACTCAGGATGCTCATCCGCAAAACTCTCGATGTGGCGAATACGCTTCTCTTCAAATATCTCATCAACAGAAATTAAGATTCCCGTCTCTTCAACCTCACCAAATCCATAGTTGATAGCTGTGCCAAATAGCTTCATTGTTGGCGATAGATTCATATATGCATTGACAAGTGGTGGAATATTGTAACCTAATTTACGAACCCCACTATTCAGTATCTTATAATCAGCCTTGAAGTTTTTACCATTAAAAAGAGCGTCTAATTCATCAATTGGAGTATCTATTTTTAATGGTTTAATCGGTATAATTAAGTCTTCCTTATCATCAAAATACTTCTTTAAAAAGTATAGAATCATATCCCGACCACGGCGTATATAAGAAGGATACATTGTCATCTTCCCAAAGAAATACTTACAATCTGGATTCAAGACTGTCAATGCTCCAAGACCATCCCAAAGGTTATCTAAAGCAAAGATACTCTTTGCATTGCGACGAACATTTTGATATTCTAAGGAAACAAAAGAACGTCCTAATTCAACAGTATATGGTGCATAATCCTTCATAAATTTATCAGAGAAATGGAACATATGACTTGTTGCCAATACTGGTTGTCCATCATTAGCTATTTCCCAGTCGCTTCCGAAGATATAACGATAGCCTCCTATAATCTCCTCAGCATCGGGATTCCAGACAATAAGCTGGCGACAACAACTATCCATTGTATCGAACTCATCAATATCCATTGACTTACCCGTACCACCACCAGCATTACGGAATGCTATCTCACGAAGACGACCGATTTCCTTCATTACATTAGGTGCATTTTTAGCTGTTATGACGTAGATTTCATTATGACTCTTATTGGTCATGCGAAGTAACCTATCTACTGTCAGCTCGCTTTTGAGCACTTCCTTACTGATGGGTTGGATGATTTCTTCTTCCATATATGTACTATTCTTTTGCTTTCTCTTTAATTCTCTCATTCAGTTTTATCCCTTAACTATCACTAGCCTCATCGAATAGAACTATAATTCATACACCTTATCTTCTACAAACTTAGCCCATTCCATCGGTGTTTTTGACTTATCAAATGTTTGCCATGGAATAGGTTTCCCAATAGCTACACGAAATGTTTTCCCAACATTTTTATACATTTCATCGACAAGGAAAAGCATTGCAATATTCACCTTTTTGACATATTTATCACTAAAATGAGCTATGCGGTAGAAGCGTTCAGAATTTCTACCTCCAAAAAAGATAGGTACTACATCACGATGATATTCGACACTCTTTGTAATAAATGTCTTCTTCCATTCAAGATCATGAATACGTCCATTTATCTTCCTACTATTCAATCCTGCAGGAAACATCAACATGTGATTATCGCTTTGAAAACCAGCTTCTACCATACGAGGGAAATCTCTACTCTGTTTACCCGTTTTATTAATCCCAATACAAACAGGCTTTAAACCTGGAAGATTTAAAAGCAAATCATTCACTAAATAACGGAACTTTCCATCATAATGTTGCCCGATAATAGCACCTAGAGCTACACCATCTTGTCCACCAAGAGGATGGTTAGAAACAAATGTATAAAGTTTTCCATCGTTCTTATCTGGTAGATTTTCTAGACCTTCAATTTGTAAGGTCATGTCAAGATATGATACACATGCTTTGAGCCATGCTGTTCCTGTCAATCCTCTATTATCCCACAGAAACTGATTGACTTCATCTTCATGAAGAATATGCTTCAACCACTTTACAACAAAAGAAGGTACAAACTTTGCCTTTGCACCCATTTTATCAACAAGTATCTTATCGATGTCTATTGTCTTCTCTATCGAACTACTCATGTTATCGGAAATCCTCGTAATAACATGCAAAAATAACGAAACCATTTGAATTAGCTATCTTTTTTGTCGAAAAATATGCAATTTAGACAAAAAAAGTATGCGTCTAACTGGTTTTAGAACACTGTATTTACCCCAAATAAAGCGTTAATTTTCACAAAAAAAAGAGCCTTTATAAAATATAGTGGAGTATGGTGGGGATATGTGGGGAAAAATATGTAACTTTGAAGCCAAATACGAGTTTTATAAGAAGTACGCATGAGGTTCTTAGGAAATATTGAAGCAAAAACAGATACGAAAGGTCGAGCTTTTCTGCCTGCTACATTCCGCAAGGTGCTAAACGCATCTGGCGAAGACTCGTTGATACTGCGCAAAGACATCTTTGAAGCGTGCCTTGTACTATACCCCCAATCAGTTTGGAATCAACGTATGGATACTTTGCGCAAGCGATTAAGCCGTTGGAATAAACGAGACCAGATGATTTATCGTCAGTTTGTTACTGATGTCGAAATTATCACGCTGGACAATAGTGGACGATTCCTCATCCCTAAGCGATATCTAAAAATGGCTAACATCAACCAACAAATACGTTTTACAGGGATGGATGATTGTATAGAGATCTGGTCAACAAGCGATTCCAAACAACCTTTTATGTCGGCAGAAGAATTTAGCAAAGCCATGGAAGAAACCATGGAAACAGAAGACTTCGACTCTAGTAGTTTATTAAATACAGACAAATAGACACCCACAACAAACGGAAAAGATGATTAAAACTGCAGAAACATATCATGTACCTGTACTCCTCAACGAAAGTATTGAGGGGCTGAACATTCATCCTAATGGGGTATATGTGGATGTGACTTTTGGGGGTGGAGGTCATAGTCGTGAAATACTCTCTCGCCTTAAAGAGGGATGTAGTCTCTATAGTTTCGATCAAGATGCAGATGCTGAGCTGAATATTAACAAGATGGGGTTAAGCAACAATCAAACAGATCGTTTCACTTTCGTTCGTTCGAACTTTAGATATCTAAAGAACTGGATGCGCTATTACAACATAGACCATATAGATGGTTTATTAGCCGACTTAGGCGTCAGTAGTCATCATTTTGACGATGAGACTCGTGGCTTTTCTTTCCGTTTCGATGCACCCCTTGATATGAGAATGAATAAGCGTTCTGGACGCACGGCGGCCGATATTCTTAACGAAGAAGATGAAGAGAAACTGGCTAACATATTATATCTCTATGGTGAAATAAAACAGTCCCGTCGTATCGCATCAGCTATCGTCAAGGCAAGAGCACAGCTGGTATTCAAAAGTACAAATGAATTGCTAACCATCGTCGAACCATTTTTCTCTCATTCAAGAGAGAAGAAAGACATGGCGAAGATGTTTCAAGCACTACGCATCGAGGTCAATCATGAAATGGATGCTTTACGTGAAATGCTACACGCTGCAACTGACTTGCTTTCACCTGGGGGACGTCTTTCAGTAATCACCTATCATTCTTTAGAAGACCGAATGGTTAAGAATATCATGAAGTCGGGGAATATTGAAGGAAAGGTAAAGCAAGATTTCTATGGGAAGAGAGAGACTCCTTTCAAACTAATAAACAACAAGGTTATCACAGCAAGTAACGCAGAACAAGAGCAGAATCCACGTAGTAGAAGTGCCAAACTAAGAATAGCAGAAAAGAAAGCAAATGATTGACAAGAACGACATAAAGAATCTAGATGTAACCGCTGAAAGCTTTCGTGGTAGAGACAATACGGATAATGACAAATCTGAATCGGTCATTAATCCACTTGCCAAAGGTGATATCTATGAGAGAGAAGAGTCATCTTCAATAGCTTTAGAGATTACAGATAGTAATAAAGGGACAAACATTTCCCACCTTAAAGGTGATATATTAATAGAGAAGAGAGTTAAGGACATCCCTGCTCAAGATGAAGAAGAGCGAAAGAAAGAAGCAAAACGACAGATAAAGGAAGAAGAGAAAAGACATCAAGAAGAGGAACGAAAAAAAGAGGAAGAAGCTGAGGTTAAGATCCTCAAAGCAGCAATCGCAGAACAAGCGCGCGAGGATGAACAGCCTCAATCATCCAACTTTACCTTGAGAAAGATACTTGGTGGCGATATTCTCTCAGCCCGTCTGTTACGCAATAACATTTGGTTAATCCTCGTCATTGTTGGCTTCACCATTATATACATATCTAATAGATACAGCGTTCAGAAGTATCTGATAGAGATTGATAAGCTTAACACAGAGCTAGAAGATGCAAAATATAGAGCATTATCAAGTAGTAGTCAACTCACAGAAAAGTCTCGAGAAAGTCATATTCTAGAGTTGCTAAAGAATAGAAAAGACAGCGTTCTGAAAATGTCAGATCGCCCACCTTATATAATAAATGTCCCAGAGAAGTAAATAAAATGAGCAAGTTCAATAATAAAAAAATCATCCCACGTTACAGCGCCATCGCTATTGTGATGTCGCTGATTGCACTTGCTGTACTTGGGAAAACCATCTACACGATGACTGCTAGTAGGTCTTATTGGATGGAAGTTGCTTCTACGCAAAAGAAAGATAGTGTAAGGGTAAAACCTACAAGAGGTAACATTCTTAGTTGTGATGGGCAACTCATGGCTAGTTCTCTACCAGAGTTCAAAGTGTATTTAGACTTCAATGCTCTTAAAGAAGCAGGCAATGATACGGCATTTATCGATAGTATAAATTACATCAGCAAAGGTCTTAACAACATCTTTCCAGAGCGCTCTGCTGCAGACTTCAAAAAGCAACTCTTAGAAGGATATCATAAGATGAGTAAGCACTGGCCAATATGGGATGAGCGCATAGACTACAATACATTCAAAGAAATACAGACCTTACCTATATTACATCTATCTAAGTTTAAGAGTGGATTTCATTGGGAAGAATTCAATGCTCGTCGGCGTCCCTTTGGTTCATTGGCACAGCGTACAGTTGGTGATATGTTCGGTGCAAAAGATACGGCACGATGCGGACTTGAGTTATCATATGACTCTATATTGCGTGGAACAGATGGTATCATTCATCGTCGCAAAGTTCGTAATAAATACTTAAACATCACAGATACACCTCCTGTCGATGGTGCAGACATCATAACCACCATTGATGTTGGTATGCAAGACTTAGCAGAAAGAGCCTTAATAGACGAACTCAAAGATCCTAATGTGAATGGTAATGTGGGCGTGGCTATTGTTATGGAAGTTGCTACAGGAGATGTAAAAGCCATCGTCAATATGGATAAATGCAGCGATGGACAGTATCGTGAAGTAAAGAATCATGCTGTTAGCGACTTGCTTGAGCCGGGTTCTGTTTTCAAGACAGCCTCTATTATGGCAATCCTAGACGATGGTTTGGTCGACACTACCTATACAGTTCAAACAGGTTCAGGAGTATGGCCAATGTATGGTAGAGATATGAAAGATCATAACTGGACACGTGGTGGCTATGGTACGTTAACACTGCCATGGACATTGAAATATAGCTCAAATATAGGTGTTAGTCGTATCATTGACTTACATTACCACAAGAATCCCGAGAAGTTTGTTCAGGGTATTTACGACCTCGGACTCGCTACTAATTTTCACATACCAATTGTGGGGTCATCACCTGCTAAGATACGTATGCCTCATAAGAATCACCATGGGCAATATGACAACTGGAGTGCAACAGCACTGCCTTGGATGAGTATTGGATATGAAACACAGATTCCTCCAATCTCAACCCTAGCATTCTACAATGCCATTGCTAATGGTGGTAAAATGATGAGACCACGCTTTGTAAAGCAAATCGTAAAGAATGGTCAAGTAATTTATGACAATCCGCCACAAGTAGTAAAAGAACATATTGCCAAAGAAAGTACCATCAAGGATATTACAAGAATCCTAACAGAAGTAGTATCAGAAGGTCTTGGCAAGAGAGCAGGATCAGACAAATTCCTCGTTGCTGGTAAGACTGGAACAGCCCAGATGTCCAAAGGTGCAGTTGGTTATAAGGCTGGTGCAGTAAACTATCTACTTAGTTTTGCAGGCTTCTTCCCTGCAGACAAACCTCGTTATAGTTGTATCGTTTGTATTCAAAAGAGCGGATTACCAGCTTCAGGTGGTGGTATGAGTGGCGTCGTTTTCCACCATATAGCAGAAGGTATAATGGCACAGAGTCTGAAATTGAATGTTACCGATGCACGTGACAAATCATCGATACTTATCCCATCAGCAAAGATAGGAAATCTATTAGCAACAGACTATGTTTTAAATGCACTTGGCTTTAATGTAACAAACGGATGGAATGGTGCATATCCCTTCGGAAACCCAGTTTGGGGAACAACCACAGAGAATGGTAAGACTCTTACCTTCCATAAGGAAGACATAAATCAGGGGAATCTAGTACCGAATGTACGTGGCATGGGAGCCCGCGATGCAGTCTATCTAATGGAAAAGAGAGGTATTAAAGTACGCATTACAGGTAGAGGTCGTGTTATAGAACAGAGCTTGGCACCTGGCGACAAAATAAAAAATGGTATGCAATGTTCACTTAGATTGGGTTAACATACTAGTGAACAATAAACAAAGATATAATAGAACAAAGATATGAAATTAAGCGAATTACTCAAGAACATCACCCCTACTACCATCAAAGGGAGTACCGAGGTTGAAATTACTGGTGTAAACATTGATAGCCGAAAGATTGCTAATGGTCATCTATTCATTGCTATGAAAGGAACACAAGTAGATGGTCATCAGTTTATAGGAAAGGCTATAGAACTAGGTGCGGTGGCTGTATTATTGGAAGACATGCCAGACACTCTGAATGAGAATGTTACCTACGTACAGGTTGAATCAACTGAGAAAACTGCTGGCGAAGTTGCAACATTGTTCTATGGAGACCCATCACATAAACTAAAGTTAGTTGGTGTCACAGGAACAAATGGCAAGACTACGATTGCCACCTTATTATATAATATGTTCCGTGAATTCGGTTATAAAGTTGGGTTATTATCTACCGTATGCAACTATATCGATGATAAGGCAATACCAGCCGATCACACAACTCCAGATCCAATAGAACTCAATCGACTCTTAGCAGATATGGTTGCAGCTGGATGTGAATATGCATTCATGGAATGTTCTAGCCATGCGATTCATCAGCACCGTATCGGTGGATTAGACTTCACTGGAGCTATATTTACAAATCTTACACGTGATCACCTAGATTATCACAAAACCTTCGAAAACTATCGAAATGCGAAGAAGATGTTCTTTGATGGTCTTTCAAAGCATGCCTTTGCCATAACAAATGCTGACGACAAGAATGGGATGATCATGGTGCAGAACACGAAAGCTACCATCAAGACATACTCAACCAAACGCATGGCAGACTTCCGTGCAAAAATTCTTGAGTGTCATTTCGAAGGTATGTACCTAGAGATTGATGGAAAAGAGGTAGGCGTTCAATTTATTGGTAAATTCAATGTTAGCAACTTATTGGCTGTATATGGTGCAGCAAAGATGCTGGGCAAGAAAACAGATGAGATACTCCTCGCACTTAGCACATTGAAGAGTGTGAATGGTCGTCTTGAGCCTATTCAATCCCCAGAAGGCTTCACAGCCATTGTTGACTATGCACACACCCCTGATGCACTAGAGAATGTTTTGGCTGCTATCCATGATGTTTTGGATAATAAGGGTGGACATATCATAACCGTATGTGGTGCTGGCGGTCATCGTGACAAGGGTAAACGTCCATTGATGGCACAAGAGGCTGTTAAGCAAAGCGACACTGTTATCCTTACTAGTGATAATCCACGTGATGAAGATCCACAGGCTATCATCAATGACATGATGGCAGGACTTGATGCTACACAACGTAAGAAAGTACTCAACATTGTTGATCGTAAAGAGGCAATACGTACTGCTTCAATGATGGCAAAGAAGGGAGACGTTATCTTAGTAGCAGGTAAAGGACACGAAACATACCAAGAAATCAATGGTGTTAAACATCACTTTGATGACCACGAAGTCATTCGTGAGATTTTTGGTATTAAATAAGAATAATAAAGACAAGTAATATGCTATATTATATCTTCCGCTGGTTAGATCAGTTCGGTATAAGTGGCTCCCATCTGTGGGGGTACATTAGTTTCCGTGGCATATTGGCTATGATATTAGCATTGCTTATATCAGCATGGTTCGGAGAACGATTTATCAAGTATCTTAAAAGTAAACAAATAACAGAGACTCAACGTGATGCTAGCATAGACCCATTCGGTGTTAAGAAGATTGGAGTACCTTCCATGGGAGGTATAATCATTATTATTGCTCTGCTAGTACCTGTAATCTTGCTTGGTCGATTGCGTAACATCTACCTGATATTGATGATTATTACAACTATATGGTTGGGTTTTCTCGGTGGAATGGACGACTTCATCAAGATCTTCAAGCACAATAAAGAGGGTTTAAAAGGTAAGTATAAGATTATAGGACAGGTCAGTATCGGACTCATTGTAGGTGTTGTTCTTTGGGCTTCACCTGATGTTAAAGCGAACATGAATCTAGAAGTGGCTAATCAGAATGGTCAGGAAATAGTTGTTAAACATGAAGCTAAGGCAGAGAAAACGTTAAAGACGACAATACCATTCGTAAAGTCACATAATTTAGACTACTCCAAACTAGTTGAATTCTTAGGAGACTATAAAACAGCTGGTGGTTGGATTCTATTCGTAATCATGACCATTCTCGTTGTAACAGCCGTCTCTAATGGAGCAAACCTTAATGACGGAATGGATGGTATGTGTGCTGGAAACTCCGCTATAATCGGTGTTGTTCTCGGAATTTTAGCCTATGTCAGTAGCCACATACAATATGCAGCCTACTTGAATATTATGTATATTCCAGGAACGGAGGAGCTAGTAGTGTTCTTCATGGCATTTATTGGAGCACTGATAGGTTTCCTTTGGTATAATGCTTACCCTGCCCAAGTTTTCATGGGAGATACTGGTAGCTTAACCATCGGTGGTATCATTGCTGTAGGAGCTATCATCATACATAAGGAATTGATGCTTCCAATCCTCTGTGGAATATTCTTCGTTGAGAGTTTGAGTGTCATCGTACAAGTTTGGTATTACAAATTAGGTAAGCGTAAAGGCGTTAAGCAGCGTATATTCAAGCGTACTCCTATTCATGATAACTTCCGTACTCAGGATTCACAATTAGACCCCGACTGCAAGTATCTGATAAAAGTACCACATGGAGCAGTACACGAAAGCAAGATAACTTTGCGTTTCATCATCGTAACGATTATACTTGCGGCATTAACAATTATCACTCTTAAAATCAGATAAATACGCTTTCTCGATACTATCAAGCTCTTTACACAAAAGAAGGAAACGCCTATTAGCCATCTAACTAGGCGTTTATTCCTACGAAGAAGGACGCTTCCTTGTATTGAAGAAAGGCTTATCTTAATAGGACGATGTAAATACTAAGACATCATCCAAGTAGATATTAGGAAAGAAAAGAAAGGAAATAGATATGAAAAGAATCGTAATACTTGGTGCAGGAGAGAGCGGTGCTGGTGCAGCTGTACTAGCAAAGAAAGAGGGCTTTGATGTCTTCGTCTCAGACATGTCATCTATTAAAGACAAGTATAAGAAGCTCCTGGATGAGCATCATATAGAGTGGGAAGAGGGACACCACACAGAGGAGAAGATCCTTAATGCAGACGAAATCATCAAGAGTCCAGGTATTCCTAAAGAGGCTCCAATGATTCAGAAACTCATGGCACAGAATATACACATCATCAGTGAGATTGAGTTTGCTGGTAGATATACCAACTCGAAGATGATATGTATCACTGGCAGTAATGGGAAAACAACTACAACAAGCCTCATCTATCACATCTTTAAGAATGCTGGATACGATGTTGGATTAGCTGGGAACATAGGTAATAGCCTGGCATTGCAGGTAGCAGAGGATCCACATGCATATTACATCATAGAGTTAAGTAGTTTTCAACTTGACAATATGTACGATTTCCGCGCAAATATCGCTATCCTCTTAAATATCACTCCAGACCATTTGGATCGCTACGAGTACAAGTTTGAGAATTACGCTGATGCCAAGATGCGTATCATTCAGAACCAAACTAAGGACGATAGTTTCATCTATTGGAATGATGATCCCGTGATTAAGAACGAGCTAAAGAAGTTCGATGTACATGCCGTATGCTATCCTTTTTCAGAGCTAAAGGAGAATGGTAGCATTGGTTATATTGAAGAAGGACAATACAAGATAGAACAACCTGAACCTTTCAACATGGAACAGGAAGACTTGTCATTAACAGGTCGTCACAATATATATAACTCTCTTGCTGCTGGTATAGCATCAAACATCAGCGGTATAAAAAAGGAGTGTATCCGCAAGAGCCTAAGCGACTTCCCAGGTGTGGAACATCGTTTAGAGAAGGTTTGCAAGGTGGCTGGAGTTCAATATATCAACGACTCAAAGGCTACAAATGTAGACGCTTGTTGGTATGCATTAGAGAGTATGCGAACCCCAACAATCCTCATTCTTGGAGGCAAAGATAAAGGGAATGATTATAATGCCATCAAAGATTTAGTGAAAAAGAAATGTTCTGGACTTGTTTATCTAGGTGCTGATAACAAAAAACTCCACGACAATTTTGATAGCTTAGGAATCCCTGTTCGCGACACACACTCTATGAAAGATTGTGTTGCAGCATGTGCAGATATGGCAAAACCAGGTGACACTGTCTTGTTAAGCCCATGCTGTGCTAGCTTTGACCTCTTTAAAAATATGGAGGATAGAGGAGACCAGTTTAAAGCATTAGTTAGAGCTTTATAAGATACTGATGCTCGATAACGGAAAGAAAGGAAATGAACAATAAATCTCTCAGTAACCTTTTTAAAGGTGATAAGGTCATATGGATGGTATTCTTCTTCCTATGTATTATTAGTATCATTGAGGTCTATTCGGCTTCAAGTTCACTATCATACAAAGGAGGAAATTATTGGAGTCCTATTATCTACCATTGCAGTATTCTCGCTGTTGGAATAGGCTTAATGGTGGTAGTATTAAATATCAAATGCAAGTACTTCAAACTGATTACCCCCATTCTTCTTGGTGTAGCATTAATAACACTATTGTGGGTTCTTGTTGCAGGACAAACTACCAACGGAGCAAATAGATGGATAAGTTTTGCAGGTATACAATTTCAACCTTCTGAGATTGCAAAGGGCGCACTTGTGCTAGCAGTTGCACAGATACTTAGTGCCATGCAGACCGACCATGGAGCCGATAGAAAGGCGTTCCGAGATATCTTGCTATTATCTGGTGGATTCATTTTCTTAATTCTACTTGAGAACCTTTCTACAGCTATGCTCATCTCCTTAACCATTGTTCTTATGATGATAGTTGGGCGAGTACCATTCAATCAGATTGGAAGGTTAATTGGAGCAGTTGCACTGGTTATCGTATTCACACTTATAATGGTCATGGTTGTTGGTGATGATAAAAAGGTAGAAAATGACTTATCAACAAAGCAAAACCTCACCGAACAAACCATACAAGAGCAACAACAGGAAGATTCTCCAAGTTCTTTGGGAAAGATCTTACATCGTGCTGACACATGGAAAGCACGTATTAAGAAGTTCTTTAATAATGAATATGTGGCACCAAAGGACTATGATTTAGATAAAGATGCACAAGTGGCACACGCTAATATTGCCATCGCCACATCGAATGTCGTGGGTAAAGGACCAGGGAACTCAACAGAACGTGACTTCCTTTCACAGGCTTTCTCAGACTTTATCTATGCCATCATCATTGAAGAAATGGGCATAGAAGGAGCGGCTATTGTAGCATTCCTTTACATCATCCTGCTCTTCCGAACAGGTATCATAGCTAATCGATGTGAAAATTCCTTCCCTGCTTTTCTTGCAATGGGTATTGCATTTTTACTGGTAACACAAGCCCTATTCAATATGCTAGTGGCTGTTGGACTAGCCCCAGTGACAGGTCAACCATTACCACTTATAAGTAAGGGAGGAACATCAACAATCATTAATTGTGTCTATATAGGTGTCATCTTGAGTATCAGCCGATCGGCTAAAAAGAAAAAAGCCGGCAATCCTTCTACGGAGGAGGCACAGGAAGTTATTACACAAGCAACAGATTCTTAAAAAAGACTTAAAGTTCGAAGAAGACGAAAAAATTGATTACCTTTGTGGGTTAGTAAACAAGTTTGAAATGGACAAGGAATTAAGAATAATCATCAGTGGCGGTGGTACAGGAGGACATATATTCCCTGCTGTATCTATTGCGAATGCGATTAAAGCAAAACATCCAGATGCTAAGATTCTCTTCGTGGGAGCTTTAGGGCGTATGGAGATGCAACGCGTACCCGCTGCAGGATATGAGATAAAAGGCTTACCTATCAAAGGTTTTGATCGTGCACATATACTTAAAAACTTCGAAGTATTGTATAAGTTATGGAAAAGCTTACGTATGGCACGCCAGATTATCAAAGACTTTAAGCCGCAAGTTGCTGTTGGTGTAGGTGGTTATGCCAGCGGTGCTACACTTTATTCATGTGCTAAGATGGGAATTCCATGTCTCATCCAAGAACAAAACTCATATGCTGGTGTGACGAATAAACTATTGGCTAAACGTGTGAAAAAGATATGTGTTGCATATGAAGGTATGCAACGATTCTTCCCTGCTGATAAGATTATTATGACAGGAAACCCTGTACGACAAAACGTCTTAAATACACCACTCTCTATCGAAGAAGCACGAGAGAGTCTAGGGTTGAAGAGTGATAAAAAGACTATTTTATTAGTAGGAGGTAGCCTTGGAGCACGCACCATTAATCGTTCTATCATGGAGCATCTAGACCTAGTAGCCAATACAGATGTGCAATTTATTTGGCAAACAGGAAAATTCTACCATCAGCAGATAATGGAATTTATGAAGGGTAAGGAACTTCCTAACTTGAAGATAATGGACTTTATTAGTGATATGGGGGCAGCTTATAAAGCAGCAGACTTAATCATCAGCCGTGCAGGTGCAAGTTCTATTAGCGAGTTCCAACTCATAGGTAAACCTGTAATCCTTGTTCCAAGTCCTAATGTTGCAGAAGACCATCAAACTAAGAATGCAATGGCACTAGTAAATAAGCATGCTGCAATTTACGTAAAGGACTCTGAGGCTCCCGACACATTATTGAAACTAGCATTGGAGACAATATCTGATAATCAAGAATTAGCCAGCCTTAGTGAGAATGTAAAAAAGATGGGACTACAAAACTCGGCAGATGTTATTGCAGACGAGGTAATTAAACTCATCAATTCATAATCTTACTTATACGAGGAGATTTGTTGTAAAAGTAAATGGAATACAAAAATCCGCCAAAGAGAATAAAGTTAGAAAAGATATAGATACATGGAACTAAAAGATATAAAGTCAGTATATTTCGTTGGTGCAGGTGGTATTGGAATGAGTGCTATTGCTCGTTATTTCCTTCATAAGGGATTAGTTGTTGCTGGGTATGATAAGACACCATCAGAACTTACCCATCAGTTAGAAAAGGAAGGAATGATGATTCACTATGAAGAAAATGTAAATCTCATTCCTGAAGCATGTCGGCAACCATTAACAACATTGGTTGTCTATACACCTGCGATCCCATCAACACATGCAGAATTGAAATACTTCCATGATAATAACTTTGTAATAGAGAAGCGTGCACAAGTACTAGGAACACTTACTAGAACACACAAAGGACTCTGTTTTGCAGGTACCCATGGTAAGACGACTACATCAACCATGTGTGCCCATATCATGCACCAAAGTCACTTAGATTGCAATGCTTTCTTAGGTGGAATTTCTAAGAATTATGGCACAAACTATATCCTCTCTACCCACAGCGATTATGTTGTGATCGAGGCTGATGAGTTCGATCGTTCTTTCCATTGGCTACGTCCTTGGATGAGCGTTATTACATCTACCGATCCAGACCATCTAGACATATATGGCACGAAAGAGGCTTACCTTGAAAGTTTCCGCCATTACACAGAACTCATACAACCAGGTGGTGCACTCATTATTCATAAAGATCTTGAGATGAAGCAACATGTACAAGAAGGGGTCAAAGTATATAATTATAGTCGTGAGGAAGGTGACTTCCATGCTGAGAATATCCAAATAAAGAATGGAACTATAACCTTTGACTTTATTTCTCCTGTAGAAATAGTGAAGAATGTAGAACTCGGTCAACCCATCCCAATCAATATTGAAAATGGTGTCGCTGCAATGGCTATGGCACAACTCAATGGTTGTACCGCTGAAGAGCTACGTGAAGGTATGAGAACCTATGGTGGCGTTGATCGCCGCTTCGACTTCAAGATAAAGAACGATCGTCATGTCTTCCTATCTGATTATGGTCATCATCCAAAAGAGATATTACAGAGTGCTAAAAGTTTGAAGGAACTTTATTCAGATAGAAAGATAACAGCTATCTTCCAACCGCACCTCTATACGCGTACTCGTGATTTCTATAAAGACTTCGCAGATGCATTAAGTCACTTTGATGAGGTTATCCTTACTGAGATTTATCCAGCACGTGAACAACCAATAGAAGGTGTTACAAGTAAGCTCATTTACGATAACCTACGCCCCAATATAGAGAAGAAGATGATACAAAAAGACGATGTTCTGAATTTCGTCAAAGCACATGACTTCGATGTATTAGTAGTCCTCGGAGCTGGTAACCTCGATAATTATGTACCAGAAATTGCCGAGATTATCAAAGCTAAAGAGCAAAAACTAAGTTGAAAGTTTTAAATATATAAAAGGAAAAAGCATCCTAAAGAAAAGATAAGACATGTACATTCAGTGGAAAAAGATTATTATCACTGCGCTGGACATCATACTAGCTTTCTATCTCATCATGGCTGTTACCGCTTGGAACAATCCAGATGAGCAAGGTAAAGTATGCACGAAGGTGAACATAGAAATATCTGATTCCAAGAATGCTGGATTCCTTACAGCAGAGGAGATAAAGCATATCTTACAAAAGAACAATCTCTATCCTCTTAATAAAAAGATGGAGAATATCAATCCACGAGACATCGAAGAAACTCTCAAAGATGGACCTTTTGTGAAGACTGCTCAATGTTACAAGACGGAGAACGGACATATCAACATACAGATTACTCAACGTATGCCTATTATCCGTATAAAGAGCCAACATGGTGGTGACTACTATCTTGACGACAATGGAGGAATACTCCCCAATTCTAAATATACAAGCGATTTAATTATTGCGACAGGTAATATAAATAATATCTTTGCAAAGCTCTATATTGCACCACTTGCTAAGGCTATCAGTGCATCGCCTTTTTGGATTAATCAAATAGAGCAAATAAATGTACTCCCAGATTATGGTATAGAACTAGTTCCACGCGTGGGAGACCATATAATCTTCATGGGGTATTTACCTCTTAATCGCAACAGGTGGACACGTAACCGAGAGATTAGCTCTTTCGTAAACAACAAATTATCACGATTGGAGAAGTTCTATCGATATGGTTTATCACAAGTCGGATGGAACAAGTATTCATATATTGATATTGAATTTGATAATCAGATTGTTTGCAAACGAAGAGATGCGGAAGCTGAAAGAAAAGAAGCAGAAGCTATCACCAAAGAAGCTAAAGAAGAAAAGAAAAAAGACAGACAACGTACAGAGGAGGAGGAACGTGAGAAAGCACGTAAAGAGGTTGACCGACAAGAACAAGTAGCAGATGGTCCAACGGAATAAGTCAACATGCAATCACGTAGAAGAATGTACATGTATCAGACAGAAAAGAACATTAAAACTAAGAAATATAATACTTAACGAATATGGCAGAGTTCATAGTAGCCATTGAATTAGGCTCATCAAAGATTATGGGAATCGCCGGCAAGAAAAATCTTGACGGTAGTATCTCCGTGCTAGCCGTTGCTAAGGAAGATGCATCACAGTGTATTCGCAAAGGTGTAGTCTATAACATCGACAAGACCGGACAGTGCCTCACCAGCATTATTAATAAGCTCAAGAAACAACTGAAATATGAGATTTCTCAGGTTTATGTAGGTGTAGGAGGACAATCTATACGTAGCGTTCGTAACGTTATTGTTAAGGATCTTCCTTCAGATACCATCATAACATCAGATATGATAAATGAGCTGATGGATGCTAACAGAAATATGACTTACCCTGAGCAAGAAATCTTAGATGCTGCTACTCAGGAGTATAAGGTCGATAACCAATACTCCCTAGACCCTGTCGGTATTAAGGCCACACGCTTGGAAGGAAACTTCTTAAACATTCTATGGCGCAAGTCATTTTACAACAACTTAAATAGCTGTTTTGAAAAGGCAGGAATCGCAATAGCAGAAATGTACCTAGCACCATTAGCCTTGGCTGATGGCGTACTCAGCGAAGCCGAAAAACGTGGAGGTTGTGTACTTGTCGACCTTGGTGCTGACACCACGACCGTCTCTGTCTATTATAAGAATATTCTTCGCCACCTCGCTGTAATCCCATTAGGAGGCAATAATATCAACAAAGATATAGCGTCCTTGCAGATGGAAGAAAAAGAAGCTGAGGCTATGAAACTGAAGTATGGCTCTGCATTCACTGACAATAACGAAATTGACAACAACCTTAAATACTCTATAGATGCCGAACGAACAGTAGACAGTCGGAAGTTCATCGAAATCGTTGAAGCACGTGCAGAGGAAATTATCGAGAATGTATGGTGTCAGGTTCCATCAGAATATACAGACAAGCTCCTCGGTGGAATCATACTTACAGGTGGAGGTATGAATCTTAAAAATATCGAATGTTTAGTACGCAATGTTACACGTATAGAAAAGATTCGTAAGGCTAAGTTCGTCACACAAACCATTACCTCAAGTCATGCAGAAATAACTGCAAAAAATGGTGAAACAAACACCATATTAGGCTTACTAGCAAAGGGAGACATGAATTGTGCTGGTGCAGCATATAACCCTGCTGCTAACACTCTCTTTGAAGCAAAAGATGTAGCTGTTGCCCATCCAATAGAGACAACAGCTACAAACACTAATACACGTCCACAAGGACAAGGTTTTGTCCCCACTCCAGAAGAGAAACGTAAAGCTGAAGAGGAACGCCGTAAGAGAGAAGAAGAAGAACGCAAGCTACGCGAAGAGGAAGAAGCAAGAGAACGTGAAAGAGAAGAAGAGAAACGTCGCAATAGTTTCTGGAACAAGTTCGTTCGTAAAGCAAAGGAATTTGGAGGCAAGATGCTAGAAGACGAAGAGTAACACTTTCATGGGATACAAATAATAAGTATATTCATCATATAGACACATACTGTTATGACAGATAATAATAATAAAATAGACGTATTAGACTTCGGCGATGGCGACGTTACTGACAGCATAATCAAAGTCATTGGTGTTGGTGGTGGCGGTGGTAATGCCGTCAACCATATGTATAAAGAAGGTATACATGACGTAACCTTCGTCCTCTGCAACACAGATGCACAAGCTCTCAACGATTCTCCTGTTCCCGTTCATTTACAACTAGGAAAGGAGGGATTGGGAGCAGGAAACCGCCCTGAGCGCGCAAGACAAGCAGCCGAGGAAACCATCGATGACATCAAGAAGATGCTCAATGATGGAACCAAAATGACATTCATCACGGCTGGTATGGGAGGCGGAACAGGTACAGGTGCAGCACCTGTCATTGCACAAGTCAGTAAAGAACTTGGTATCCTCACTGTTGGTATTGTCACCATTCCTTTCCGCTTCGAAGGTGCAAAGAAGATTGATCAGGCGCTAGACGGAGTAGAAGAGATGGCTAAACATGTTGACGCTCTTCTCGTTATTAACAACGAAAGATTACGTGAAATCTATCCAGAACTTAGCCTCCTAAACGGATTCCGTAAAGCTGATGATACGCTTAGCGTTGCAGCAAAAAGTATTGCAGAAATCATCACTGTACATGGTATTATGAACCTCGACTTCAATGACGTGAAAACGGTTCTAAAGGATGGTGGTGTAGCAATCATGTCAACAGGTTATGGTGAAGGAGAAGGCCGTGTAAAGCAAGCAATAGAGGATGCACTTAACTCACCATTACTCAACGACAACGATGTCTACAAGTCCAAGAAAATCCTTCTATCCATCAACTTCAATAGCAATGACAAGGACAACCCTGGCTTGACTATGGAAGAAATGGGGGACGTAACTGAATTTATGAATCATTTCAGCGAAGACTTCGAACTGAAATGGGGATTGGCAATTGACCCAGAACTTGATCAGAAGGTAAAAGTAACCATCCTTGCAACTGGTTTCGGCATAGAGGATGTTGATGGTATGGGACGACACATACAGAAACTATCCGCAGAAGAAGCAGCAAGAAGAGCCGATAATGAGGAGAAAGATGCAGAACGTCGTGACCGCCGTGAACGTTTCTATAGGGACAACAACAACACTCAATACAAACATCGCCCTCATATCTATCGCTTTACAGCAGATGAGCTTGACAATGAGGATGTAATTCTTGCCGTAGAGAATACACCTACTTACAAGCGCACAAAGCAAATGATAAAAGACATCAAACACATCAGTTCTCCAGAGACAGGACAGGAAGAGACTGATTCTAAAGGTACGGTTGAAGGCGTAATTAGCTTCGTTTAATCACGTTGATAAAATATTAAAGGCGAGAGAAGGTATATCGAAATAGCAAGCAAGCTATGAGGTGTACCTTTTTTTCATATCGCTTTCTACCCAAAATATTATCTTTGGCGTAATGGACATTTGGTAGGCTGAAACCTCTCGGATATCTGTAAAAAGCTAGACATAGGTTTTTTGCATTGGTCTTTGAATTTCATTATTTTACCTATTGGTCATTAATACTAACCTTTAAGCCTGTTAACACTAACCTCTGAGCCTATTAATACTAACCTTTTTGAACTTTAATCATTAACATTTGAACTTACGACTTTCTTCCATTGTAGCTGTTTCATGCATTAGGTAGAGGTTAAGAGGTAGCGGTTGGAGGTAGAGGATGGTGCTTCTTTTTCTTTTCTGTGCTGCAAAGGTAAGTAGAATTTTAAAGAAAACATTAGTTTTTTGAGGTGCTGGGATAACAAGTATTGCAAATGGCTCTGTAATAACTTGTGTTACAGAGAGATAAACAAATGAAGAATGAGGAACGATAAGACAGAATGATTTTTTTGACCTTTTCCTAATGGGATAAAGTTCAATTAATCACATCAATCATAAAATCACAATCACAAAATCACAAAAAGGATTTTCAATGTGTAAAAGGGATTCCTAATATAATATAATACCTTATTAATAAATAATAATATATAATGATATATTATCTACATAAAGAAAAAGCATGATACTACCATAATTGATTTTGTGATTTTGTGATTGTGATTTTGTGATTTTCCTAAATATCATAATAACAAGATAAACATAATGGCGGTATTGTCTTAAAAAAGTGTGTAAGCCCATATTTTTCTTATCTTTGTATTTGGAAACTTTAAAATAAAGAAACAATGGAACTTACACAATTACAAAATACGCTTAGCCATGTTTGTGGATGCCCGTTGTTAACATAGAAAAGAGTGCTCTTGTATTAGAGAAATAGATTATTAATCTTAAAATATTAGTTTGTTCCCTGTTAATTTTTAATCTATTTTCCTAATACAAGAACACTCTTTAAGAAGATAAGGAGGCATAGTAAAGTTTATTACTCAGCCTCATCCCATAGAGAGTAATGCGTTGGTTCGGGGGCAATCTCATCCTCATCGAAGGGAATGGGTTTAGCTCCTACGGGAATACTTGGGTTATATGGTTGGCTAGAAACACCTGGCGATGCTGTCAGCATCATAGCTTCAGTTGGTAATATGATGTGTTCTATTTGCGGAGTTATATATGTATTCTTTTTCATGATGGCTGTTATTGATTGTTTGTTATCAGTTAATTTTTGTATTCTCAATAAGTAGAATAGACATGAAGTCCATTACTTTAATCATTTAACAACCACCTTTTTTCCTTGATGGATGTAGACACCACGTTGTAGTTTCTCTACCCGTTGACCATTGAGGTTGTAATAAGGTGTATTATTAAAGTCTTTTGTCTGTACGTTGTTGATAGATGTAGGATTACTATTGAGTTGCTCATCTCCTTCAAACATAAAGCTCACTTTGGCATGACCTGCTGTGTAGGGAATTAATGCATAAGCCCTATGAACAGGCATATCGACAGCTATTGGAACTCTATAAAAGACCCCTTCATTGGCATTGAGAACATAGAGAGGGGTTGTGCCAGCTGTGATAGTACGCCCTTTTTCTGTAACGGTCTGCATAATATTTGACGTTATGTTATAAGTGTTCTGATCCTTTTCTCCGATGGTGTAATAGTAATCGTAGGGCAAAGTCTCTATATCTAATATCTTTAAAAGAGTTCCAGTCTCTGCAGGAAGATAACCATAGTCATTAGGTGCACCACCATATCCATCAATACTGCGCATGACTACTATCTTATCCGCCTTATTGCTGTTATAGTCTGCATGACCAGCTACAATACCAGTTTCAGAGGCGACAAATGCAGCTAGTTTACAGGCTCCTTTCGTGCGGAAATAATCGTTCAAATCGGTATCAAACTCACGTGAGAAAGTACCATACTTGTGAGTTATCTTTAAGTCTTTAATCCGATAGTCAACACGATTAGCATAGCCTGTCCATCCTATAGCAGATCGATAGTCTTCTACTTTAGTCTTCTTTACATAGATCTTTGTAATATGGTTATCGAATTCCGAGTAAGTAGTTCCTAAGTCCCACTTCTTAGAGCTCATATCTTTAGGAGGGTTACCTGTGAAGAAGAGAGTAGTGACAGTTGTTGTTCCATTAGAGTTTTTGAAAGCATCAATCCCCATGTAATCAAGTTGGCTATTAAATACAACTTCTTGTATATTGGTGTTGTTGTTTGCCATTGCTCGGTCGTTCCATAGACGCACCTCATAGTCATGATTAGGAATGTTAGGAGCTTGGACCTTTTGAGGAACAACATAGGTGAAAACGTCACTCTGCACATCGACTACCATTACAGCCTTCTTTGAGAGAATGAAGTATTCGGTTGCTCCATACCCTTTATCAGTCTTGAAAGAACTAATTACTTGGTGGAAAGCATTCCAAAATGTATTTGTGTTGTAGGAATTGTAGGCATCTTGACGCACACTAATATCAATCTTTGACTTGTCGATGTTCTCTTCATTGAAAGCCTTTTGTCCAATGTTTACTTCTTGAATAGGTGTTTTGTTGAGGAAAGCAATCGTGTTCAACTTAGCACACTTGTCGAATGCATATTGTCCAATACTTGTGACATTCTCAGGGAGCGTGATGTTTTCAAGATCCTTATTATAGTAGAATGCGTAGTCTCCAATCCTCTCAATAGTAGGAGGCAAGAGGGTATAGTAAGTGTCAGCCTTTCCTGGAGGGAAGGAGATGAGAGTGTGCTTATCCTTGCTCAAGAGGAATCCGTCTACACTAGAGTAGGTTTGGTTAGCTTCGTCAACAGTGAATGATTTTAGTTTACCACAGAATTGAAAGGCTTGTGGACTGATGTTATTTGTTTGTGCGGGAATCTTTATCTCTTTTAGATTTTGGCAACTATTGAAGGCAGATTCTTCGATGGTTGTTACCGAAGTGGGTAATTCTATACCTGTTAACGCAAGCGCATTTTGGAAAGCACCTTTACCAATGGTTGTTATCTCTGCATTAGTAGGGAAGGTGATAGATGTTAGATTCTCACATCCATTGAAAGCTGCTTCCTCGATGGTTTTCACTTTAGCAGGAAAGGTGAAACTGCTTAGTTTGCTATCGCCTTTAAAAGCGTTACTACCAATAGTTTCTGCATAACTATTGCCTTCAAAAGTGAATGATTCAAGACTATTGCAGTTGGCGAAAGCCTCGCGACCAAGTGTTTCTAACTTCGTTCCATTATCAATCTTTACACTTTGTAACTTGCTACAATTAGCAAAAGCCGACCACTCAAGTGACTTTAAGGAAGAGGGTAAGGTTAATGTCTCCAAGGCTGCACCTGTGAAGGCAAAGGTACCAATCTTGGTAATTGTGGCTGGTGCCGCAAAGGTGATATCCTTTAATGAGGTGGTATATTGGAAAGCGTCTTTCTCTATCTCTTCCAAGCCACTATTGAATATAACCTTTTCGATCTTCGGTGCTCCTTTAAAGGCATCTTCAAGAATCTTCTTAGTAGTTGGTAATGTCTCGTAAGTACCCTTTAGTCCTGCGGGGAAGTGGGCGAGTTCTTCTCCATTCAATGTGTAGATAACTCCCTTTTCATCGGTTTTGTAGACTTGATTTTCACTATCAACATGGAAGCTATTTACCTTGTATGCACCTGAAAAGGCACCATTCTCAATCTTAGTGATAGAAGCAGGAATGGAGACAGAACAGAGTTGTACGCAATCTTTGAAAGCTTCTTTACCAATCTCTTTTAGCGGTGGATTCATTACGATATTCTTGATATTGCATACTCTACCGAAAGCCCCTTCAAGGATTTTTATGACAGTAGAAGGGATGGTATAAGGGTCGTCGTCTTTTGCATTAGGATAGACAACAAGCTCTGTCTTTGCCTTAGATAAGATGACTCCATCTACACTTGAAAACTTTGGGTTAGCGTCATCAACCTGTATAGCCTTTAGTTTCAAAGCACTCGTAAAACCATTGTATCCATCTTCCGCAGGTAATTCTGTAAGTGTACTAGGTAGATATACTGTTTCTAAAAACTGGCTCCATTGTAATGCATTGGGGCGAATACCAACGATTCCATCGGGGATATGGTAGTCTGTTCCTTGCCTTGCTACAGGGTAAGCAACAAGGCATTTATTGCCCGAATCTTCCTTTGAGTAGAGTACGCCATCTTGTGAATAATAATAGGGGTTGGCTGTTTCTACAGTGATGGATGTTAGCGCGGAGGTAAAAGCAAAGGCTCCGTTTTGGATGTTTGTTACAGATTCAGGAATGTGAATCGTTGTGAGTTTCTTACCTATCAAACAATTGGCATTTATCGTTCGCACAGTGTTTGGGATCGTAACAGATGTTGCATTCGGTACACGACTATTGTCCATAATGGCTGTAACTTTCCATTTGTGTTCCTTAGCAGTGTCCTGTATCTCTCTTGGAATATTCACAGTCATAAGACCAGAGGATATAAAAGCAACTTCGTAAGCTGCAGGGTGTCCGTTGCCAGCATCACGTTTTGCAGTCACGACATAAGTTTTACCATAGGTGGTAATTCGGTCTCCCTTTACCACGGCATGAATGTTTGTTACTTGGAATAAGCCAAGCAAAAGTAGTAATAGAAAATTCGTTCTTCTCATTTGGTTCATATTTAGTTATTATTTGGGATTAGTTCTCTCTAACTTGTTAATTATCTGATAATTTTTGTGACGTAGGTCTTGTGCTCGTTAAGTGATTGTATTTACGCCTTTAGTCTATTGGTGCAAATATAGAGAATTTTTGTTTCCTTTTAGTTGTCAATATGGTCAGTATTCTTTTCCAGATAATGCTTTTTGTTTCTAATTTGTAAGTTTTATAATCACAAGGTGTTGATTCTGTTAATTTAAAAGGTTATTGTTAAAAGAATAAGAAGGTGTTTTGTGTAATTGAAATGGTCAGTTATGTGTCGTGATGAAAAGTATCTTTATGATGTCTACTTGTTACCTTTGAAGTATACATGAGGCGCCCTTGTCACTTTATTTATTGGGTATATTGAGATTGGAAAAAGCACCTTTATATAAAGAGTATAATGTTAATTCTGTTGTTAAAAGTTGACATATCATAAATTTAAGTTAACTTTGCAAGGAAATGAAAGTGTGTATATGAAAATTTTGAGAAGTGTAGCTTGCTTATTAAATAAGGTGTATCAGCCTATTAAGGAGAATGGCCGATTCTTTTTCTTCATGTATCTCATCGGTGTGTTAGTCACGTATGAAGAGTTGCCAAGAGACAATCCGGATGCTTGTGTCTATGGTAATCTTTGGTTGGAACTCTTCCTTGATTTGTATGTTGTATGTCTATTGCTTACATTCATCCCGATGCGTGTACGTCGATGGATTCGTGCTTTCTTATATGTTATTGCCTATGCAACGACGATGGCAGATGTATTCTGTTGGGAGAAGTTCCAATCGACATTAAACCCTTCAATGTTGCTGCTTGTTGGGGAAACAGATGGGAGAGAAGCAAGTGAGTTCTTTAGTAGTTACTTCAGTGCTGATCTACTCTTTTCTGGTGTGGGGCTGGTTCTGTTGATAATGCTCATCCATATTCTTTGTGCTTTCTGGGGCAAAGTAAGGATGCAGTTACCTGATAAGTTGCAGAAGAGTTATGCGGTTCTTTGCAAAGGTTTTAATCGTCTTCAGCCTGTGTTAGGAGCGTTAAGTTTGGGCTTATTGGTGTGGTCTGCTTGTACTTCTGCGCATAATAAGAAGGAAATGGTACAGATGTTTTCGATGGATACGATAGGTTCTGTCGAACATGAACTGACCACGAGTGACTGCGCACAGTTCTATCTTCCCGTGTATAGACTTGCCTTTAGCATCTTTGCAAATGAGTTAGCTTCACAGCAGATAGACCGATTGATTGAGGCAAAAGACAAGGTGAAAGTGGATAGTTGTACGTTTAAATCGCCTAATATTGTCCTTATCATCGGTGAAAGTTATGGTAAACATCATTCGCAACAGTATGGTTACTTCATGCCAACAACGCCTCGACAGATAAAGTTACAGAAGTCTGGTTTACTCGTTCCATTCAGTGATGTTGTATCGCCATGGAACCTTACTAGCTTTGTTTTTAAGAATGTCTTTTCTCTACATGTGGTCGGAGAGAAAGGCGAGTGGTGCGATTATCCTCTCTTCCCAGAGCTTTTTCGTAAGGCTGGTTACCATGTGACATTCATTACCAATCAGTTCTTACCAAAGGCAAAGGAGGCTGTTTATGATTTTAGTGGCGGTTTCTTCTTAAATCATCCAGAGCTTTCTCAAGCTATGTTTGATACTCGTAATGATCAATTATATCAATATGATAGTGGTTTGCTCGATGACTTCGATAAAAAAGAGAAGCAGCAGAGTACCAATCATAACCTTATCATCTTTCATCTAATTGGGCAACATGTGGCTTACAAACAACGCTATCCAAGCGATAGAAGACACTTTCATGCAGATGATTATACCAACAAACGGAGTGATCTGAATGTGAGTGAACGTAGCGTCTTGGCGCATTATGACAATGCAATACTATACAATGACTCAATAGTAAACCAAATCGTCAAACGTTTCAAGAACCAAGATGCCATCGTCATTTATATGCCTGACCATGGAGAAGAGTGTTACGAAGGGAATAGAGGTTTTATTTGTAGGAAGCATTCAGCCGCTATTGACTATGATTTGGCTAGGTTTGAATTCGAGATACCATTCTGGGTTTATTGTTCAAAGAAGTATGTTGCAAATCATCCAGAAGTGTTCCGTGAGATTAAAGCAGCGAAGAATCGTCGTTTTATGACAGATGCCTTGCCTCACATGTTATTGTATTTAGCGGGCATACATACGAAGGATTATCATGCTGAATATAATATTTTGAGTTCGAAGTATGATGAGAGACGACCTCGATTATTAAAGAATACGACCGATTACGATAAACTTGTTGAAGCAAAGAAATGAAAAGAGAACTCTTGACAAGAGCAGAGTGTAATGCCTTGAGAGGCCTTGCCATCATAGGAATATTCCTCCATAACTATTTCCACTGGCTAGCTCCTGTGGTGAAGGAGAACGAGTATCAGTATTTTCAAGAGAATGTTAACTGGTTCTATCATGTGATACATAGTCCGTTGGATACACTCTTCTTCTTTCATATTCTGTCTTTTTTCGGTCATTATGGAGTACCTGTTTTCCTTTTCCTTTCGGCTTATGGATTGACAATGAAGTATGAGCAACAGGAGGAAGTAGCACGTGGAAATAGCCAACTTGTGCAGGAAAAGTTACCAGTTTGGTGCTTCATTAAGTATCATTGGCTAAAGTTATTCAGCATGATGATAGTTGGTTTTGTTGCATTTACCATGTTGGATGCTATTACACCTAGCCCACATCATTATGCAGTGATAGATATTATCGGTCAAATGGGACTTTTTAACAACCTCTTACCACACCCTGATGACATTATATGGCCCGGTCCTTACTGGTTCTTCGGACTGATGATTCAGTTCTATATTGTCTATCGGCTTTGCCTTTATCGGCGCCATTGGGTATGGAATGTGTTGTTAATTGCTATCTGTGCAGCCATCCAGTTAGCTTGTGACCCTGAGGGAGAAGCCTTGAATAGATGGCGTTATAATTTCATAGGAGGTATGCTTCCATTTGGTTTTGGTGTGCTTTATGCCCGTTATATGCGTCCTTTGAATACAGCAACTCACCTTGTTTTGTTTCTTCTCTCACTATTTGCTATCGTCTTGATGAGCTTTAATTACGTCACATGGTACTTCGTCCCGTTGGCAGTTTGTATTGTTTCTGTTAGTTTTGTAAAGCTAGCTAGTAGATTGCAAGTTGCACAAAAAGAATATAAGACAGGCTTTATGGCAATGCTTACGTGGGTGGGTAGCATTTCTGCAGCACTATTTGTTTGTCATCCCATCACGCGTAAGATCTTCATACCACTGTCTCGCGAAGGGGATTACTGGACGGGACTTCTACTCTATATTATCAGTTCCATCTGCCTGGCTTGGCTCTTTAAAGAATTGATGAAACGTATTCCCAGTCCTCGACTAAAGAACAGATAAGTATAAAAGTTACGGATTCATCGAAGAAAAGATATGAAGATAAAGGACATAGAATTGGCTAATATCAGCCGCTATCGAGGTGAGTTAATGGGTGCAGCCATGCTCTTTGTAATCCTATTCCATGTAGGGTTACCTCGTGAAGACATGTTCTTCGGATTGAGAAGAATGGGCAATATCGGTGTTGATATCTTCCTTTTTCTTAGTGGTATGGGACTTTGGTTCTCATGGACCAAACGCCCATCTTTGTCCCACTTCTTCACTCGTAGATTCTTACGCATTTATCCAACTTGGTTGCTTTTAGCCTCTTTGTATTATATTCCCGATTACCTCGACTTATCCTTTGTACAACATAGTGGACATAGCACAAGCATCATTGATTTGATAGGAGATATCTCGATCAATTGGGACTTTTGGTTACATGATGAGTTAACGTTCTGGTATATCCCTGCAATCATGCTCCTTTATCTCTTGAGTCCATTCTATATGAAGCTCATCCTCACGCACCCTATTTATCGATGGTTGCCTGTTGTGATGTTGATGTGGTGTATATTAGTACAATACGTTACACCTATTAATAATGCTGTCGGGCATTTGGAAATCTTTTGGAGTAGAGTTCCTATCTTCTTCATAGGCATTAATATGGCTGCATCTGTGCAACGGAAAGATACAATGGATGGTACTTCAATATGGATGATATGGTTAATATTCATCATGGCGTTGGCTTCTAGCATCTTTTTAGAGCAAGAGAAGCACGGTCAATTCCCCCTTTTTCAAGAGAGAATGTTATATATTCCGCTTACAATTACAACCATCTTATTGTTGAATCGAGTGTTTCGTCGTACACCAGTAGCCATCAATAAGGCTTTCAAGTTTGTTGGAACGTTAAGTCTAGAAGCTTATCTTATTCATGACCACTTTGTATTAGCGTATGTGGAACAGCTCCATTGGACTTATTGGCCCACCTTCTTATTAACTACCAGCATAACCTTATGCGCTGCATGGATTGTCCATCAAATGTTAGAAAGAATTATAACTCCCTTAGAGAATAAGCTGAAATAATGAAGAATCTCATTCGTTTAATACGCCCACATCAATGGGTTAAGAACCTTGTAGTACTCCTTCCTGTCTTTTTCGGAGGTGCGTTATTGCATATAGAGTCCGTCTATGCAGGGCTTGTCACAGCCCTTTGTTTCAGTTTTGCAGCCTCTTCTATCTATTGTCTGAATGATATTGTCGATGTTGAAGACGATAGGCAACACCCTGTAAAATGCCATCGCCCTATGGCTTCAGGTGCAATCAGCATCACACAAGGTTATACACTTATGTTCTTGATGTTCGTTTTGTCGATGCTTTCGACCTTTTTGTTACGTCAAAGCCAACTAGAGACTGCAAGTGTAATCCTATTTTATTGGTTATTAAACATAGCCTATTGCCTAAAGTTAAAGCAGTATGCAATTATTGATGTGTGTGTTGTTTCCTTTGGATTTGTGCTTCGAATCCTAGCTGGCGGATATGCAACAAGTATCCATCTAAGTAAGTGGATTGTCTTAATGACCTTTCTTCTCATGTTATTCTTGTCCTTTGCTAAACGGCGAGATGATGTCGTTAGAATGAATGAAACAGGGCATGCACCACGCCAAAATACCATTCGTTATAACCTAACTTTCATCAATCAAGCAATAACAATAACGTCTAGTGTGACCCTCGTGTGCTATATCATGTACACTGTTAGCCCCGAAACAATACAGAACTTCCACACTGATTACCTTTATCTAACCAGTGTTTTTGTTCTTGTTGGTCTATTGCGTTATATCCAAATCGCTGTTGTTGATAAGAGAAGTGGCGATCCGACGAAGGTGATGTTGCATGATCGTTTCATGCAATTTGTCGTTTTGGCTTTTGGATTAGCATTCCTTTTCATTATTTATGTACTATAAGTAAGGAGTTTGATGATGGTGAAGAAGGTTTATGCATTCGACTTCGATGGTACATTAACGACGAAGGATACACTCATAGAGTTTATTCGTTTTGCTCGAGGTAATACTATCTTCTTGTTGGGATTCTTATTGTTTTCCCCCTTGTTGGTGCTCATGAAGTTAAAACTCTACCCTAATTGGAAGGCAAAACAACGGGTGTTCTCATGGTTCTTTAAGGGTATGCTAGTAGACGATTTCAACCATCTTTGTACAGAGTTTGCCTTTCATAATAAGCAACTCCTGCGTCCAAAAGGAATGAAGGTAATAAAGAATGCAATAGAGGAAGGTGCTCAAGTCGTGATAATCAGTGCAAGTATAGATAATTGGGTGCGCCCTTTCTTCGATGAAATGGGTGATAATATTATCGTTGTGGGTACTAAGATTGAAATAAGCAATAACCATTTAACAGGCAAATTCACCACTAATAATTGTTATGGAGTAGAGAAAGTGCGACGCTTACAAGCACTTTTTCCACAGCGCAATGCCTATACTTTAATCGCTTTTGGCGATAGTCGTGGAGATAAAGAACTATTAGCTTATGCCGATCAAGGTTTTTATAAGCCTTTTAGAGAGAATGAGGAATAGGATGAGAAAGGATGTTTTAGATAAGAAGAAACTCGGTGAAATCGTTAGATTCATCATTGTTGGTGGTTTAGCAACAGCCATCCAGTATGGTATCTATTTACTTATGTTATTGTGGTTACAGCCTCTCTTGTCAAATACTATTGGTTACTTTGTGAGCTTCACCTTTAATTATATCGCCTCAACTCACTATACTTTCCGTGTTAAGTCGACTGCCAAGCGAGGTTTAGGCTTTGTTTTCTCACATATAGTAAACTATTTCCTGCAAACCCTTACACTGCATGCTTTTCTGATGTTAGGGCTCGATAAGAAGATAGCCATGATTCCAATGTTTGCTATATGTGTCCCAATTAACTTCGTATTGGTGCGCTTCTTCTTGCATAGAAAGTAACTTACACATTACTACATTTGGTTGGCTCTGCTTTAATTAGTACCTTTGCAGCTGTTAATTAACAATTATTTAATGCGTATATTCAATATATTTAAGGTAAGAAAGGAGGAACGTTGGCTTGCTCTTTCCATGCTTCTTGTGTTCATTCTGTTTAATGGCTTATTGATAGCAAGCCATTATCACACCTATACAATGGGTGCACATGGAGGTTTCTGGAGCATTTTTACTAAGCATTTCCGTATGTCTGGATATGATAACTGGTCGTGGATAACCATCTCTGGGATGCGTATTCACTTTGAAACTAGCCGTCATCCGCTTTACTTAACGTTCCTTTATCCGCTCTATCTATTGAATCATTGGCTCATACAAACCTTTGGTTATAACTTTGCAGTGTATTTCATGGCTGCTATTATCATCTTTTCATCCTTCTATGCAGTACTCTTTATGTATCGTGTATTCCGTGAAGTGATGGAGATGAAACAGAAGGATGCAACACTGCTAACGCTCTTGCTTTTCTCTTTTGGGCATATCCTCATTCCTTCAATGGTACCTGATCATTTCATAGTATCGCTGATGTTGCTTTCAATGACGCTTTATATAACAGGAGTGAAGATGAAGAAAGGACTGTTATTAACGTCTTGGCAGTCTCTCATACTAACTTTCTTCACTGCAGGAATGGCTACTTCCAATGGTGCTAAGACGCTTTTAGCAGGTTTATTTACCAACGGGAAAAAGATATTCTCTACTAAGTTTATCATTATAGGAGTCATTCTTCCCTTCTTATTGTTGCTTGGTATTCAGCAATCCCAGTACTACCTATTAGAAGTACCACAACAGGCTGTTATCCATCATATCGAAAAGGAGAATCTAAAGAAAGACCCGCAAAAGGTTTTAGAACATAATCGACAACGTAATGAATGGCAACGTACACACCTCGGACAACCTGTTGGTGATGGTGCTATAACTAAGTTGATGGATGTATCCACACCACGAGTACCAACGCTTGTAGAGAACTTCTTTGGTGAATCCATCCAACTCCATCAACGTTACTTGCTGAAGGATGTGTCATGGGAAAGACCTATTTTTGTGTCTTATAACTGGGTCTTTAATTATATAGTAGAGGCTTTTGTTGTCTTATTGTTCGTTATTGGCATTGTTATTAGCTGTAAGCAACGCTTCTTCCAGATGTTACTTGCATGGTTCGCATGCGATATCACTTTGCATCTCATCCTTGGTTTTGGTATTACGGAAGTATATATTATGACAGCAGGATGGGCATTTATCATCCCAATAGCTTATGGTTTCTTGTTGAAAAGATTACCGATGAATTGGCAAAGAATCATGCGTGTAACACTCATTCTACTGACGGCTTATTTGTGGATATATAATGCAGGACAAACATTCCAATACCTAATATCATAATATGTGGGCTCAGTTTACAAAAGTAAGAAAGGCAGAACGTCTACCTGCTTGTCTGTTTCTTCTATGGCAGATTATTATGCAGGCTACAGTCATCGTACCATATTATTCGGTGTTTTCGGTTGTTTCTTCGAATTATCGCAAGAACTTCCTCGACTGGTTCCATGTGTCAGGCTTTGACCCATTAACTTATTGTGTTGTCACCGATTGGTCGACAGCTTACGATGTACATAGGCACCCTTTATTGGCTTTCTTCTATTATCCCTTGTACCTTATCAACCATGGGTTGACAAGTTTGTTAGGTGTTAATTGTGTGCAATTCTTAGTTGCATTTGTTCTTCTTATTAGTTCGTTCTATGCCTTCCTATTGATGATGAGAATAGGTAAAGACCTGCTCCATCTATCACAAAGAGAGTCTGCTGTTATTGCCTTTCTACTCTTCTCTTTTGCTTATGTTCTATTGGCTGCTGTCTCACCTGACCATTTCATACTATCACTCTTCCTCCTTCTCCTAGTGATATACATTACTGGTAAACAGATGGCAGAGGGCAAACCGCTAAAGAAGAAACAAGCAATTATTCTCTTCCTACTTACTGCTGGCGTTTCTCTCAATAATGGGTTAAAGGTGTTTCTTGCTGACTTCTTCTCAAAAGGAAAGCGTTTCTTTCGCCCTTACAACCTTATTTTTGTTGTTGTCTTACCAGCTGTTCTTATATGGTTCTTTGGTGCTTGGGAGTATAAAACATTCGTTGCTGATAGCGTTAAAGAGCGCAAGATGAATGAGAGACAAGCAGTAAAGAAAGATAAAACTAAACTATGGACAGCCTTTTGTGACACGACTCATATCAAAGATAATAAGCAACAGAAGGCAGCGTTCGACCAGTTATGGAAACGGCACCGACAGGCACAATTAAAGGTAAAGTATAGTGCTCCACGTTATGCCCACTCGGGTGATCCTGTTAGTAAACAGCCTTTCTTAAATTGGACAGACATAACCACCTCACGTAGTAAAACCATTGTGGAGAATCTCTTTGGGGAGTCTCTACAATTACACCAGAGCTACACCTTAGGAGATGTGATGCGTGATCGTCCAGTCTTTGTCAGCTATAATTGGTTCTTTAATTACGTCATTGAAGCATTCATTGTATTACTTTTCTTGTGTGGTATATGGGCTGGAAAGCGCAGTAAACTAATGTGGATGACGCTGTCATTCTTCGCTCTTGATATGATACTCCATATAGGTTTAGGCTTTGGAATAAACGAAGTTTACATCATGACAGCGCATTGGGCGTATGTCATTCCTTTGTGTATTGGATTCTTGATAAAGTCCACTTCGGGTAGAAAGCGTACTGCCATCACGTTGTTTACAGCATTAATAGCCTTCTATCTCATCGTTTATAATAGTGTACTAACCATCTTTACACTCTGAAAAAGTTATGAGTAATAAGGCTACTGTATCAATCGTTCTCTGTACTTATAATGGTGAGAAGTATTTGAGAGAGCAGCTTGATTCCATCCTCAAGCAGTCGTATCCAATTCATGAAATTGTCATTCAGGATGATAATTCGGCAGATGGTACGTGGGATATATTAGAGGAGTACGCCATAAAGAATCCCCTCATTCGAATCTATCGAAACGAAGGGAAGCATGGTGTAAACCCTAACTTCCTATCAGCCATACACCGCGCAGAGGGTGATTATATTGCTATCTCTGATCAAGATGATGTGTGGGAAGTTGATAAGATAGCCAATCAAATGAGTTGTATCGGGGATAAGATGCTTTGTAGTGGGCACTCTCGTCCTTTCTCAAATGATGGTTCTTTTGCTTATTTTGATGGTAGAGAACGCAATGTGAACATCTTTCGTATGATGTTCCTAGGCTTACCTGGGCACACACTACTTTGTAAGCAAGAGTTGATTCATTTGTTACCACCCATCGAACATCCCGTCTTTAAGGTTACTCTCTATGATGCTGTATTGAGCATTATTGCGGCATCCTATGATAGTGTTGTATTCTGTAACCAAGTGTTAGTGAACTTCCGTCGTCATGTAGAAGCCACTACTTACAATGATTATAGTCGGAGTTTACCATCCTGGAAGAATGCTGTACACGAGTTGAAATGGTGCCTTCTGCATTATCATGAGATGCGTAATAAAGCCCTACCTATCTATCGGGGTAAACTGGAATTGATGGTTGATTTACCCTCAGAAAAGCATGATTTCATCGAAGCAAGAGAGGCTATGAGGATGGAAACGAGGGGTGGTTTCATTGCATTCTTGCGCCTACAATATTTGCTAACAAGGAACTATAAGAAACTATTTCATACACCTGGTGGTGGCTTGATGAAGCTCTTTCGGGCAATGCTCTATCCCATCATGCAATTATATATGTACCACTAAGAACTCTTTAATCAGCCTTTCTTACGACGAAAGTAGTTGATGCATTCCTGTTGTATTTGCGAGCCTCCTACTTTCATAACAATATAATAGAGTGAAACGGCTATAACCACTCTTGCCAACAAGAGGATGATGAGGCTGTGTATCCATAATGTAATAAGATAGGTAATAACCATCACTGCAGCAGAAACTAATAGGTAAGGACTAATGTCCTTCAGTATGTCTTGCAATCTAATACCTATCTCCTTATTTGCGAAATATTGCCAAACAAGGAGCCAAAGAATCGTGATGATGGTATAGACACTCACCATGAAGACGATGCCTTGTTGATAACAAAGAACAATGAAGAAAACCTGTGCTACGATGAGTAATATTGTACACCACATATAGACAGTGGACCTTCCTCGACTGAGAATAAGGTTTTGATACATTGTATAAAAGGGTAGGAAGGCTCCACTAATACAAAGGATTCGTAGTAAGGGAATGCTATCCATCCACTTATCAGATATTAGAAGAATAATGAATTCATGTGCAACCATCGATAGACCAAACATTGCTGGAAAGACTAAGAAAGCGGTGAATCGGAGCATTTTACGGAATACTTTTACCTGTCGACAGGTATCATTATTCACCTCAACGAGTACTGGTTGCGCTACTTGTGATATAGTACCAGAGACGAAGGTACTAGCCATTGTGTCCCATTTGAAGGCTTGCGAGAAGTTGCCAACAGCCTTTGCACTATACAACCGACCGAATATAAAGGTCAGAATGTTTTGGCTTATTGTGTTCACAACAGTGGTTATTAAGATCTTATAACTAAATGAGAACATGTGCTTGATAGGGGTGAAGTCGATGTGAAACGTGGGTCGCCAAGGAATAATAAAGAATCGCCATAGACTGGTGAGAGCAATGTAAAGGACCTGTTGCCACGCCAAACTCCAATAAGCATAACCTTTCAGTGCAAGCACAATACCCACCACGCCCGATATTACTAAGCAAGTGATGCGCAAAAGAGTGGTCTCTTTCACCATCATATTCTTGAATAGGTAGGCCGCAGGAGCAGTCCCTATGGATGAGAATAACAGCGATGCAAAGATAAAGCGAGATAGGTTTATGAGTTCTGGATGATGGAAGAATGAGGCTATCAAAGGTGCTGAAACGAATAAGACAGCGTAAGAGAGCCATCCAACGAAGGTGCTGAACCAAAACACAGCATTGTAGTCATTATCCTTTGGATGCTCCATGTTGGCAAGAGCTGAGGTGAATCCGCTCTCCTGTAAAGCACTAGCAATGGCTGTAAATACTGCTAACATCCCCACCAAACCATAGTCGGCTGGTGAGAGCAAACGTGCTAAGAAGATTCCAATAACTATATTGAGAAGCTGCATGGTGCCATTGTTCAATGCCCCCCAAAAGAGTCCCTTTGCAGTCTTCTCCCTTAGTGTCTCTTTTCCCATGATTGTCTTTTAAGCTATCAGCAAACTTCTAGTTCTCTTGTTCGATAGCCTTTGTTATAACAAAAAATATTTGAGTTGCAAATATAAGGTATTCTCATGAGAAACCAAAGAGATTGCTTGTTTAATCGCTTCAGTTTGTTTCCTAGAATCAAAGAGAGGCTCTTCTCATAGCAACGAAACGCCCTTTTCACATGGAAGAGAGGCTCTCTTCAAATAGAGAAGGGCGTCTCTTTCATACACGAAAAGTACATATTTATACGAAAGAGAGGGTGTTTCTTATTTTGGACAATAAATGTTCTAAAAAGGACATGATTGTTGCTTATTTGGTAGAAAAGACTTACTTTTGCGACAATTTATACAACAGAATGAGAGAGAACAAACTAATTTCAAGTGTAAGAACCACTAGTTTTGAGAAAATTGTATCCTATTTAGCCAGCAACAAAGCTAATATTGGAGGTGATATATATGTAGGGACTGAGTTTGCTATAGGCCTTGGTTGTATTCCTCCCTTTAGTCCAGTCCATGATAAGACAGACTTGGTAAGGTTGGATGTTCTACATGTTATCATCATTAAAAGTGGGTGGTGTGAACCTGTCATCAACTTTAAGAAGTATCGTTGTGGGCCTGGTGACATTCTATTTATCAACTGGGGTGTTGCTATTAAAGAGGATGCTTTAGGGCGTGATATAACCTTTGATGGATTTATGATGACGCAAGAATACCTGAAGATGATATTTCATGGAAGACTTCCTAAACGCTTCTTGTCTCCTAATCTTTGCTTCTCTTTCCATATGCAGGACTTTGAGTTAGATATATGGAGCCAATATATTCGTCAGCTTTATACGCTAGCTAACATTCAATCGATGGCAAATGAAGAGGCGATGAAAGCCCTCTTTGAGTCGGCAATGGCTTTTGCAATGTCGCTATATAAGTCGAGAATGCCTCAAAACGACGATACGTGGTCACGTAGCAAAGAGTTGATTGAGCACTTCTTGTACTTTGTTGATCAATATGCAAAGGCTCAGCATGAGATTGACTTTTATGCTTCAAAGCTGTGTGTAAGTACCCATTACTTGGGGATGATAGTAAAGAAAGAGACTGGAGATACGGCAAAAGCAATCATTGATAAGGCTTTGCTCCTCTTGATAAAGCTGGAACTTAGATATTCAAATAAGTCTTTGAAAGTGTTAGCTGATGAGTTTCATTTCGTTACACTAAGTGCTTTTTGTAAGTTCTTTAAGCGTTGTGCAGGAGTAACGGCATCGGAGTATAGGATGATGCCAGATAATCAGCACGAAGAGAACTTACCCTTATATAATTTGGAGAAAGCTAAGAGTAAGGGTGAAGGTCCTTACTTGTAATATTGTAAGATAGCGTTTTCAATCCTGGAGGGAACCCATCCTGTGATGGGTTCGCCTTGCTTCACTCTTTCTCGGATAGCCGTACTGCTGATGTCAATTAGTGGCGTTTGAAGTATGCTAACATTCTTTGGTAAGAGGGAAGAAGACGGCGTGTGGTCACGACGAGGATACACCACTATATGATAATGAGTGATGATGTCCTCCGCATGATACCAATGGTTAAAGGCTTTCCAATTATCTCCTCCAACAAGAAGAGTGAATGTGTGATGAGGAAAGTCATGCTTTAAATGTTGTAAAGTGTTCCATGTATAAGAAGGCTTCGATAGGTGGAACTCGTAGTCGGAAGCCTTGAAATGCGGTTCATCGAGTATAGCTAGCCTTACCATCTCTAGTCGGAGATGATCATCCAAGAGCCTTTGATTCACTTTAAAAGGGTTCTGTGGAGAGACCATGAACCATACTTCGTCAAGTTCTTTCTCTATTAGAAAGGCTTTAGCAAGAGCTATGTGCCCATTGTGAATAGGGTCGAAAGAACCTCCAAAGATACCCACCTTCAGTCCTCCCTCTTCATTAGAAGGAATAGAGGAGGGGTGTAATTCCTTAAAAGAAGAAGGTGAATCTGGTGTTTGTTGGGTTTTTTGAACCATTTATATAAAAGCTTTAATCATCTCGTAAACCTCTTGTTTAGCTTTGTCGAGGTCATCATTGACGATGATCTTATCGAACTTGTTAGCAAAAGTAAGCTCGTAGGAAGCTTTTGCAAGGCGGTTTTCTATGGCTTCAGCACTATCCGTTTGTCTGCCAACCAAGCGTCGGCGGAGTTCGTCTAGAGATGGAGGTTGTATGAAGAAACTCAATGCGCGCTCCCCATAGAACTTCTTGATATTGCATCCCCCCTTAACATCTACATCAAAGACAACGTTCTGTCCAGCAGCAGATTGATGCTCTACTTGTTCTTTCAAAGTACCATAGAAACGATCTTTATACACCTCCTCATACTCAAGAAAGTCATCATTTTTGATTCTCTCTTTAAATTGTTCGGGGGAAAGGAAGATGTATTCAACACCATCCTGTTCGGTTCCTCGTGGCGCACGAGTGGTACAACTAATAGAGAAAGCAAGCCTTAGTTCTGGGTGTTCCTGCATTAACCACTGAACGATGGTGCTCTTTCCTGCACCTGATGGAGCCGAAAATATCAATAGTTTACCAGCGCTTTTTGCATCCTTCGAGGCTTCTGGCTGGGGGGTAGAAAATTGATTCGACATATTGTTGAGTTGGGTGTTTGTCTTGTTTTGGATTGATTCTATGGATTACTATTGAGGTGAGTTGGGCTATTTAAAGAGCGTTAAGAACCTGCTCTTTTATCTGCTCTAGCTCATCTTTCATCTTAACGACAATGTTTTGCATCTCGGCTTGGTTGCTCTTAG
Organism: Prevotella sp. oral taxon 306 str. F0472; assembly: GCF_000257925.1. Taxonomy (NCBI): domain Bacteria; kingdom Pseudomonadati; phylum Bacteroidota; class Bacteroidia; order Bacteroidales; family Prevotellaceae; genus Prevotella; species Prevotella sp. oral taxon 306. The sequence continues at coordinate 49,023 of NZ_AJIN01000035.1, forward strand.
AACCAGTCGTATTGATTTCGCGTCCCATCTCTTGTGCGATAAAGCCTAGCTTCTTTCCTACACCATGACCACTCTCTGCCATTGTCTCACGGAAGTACTTCAAGTGGTTAGTTAAGCGTTGTTTCTCCTCACTAATATCAAGTTTTTCGATGTAGTAGATGAGTTCCTGCTCTAGACGATTCTTATCGTAATCAACCTCGGGGATCTGCTTTAAGCCATCAATAATCTTATCTTTAATCTTTGGAACACGGCTCTTCTCGAAGGGTTCTATGCTCTTTAAGAGGGCAGAGATATTATCGATTTTCTCTGTAAACTTCTTTTGTAACGCAGCTCCCTCTTGTGTTCTGAAGTCAATGAGCTTGTTGATAGCCTCGTTAATGGCTTCCTTTGCAGCCTCCCATTCAGCCTCGTCAAGTTCCTCAACATCAATCTTTGCAGTCACATCAGGCATTCGGAGCAAGGTGGTGAACCAATCGTTAGGTTCTGGTATACCAGTCTTCTCTGCGATAGTCTTTATTTGTTTATAATAGTTCTCGACGAGAGCTGCATTGATTGGAGTCGCATCAACAATGGTTTCCTTCTCTACCCAGAGAGAGAAATCAACCTTTCCTCGTTCTAACTTCTGTGCAAGTAAACGACGAATCTCCATCTCTTTCTCTCGGTAGAGTGGGGCAATGCGTGTAGAAAGATCAAGTGACTTGCTATTAAGAGACTTAACCTCTACATTGATTTTCTTTTCCTTGTAGGTTACAACAGACTTACCGTAACCTGTCATTGATAGTATCATTAGTTTTCAAGTTAAATTTCTGCAAATGTACAAATAATGCGGGAAAAAAGAGTATATTTGCATGTTTTTAGAACATAATTATATTTTATGTCTTGTATATTAAGCATTGATACGAGCACAAATGTGTGCTCTGTTGCAGTAAGTCAGGATGGGACTTGTATCTTTGATAAGGTAGATAATAGTGGTCCCAATCATGCCGAGAAGTTAGGAACATTCGTTGATGAGGCCTTAGCCTTTGTTGATAGCCACGAGTTAACGCTCGATGCTGTGGCTGTTAGCTGTGGTCCAGGTTCATATACAGGCTTGCGTATAGGTGTATCCATGGCAAAGGGCATTTGTTATGGACGTAATATAAAATTGTTGGCAGTGCCAACTTTGGAATTACTAGCTGTTCCTATTCTTTTACATCATGAGTCAATAGAAGAGGAAGCATTGCTTGTTCCGATGATTGATGCACGACGTATGGAGGTTTATTCTGCCGTTTATGACCGTAGCTTAAAGGCTGTTCGTGCGATTCAAGCTGATGTGGTTGATGGTGATACATACAAAGAGTTCCTTGATAAAGGACCAGTTTATTTCTTTGGGGATGGTGCAGAGAAGTGCATGGAAGTTATCAATCATCCTAATGCCCATTTGATTAAGAATATCGAACCAGTGGCTAAGAACATGTTCCCGTTAGCAGAGAAACGAATGGCAGAAGGTAAGTTTGAGGATGTAGCTTACTTCGTTCCATTCTATTTGAAAGACTTTGTTGCTAAACAGGCAAAGCCTCTGTTGTAATTAATAGATTATGATTGTTGATGAGGAAGGGCTTTATGTTCCATCCTCAGAGTTCAAAAGTTCAAACCTCAAAGATGAATATTGAAGGATTAGATTATAATACCCAACGAGAGAGACTCATGCTTCCGCAATACGGACGAGAGATTCAAGATATGGTTGATTATGCGGTTAGTTTGCCTACAAAGGAGGAACGGCAGCATTGTGCGGAGACCATCATTTCTATCATGGATAGGATGAATCCACAGAGTCGGGGGAATGTTGACCACATGGATAAGCTGTGGGATCACTTGGCATTGATGTCTAATTTTAAGTTAGATATTGATTATCCTTGTGACGTATCACAGGCATTGAAGATAGCAACGAAGCCTGAACCAATGTCTTACTCAACATCGAGGATACCTATTCGGCATTATGGTAAGTTACTTTTCGAGGCTTTTGACAAGTTGAAGACAATGGAGCCTGGTGCAGAGCGAGATGCTTTCGTTCGTTCAATTGCTAACCAGATGAAACGGAGTCTGGTACAATGGGGACATGGATCAAGCGATGATGAGAAGGTGGCTTCAGACCTTGCGCGTTTTACGAATGGTCAGATACAACTTGATCTGGACTCTTTTAAGTTTGATAAAATAAATGAGAGGGAGCTTGCTCAGCCTCGTAATAAGAAGAGAAGATAGTACATGGAGTCTTTTATTATAGAAGGTGGACATCGCTTAAGTGGTACGATTACGCCACAAGGTGCTAAGAATGAGGCATTGGAAGTGATATGTGCAACATTGTTAACAACCGAAGAGGTAATCATTTACAATGTACCTGATATCCTAGATGTCAATAACTTGATTAAGTTGTTACAGGATATTGGCGTAAAGGTAAAGAAGCGTGCCCCGAATGAGTATTCATTCCAGGCTGATGAGGTAAACTTAGACTATTTGGAGAGTGTGGACTTCGTTAAGAAGTGTTCGTCATTGCGTGGTAGTGTGTTAATGATCGGTCCTTTGTTAGGTCGCTTTGGTAAAGCTACGATTGCAAAACCAGGTGGTGACAAGATTGGAAGACGCCGTTTAGATACTCACTTCCTAGGCTTTAAGAATTTGGGTGCGCGTTTCGTTCGATTGGAAGATCGTGATGTATATGAGATACAGGCCGATAAGTTAGTTGGACAGTACATGCTTTTGGATGAGGCTTCCATAACTGGTACGGCTAATATCATTATGGCGGCAGTCATGGCGGAAGGCACTACAACGATTTATAATGCAGCTTGTGAGCCTTACATCCAACAGCTTTGTAAGATGTTGAATGCTATGGGTGCGATGATTACGGGCATAGGAAGTAACTTGCTAACCATCGAAGGTGTGCAGAAGTTGTCAGCAACCGAACACCATATACTACCCGATATGATTGAGGTCGGCTCATTTATCGGTATGGCTGCAATGATTGGTGATGGCGTTCGTATAAAGGATGTTTCTATCCAGAACCTCGGTTTGATTCTCGATACATTCCATCGATTGGGTGTACAGATAATAGTGGATGGTGACGATCTTATCATCCCACGTCAAGATCATTATGTGATAGATTCTTTCATTGACGGAACGATTATGACCATCAGTGATGCACCATGGCCAGGCTTGACACCAGACCTTATCTCTGTGTTACTTGTTGTCGCAACGCAGGCACAAGGTAGTGTTCTCTTCCATCAGAAGATGTTTGAAAGTCGATTGTTCTTCGTGGATAAGCTCATTGATATGGGTGCGCAGATTATTCTTTGCGACCCTCATCGTGCTGTGGTAGTCGGTCATGACCATGCTAAGATATTACGTGCTGGGCGCATGTCAAGTCCTGATATTCGTGCAGGTATCGCTTTGTTGATAGCTGCTCTATCAGCACAAGGAACAAGCCGAATCGATAATATTGCTCAAATCGATCGTGGTTATGAGAATATAGAAGAGCGACTAAATGCGTTGGGGGCAAAGATTCGCAGAGCAGAAATCTGTTAGCTTTGTCGTATCTGGAATCGCTCTTTGAGAGTGCAGGTGGTAGATTTTAGATAAATAAGGTCTACCATTTTCTGCAAAAGGGTAGACGGTTTTCCACAAAAAGGTCTACCTTTTCGGGCAAAAAGGTCTACCCTTTTTCATAAAAAGGTCAACCCTTTTATAGAACACACCATTTGGTATTGAAGTAAGCTATAGTTTTATCAGCATTGCTGGTATATGATAAAGAGATGATAAAGAAGGAAGAAGTCTATAAGATAGGGCGCATAGGGAAACCTCATGGCGTACACGGAGAGTTGCAACTGCAGTTCTCCGATGACGTTTTTGATGCTGTTGATGCCGATTACTTAGTATTGGATATTGATGGAATACTTGTTCCTTTCTTTATGGAAGAGTATCGTTTCCGTTCGGATGAGATAGCACTTATGAAATTCTGTGATATTGATACGGAGGCACAAGCACGTGAGCTTACGGGTTGTGATGTGTTCTTTCCGCGCAAGTTGGCGGCAGAACGAACCGAAGATGTGTCTTGGGCGCAGATTGTGGGCTACTCATTAATAGACGAGCAAACAAAGAGAACCATCGGAAAGATTACTGCCGTTGATGAGACAACAGTAAATACGCTCTTCGAAGTGGTAACGTCTGAGGGGAATGATGTTCTAATACCTGCAAGCAACGACTTAATCGTTAAGGCTGATACCATAGGTCAGACGATAACCATGCGCATTCCTGCTGGACTGCTCGACCTATAACTCATCGTATAAAGGAAATACAAATGAAACAACAAATCTGTATATTAGGTTCCACTGGTAGCATAGGTACACAGGCACTTGATGTCATTAGTCAGCATCCCGACCTCTATGAGGCTTATGCGCTAACAGCTAACAAGCGTTGGAAAGAACTGGCTGACCAAGCCCGCAGGTTCCATCCATCTGCTGTGGTCATAGCCGATGAGAACTATTACGAATCACTGTCTTCTGCGCTATCCGATATACCCGATATAAAGGTATATGCTGGTGCGAAAGCATTGGAAGAAATCGTCGAGTCGCCATCTATTGATATGGTACTTACAGCGATGGTAGGCTACTCGGGACTAGCTCCAACTATACATGCTATCAAGGCAAAGAAGAAGATTTGCCTGGCTAATAAGGAGACCTTAGTTGTGGCGGGAGAGCTTATCTTGCAGCTCGCACAGCAATATCACACACCCATCTTACCAGTGGACAGCGAACATAGTGCTATCTTCCAAAGTCTGGTAGGAGAAGATAATAACGAGGTAGAGAAGATACTTCTCACCTGTTCAGGAGGTCCTTTCCGCACCTTCACGCACGAACAGTTGAAGTCTGTCACAGCCGCTGACGCACTTAAACATCCCACGTGGGAGATGGGAGCAAAGATTACCATAGACTCCGCCTCGTTGATGAATAAGGGTTTTGAAGTGATAGAAGCTAAGTGGCTCTTTGGCGTTCCTGCAGATAAAATCCAGGTATTGATACATCCGCAATCGATAGTCCATAGTGCTGTACAATTCGTGGATGGCGGTGTGAAGGCACAATTAGGAGTGCCCGACATGCGCCTTCCTATACAATATGCCTTCTCATTCCCTAAGCGATTGCCGCTCAATGGCGACCGTTTGAATCTCTTCTCTCATTCCTTAGAGTTCTTCGAACCCGATGTGGAGAAGTTTAAGTGTTTAGCGATGGCGTATGAGGCTATTAATAAAGGTGGCAATATGCCGTGTATCGTTAATGCCGCCAATGAGATTGTCAATGCTGGGTTCCGTCAAGGTGCGTGCTCATTCCTTGCTATGGGCGACATCATCGAACAGACGATGCAGCGTGTAGCCTTTGATAAGAATCCTGATTACGATATCTATGTGCAAACAGACGCTGAGGCGCGTCGTGTGGCACAATCAATTATGAACAATAAATAATGGTTATATAACAATGGAAACATTTCTAATCAGATTGCTTCAGTTCGTTCTGGCAATCTCTTTACTTGTCTTGCTACATGAAGGCGGACATATGTTCTTTGCGAAACTCTTTGGAGTTCGTGTGGAGAAGTTCTTTGTATTCTTCGATGTGAACATCGGTAAGTGGTCAGGTAAACTCTTCAGTTGGAAGCCGAAGAAGGACGATACCGAATATGGCATGGGCTGGTTGCCCCTGGGAGGATACTGTAAGATATCGGGAATGATAGATGAGAGCCTCGATAGGGAACAGATGAAGAAGGAACCACAGCCATGGGAGTTCCGTACTAAACCAGCATGGCAACGACTCTTAATAATGATTGGTGGCGTGTTAGTCAACTTCGTCCTCGCATTATTCATCTATTCGATGATTATGTTCACATGGGGAGACAGCTACTTCAAGGTATCTGATATGACCATGGGAATGCGTTTCAATGCTGATGCAAAGGCTTTGGGATTCAAAGACCATGACGTTATGTTGGGTACTGACCAAGGTTCTTTCCGGGAGTTCGCTAATGTCAATGGCGATTTCTTCCGCCAGATTGCACAGGCAAAGCGTGTTGATGTGCTGCGTAATGGTAAGAAACAGAGCATTAAGTTACCAGGAGATATGGATATGTTATCCATGATTAAGACCCGTCCTTACTTCGTTGAGCCATTTATTCCAGCACAAGTTGATAGTGTTATGAGCGGTTCCCCAGCCGCTAAAGCAGGTATGAAGGCAGGCGATGTTATCAAGTCTATCAATGGAAAAGCTGTTGAGACGTGGTCAGACATGAATTATCAGACAGGCGTCTTAGATGATGTTATGGCGGTGAAGAACACCCATAAGGATTCACTTGCAGCTCGCTCCGTTGTCTTAACGGTGCAGCATAAGGGCGCAACAAAGCTCGATACCATGCGAATGGTTATGACTCCCGACTTGAAACTGGGCGTTTACCAGTCGAGCTTAGCCTCTTTCTATAAGCCAGTGCAGGTTCAATATAGTTTCCTTGAGAGCTTCCCCGCTGGTGCAAAGCATGGTTGGAACGTTCTACGAGGCTATGTCGGCAACTTCCGTTACCTTGCTTCAGCAGATGGAGCAAAGAGTATTGGTGGCTTCGGCTCGATAGGTAGCCTCTTCCCTCCTTATTGGGACTGGTATATGTTCTGGTCGATGACAGCCTTCTTGAGCATTATTCTAGCCTTTATGAACATCCTTCCTATCCCTGCGTTAGATGGTGGTCACGTGGTATTCTTGCTTTATGAGATGATTACACGTCGCAAGCCATCAGAGAAGTTTATGGTTTGGGCAGAGTATGCTGGTATAACGATTCTCATTATATTAATGGTGTTTGCCAACCTTAATGACATCCTTCGCTGGCTGCATGTGATGTAATAATGCCCCCACAAGTCCCTCTGAACGGAGGGTATATGCCTAACGGAAGCTAGTTAGGACTGCGAGATGTATCAAGAGCTTAGGTGTTGCTTAACTCTTGATACATCTCTTTTTATGTGTATTATCCTAGTGTTAGAATCGTCACTCCTATGTCTTATTCGATTGTATCATGCGTCTTGTGTCTTTTAAATCCGTATCTTGTATTCGTTTCACCATGGTGAAACGAATTTCTCACCATGGTGATAATATTGTGTCACCATGGTGACGTTTATGTTTCACCATGGTGAAACTAACTTGATATACGTGTGTGAGCGATGTTATATAATAGGTGTTCGTGTTTAGAAGTGCTATGTCGTGTTATTGTGAAGCGCATATATACAAACAAGGAAACGCCCTTCTCGATATGAGAAGGGCGTTTCCTTGTATTAATGAGAGCCTCTCTTCGTGTTAAGGAGAGCCTCCTTTCGTCCGCAAATAGTTATATTTGTTCCCCTCGCCATTTGTAGAGAGGGTGGGGGTGAGGCACCTTATAACTTACTCTCAACCCACTTACGTGCATTGACGAAGGCCTCAATCCATGGAGTTATCTCGTCTTTGCGACGCTCACGAGGATAGTAAGCCTGTTGCCAAGGGAATATAGATCGCTCCAAGTGAGGCATCATTGCGAGGTGACGACCGTCCTGTGAGCAGATTCCTGCGACGTTATAATCAGAGCCGTTAGGGTTGCCTGGATACTCTGCATAGTTGTATTTCGCAACAATGTTGTACTTGTCTTCTGCCTCTGGGAGATAGAAGCGTCCCTCTCCGTGTGCTACCCATATACCGAGTTTATCACCACTTAATGAACCAAACATTACACTATTGTTCTGTGGGATGGCTACATTGAGGAAGGTGCTCTCGAACTTCTTACTTGTATTATGGCATAGATGTGCACGGTGCTTGTGCTCTGGATTGATGAGATTCAGTTCCACCATCAACTGACAACCATTGCAGATACCGAGTGAAAGGGTATCCTCACGTGCATAGAAGCGGTCGAGTGCTTGCTTAGCCTTTGGGTTATAGAGGAATGCACCAGCCCATCCCTTAGCAGAACCGAGCACGTCAGAGTTGGAGAAACCGCCGCAGAAGACTATCATATTCACCTCTTCCAACGTCTCACGACCGCTGATAAGGTCGGTCATAGTGACATCTTTCACCTCGAAACCAGCTAAGTAAAGTGCATAAGCCATTTCTCTTTCACCATTAGTACCCTTTTCACGGATAATAGCAGCCTTTGGCGTTGCATGGTTCGTGGCAGGTTCTGATGACTTCCATCGGTCAGCATCCAATCCATATTGCTTGAGCGTACCAGTGAAGTCAGCGTTGAATTTCATTTCTATAGGCTGCTTCTTATAGTTCGTGTAACGCTTCTTCGCCATACCATTCATGCTCTGCTTACGATCGAGCAAGTAAGAGGTCTTATACCATGTGTCACGTAGAGCATCAATATCGAGTTCTACCTTCCATTCGCCATCAGCTATGTTAAGTACACGTTGATTGATTCGTGGAGCACCGATACATGCGAATCCAATGCAATTCTCCTGTAAGAATGCTTGTACATCGTCCTTATGCTCATCCGCAACCTGTATTACTACACCTGGATTCTCAGCGAACAACTTCTTGATAACATCATTGCCTTGGATGTTCTGAAGGTCAATATGCAATCCACCTTCTGTATTGGCAAAGGTCATCTCAAGTAGGGTTGTAATCAAACCACCAGCCGAGATATCATGTCCAGCGAGTATCCATCCACGGCGGATAAGCTCTTGAATGGCATCGAAACAGTCACAGAAGTATTGCGGCTCTTTGATAGTTGGAACGTCACTACCTATCTTCCCGAGACTTTGGGCGAATGCGGAACCTCCTAAACGTTGCTCATCAAAGCTGAAGTCGATATGATAGATGTGGCTCTTCTCATCGTTCACAAGTACAGGAGAAACCACCTGACGAACATCACTCACCTCGCCACCGCTCGTCACGATGACGGTTCCTGGAGAGATAATCTTGTCTCCATTAGGATATTGCTGGGTCAGAGAAAGAGAGTCCTTACCTGTTGGAACGTTCACACCGATAGCACAACAGAAGTCTGATAAAGCCTTAACCGCACTGTAAAGACGTGCATCCTCACCCTTCTGTGAGCGACAAGGCCACATCCAGTTGGCTGAAAGGCTCAAGCTATCCATGCCGTCTGCCAATGGTGCCCACACGATGTTGGTCAACGACTCGGCTACTGAAAGAACAGAGCCTGCCTCTGGTGAAGCGAGTCCTGCCTGCGGAGCGTGACCGAGTGCGGTTGCAATACCCTTATGACCACGATAGTCTAAGGCTACAACACCACAGTCAGAGAGTGGCAACTGAATCTCACCCTGACACTGCTGACGGGCTACCTTACCTGTAACAGAGCGGTCAACCTTATTAGTCAACCAGTCCTTACATGCCACAGCTTCCAACTGAAGCACACGCTGGAGGTATTCCTCCACCTTATTTATACTATAAGAAACATTCTCATATTTGCGTTCAACGGTCTCATCCTTCATGATTGTCTTTGGAGAATGACCGAACATCTGAGCTACGTCTAAGTCGAATGGCTTTACACCATCGCCTTGTACGAATGAGAAGTGGGCGTCACCTGTTGTCTCACCAACAACATACATTGGAGCACGTTCACGTTCGGCAATCTTCTTCACGTGGTCAAGATGCTTCTCGTCGATGAGCAAGCCCATGCGTTCCTGTGACTCGTTAGCAATGATTTCCTTGGCACTCAGTGTCTTATCACCGATTGGTAACTGTGTCATATCAATCTTACCACCACATTCTTCTACTAACTCACTAAGACAATTTAAGTGTCCTGCAGAACCATGGTCGTGGATGGAAACAACTGGGTTGTTGTCTTCTTCTACCAATGCACGTACAAGGTTATAGGCACGTTTCTGCATCTCTGGGTTAGCACGCTGTATGGCATTCAACTCAATACCATTTGAATAACGACCCGTATCAACTGATGATACAGAACCACCACCAAGTCCGATGCGGTAGTTATCGCCACCGACAACAACTACCTTGTTACCAGCCTGTGGTTCACCCTTCAGACAGTCGCGCTTGGTACCATAACCAACGCCACCTGCAAGCATAATTACCTTATCGTAAGCATACTTCTCACCATTCTCTTGATGTTCGAATGTGAGTAGTGAACCAGTAATTAATGGCTGACCAAACTTGTTACCGAAATCGCTCGCACCATTAGATGCCTTGATAAGAATCTGCTCTGGAGTTTGATAGAGCCATTGACGGACAGGAAGGATGTCTTCCCAATCACGTAAGGCTGGAGTTGTACCGTCATCTTCTGTCAGACGAGGGTAAGCGGTCATATAGACTGCTGTTCCTGCGATAGGCCATGAACCAACGCCACCGCCCATACGGTCGCGAATCTCACCACCCGTACCTGTTGCTGCTCCATTGAATGGCTCAACGGTAGTTGGGAAGTTGTGGGTCTCGGCTTTCAGAGAGATAACACTCTCGATAGGCTTTACTCGGAAATAGTCGGATGTACTCTGGTTTGCTGGCGCAAACTGTTCAACCTCTGGACCTTGTGCGAAAGCTACGTTGTCTTTATAGGCTGAAAGAATCTTACCTGGATTCTCTTTTGTAGTCTTCTTGATGAGGCTGAAGAGACTGCTCTCCATCACCTTACCATCAATGACGAACTCTCCTCCGAAAATCTTATGGCGGCAATGCTCAGAGTTAATCTGTGCGAAACCGAAGATTTCAGAGTCGGTGAGTGGTCGACCGTTCTGCTTCTCAATCTTGTGGAGATATTCCATCTCCTCTGGTGAGAGTGCCAAACCTTCTTCTTCGTTGAACTTCTCTAAGTCCTCCACACGCTTGATAGGCTCTGGCTCGTGGTTGACAGTGAAGATAGTCTGGTCCAGACCATCATACATACGTTGCAACATCGGGTCATAATCAGCCTCTTTGCTGCTTACAGGGAAGTACTCCTCTATACGCAAAATGCCGTCAAGACTCATGTTTTGAGTAATCTCGACGGCATTCGTACTCCAAGGAGTAATCATCTCACGGCGTGGTCCCACATAGAAGCCCTGCAGTGTCTGTTCGTTCTGCAAGTAGGTGGCATCGCCATAGAGCCAACAAAGTTCGTTGATTTCCGTGTCGGACAATGCATGATTGACTTCTGTGGCAATCACGCTTTTGGACTGAGTTCTGAAGAAAAGAATCATAGTCTGTATATAAAATTTGGTGTTACTTCTGTTTGCAAAGATACGAATTACTTTGGATATATGGTAGCTTGTTGTGGCTTTTTTGGTGTATGGAACGATGTTAGCGAGTGTTTTTTATCTTCTTGCACTTATCTTCTATGGGCTTTGATGACGAAGGGGTTATTTTTCTTGAATATGAGTTTTTCATCAGCGGAGATAGTAAGTGGAATTGGAGATAAGCTTATAGGCTGACAAAGAGATACTCTTTTAATCTGAAAAGGTGCTCTTTATGACTCAAGAAGATGCCCTTTTACGCGGTAACTAATCAACGAAAATGAAGAGAAATCGAAGTTGGCGTAAACTAATTGATAATGAGGAAGAAACAGAACGATTTGCATAGAAGTGCTCTTTTCAAAAAGGGAGGAATATGCAGATTTAGGCAAAAGTTCAGTTACCAAAGCATTACCTGATTTTGAGATAGGTAACATGGAGTAATGTCGGTAACGAATTATTTTCCTCGTGTGCTTTGCTTGGTCGGCAGTTTTCTGCATAATGAGGAACGCTTTAATTCGGGTAACTTTGCCCATAAAAATTAAAGCGTATGAAACAAGAGAAAATGAAGATGTTGCTCTACCTCAAAAAGAGCGGTCTTGACAAGTCGGGCAAGGCTCCGATTATGGGACGTATCACACTTGGAAGGAATGTTGCCCAGTTCAGTTGTAAACTCTCCTGCAATCCAGAGTTGTGGAATCCCCGTGAGAGTAGAATGGACGGAAAGAGTCGTGAGGCAGTAGAGATAAACGGCAGGTTGGAGAGTTTGCTGTTGTCCGTTCAGTCGGCTTATCAATCTCTGCTATCCAAAGGTTACCCATTTGATGCAGCCGATGTAAAAGAGCTGTTTCAAGGCAGCGTACAGACACGATGTATGCTTATCGAACGATTGGACATCCTCATCAGGGAGAAGAAAGAACATATTGGAATTGACATTAAGAGAGAAACAATTTCCAATTACTATACTACCCGTAATAATCTTCGGACATTTATCGAAGACAAGTACAAGGTGGAAGATTTGTCTTTCTCGCAACTTACAGAAAATTTCATTTATGATTTCAGGGACTACTACTTGAGCAAATTAGGGTTTCAGGAAAGTAGTTTCTATGCAGTTGCATCCCAAATAAAGACCGTATGCAGGTTGGCATACCGTGAAGGATTGGCTGACACCTTATTATTTGCTAATGTAAAGATAGCAAGAGGTGATAAGAAACTCCCAAAGGCACTTGACAGACGTTCACTTGACAAACTAATGAATACCCACTTTGGAGAGTTGGAGGAAGAAATGGAAACAGCAAGGGATTTGTTTGTTTTTGCCTGTCATACAGGTGCAGCCTATTGTGATTTAATGGGATTAAGTAAGACACATCTTGTCCGTGATGATGAGGAAAATCTTTGGATGAAGTTCAATAGGCAGAAGACAGGTGTACTTTGCCGTATTAAGTTGTTGCCCGAAGCGATTAGGATAATAGAGAAGTATCGAAGCGAAGAAAGGGAAAGACTGCTGCCACAGATGAAGTATGCCACCTATCAGTCGCATCTTAAAGGATTGCGCCTTAGAGAGGGTATAGCCTTTCCCTTTACCACGCATACGGCAAGACACACCTTTGCCACGCTCATTACGCTTGAGCAAGGAGTTCCTATTGAAACAGTGAGCAAGATGCTCGGACATAGCAACGTAAGTATGACCGAGCGTTATGCAAAGGTTACACCCCAAAAACTCTTTGAGGAATTTGACCGCTTCCTTTCTTTCACAGAAGATTTACGTTTAACCATTTAACCAAGATTTTTTATGAGAAGTACATTCAAGATATTGTTTTACATCAACAGACAGAAAATAAAGGCAGACGGCAAGACCGCCATTCTCTGCCGTATCACCATAGACGGAAAGAACACAGCCATTACCACAGGCGAAGAGTGCCAGCCCTCCGAGTGGAACTCCAAACAGGGTTTGACAACCAATAGGAAGACCAACCAAAGAATCAATGAGTTCAGGGAATTGATAGAAAAAACCTATCGGGACATACTGACGAGGGAAGGAGTGGTAAGTGTGGAACTTATCAAGAACCGTTTGCAAGGCATTGCCACTAACCCCACCACGCTCCTTGCAATGAGCAAGGCAGAACTGCAATCCGTCAAGGAGAGTGTTGGCAAATCAAGGGCAGAAGGGACTTATCTGAACCTTTACTATTCTAATAGAAATCTCCGAGAATTTATCGAAAACAAAGGAGTACAAGACATATCTATCGCCACCATTACGGAGAGTTTGTTGAGGAATACCGCTTCTTCTAAAAGCGTGGGCTGAAAGCATCGACTGTCAATACCAATCTCTGTTGGCTGAGCCGACTGATGTTTCGTGCGGTGAGCAGGAGGATTATCCGCTGCAATCCGCTTGATAAGCCAAGTATGAGAAGGAGAAAAGAAGATACGCTTCTGCAAAAGGGATGTAATGAAACTTATGGCAATAGATGAATGACAAGGAAGCAGAGTTGGCAAGACTGATGTTCATCTTTTCCTGCTTCACAGGCTTGGCTATCTCAGATATGGAAAATTTGAAATACAAGCATATCCAAACGGCAGCGGATGGACAGATGTATATACGCAAAGAGCGTCAGAAGACAAAGGTTGAGTTTATCGTTCCGTTACATCCCATAGCGGAAGCCATCATCAACTATTGTAGGAAAGAGCAGGCAAGAAACGAAGAACAGCAGACGGTGAAAGAAAAAGGCGACAGCCTTGTCTTTCAACCTCATCGCAGCCGTAGCGTGATGGGCAAGAACCTGAGCATCGTGGATAAGGCTTGCGGTATCCGTCAAAGACTTTCGTACCACATGGCAAGACATACGTTTGGCACGATGTGTCTAAGCGCAGGTATTCCTATTGAGAGCATAGCCAAGATGATGGGGCATGCCTCCATATCAAGCACGCAGATTTATGCGCAGGTAACGGACAACAAGATTTCAAAGGATATGGACAGGCTTATAGCCAAACAATCAGCAAAGGATAAAGAAACTATGGAGAGAGAGGCCTTTGAACTTTTGGATACATCAATCTGTAAAATGGAAGAAACGGCATGAATACGAACTATAAACAAAGAACAATGACTAGCACGGACAATCATCGCAGTTACTTTGATTGGGGGAGTGATATGGAGATTATCCGAAAAGGAAACGGAGACATTGCTATGACGGAGGGAGAGCTTGTGAGGTTCTTCGGTGTAGCATGGAGAAAACTCAACCATAGGCTGCAAACGATAATAAAAACCTCCGACCTGTATCCCGATGAGAGGGTTGCAGGTGAGGAGGAAGTCATAATTAACGGACAACTCAAAGGTTATGCACCGCTCTATCCGCTTCCTGTCATCATCGTCTTGTCCTTTCTGTTAGACAGCACAGAAGCGCATTTGTTCAGGAAGTATCTCTGTGAGAGGTTGCAGAAACCTGCATCCGTGATAAACCTGATATTTCTGCTCGGTAACACGAATAACTAACTATTTGTATTGATTTCCTTTTTCTTTCACCGATTATATCTTACTACATAACTACAATAAGGAGTAAGATGGTGAAAGAGAAAGTTTTGTGGCGTCGTTAGTAAGAGAAATCTCCAGTTACTACTTAAAAACTACATACTACTTTTATTAGTAATCTTTCTTTAAGACATACTGTTTGCATTATATTTCTATCTTTACTAAATGATATTCCGAAATTGAATGGAAATGATAAATCCAAATTAAAAACACTTCAAAGAATTTTGGAATATGAGAAATACTCGTTATTTTTGCAAAAATAACCGACTTAATGTATGTTAATAAGTAATAAAGAAAAAAAGGTTGTTGATATTCTTAGGTGCTATATAGATGAAGCTGACACTGGTACGTTGTTCTTTAACAATAGCTTCCCAGAATACAACGACGAGTATGTTGGCAAAGTCTTATCAGATTTTGTCCGACAGAGATTGTTATTAAGATTATCTCGTGGTATATACCTGAAAGCGAAGAAAACCAAATTCGGTATAGTTTATCCTACTACTGAGGAGATTGCTCGTGCGATTGCAGAAAGAGACAATGCGGAGATTCTCCCGACAGGAGGTACGGCGTTGAATATGCTCGGACTGTCAGAACAAGTGACTATGTCTCCCGTTTTTCTTACCAGTGGGTCTGCAAGAAAAATCAAATGTGGCAATAGGACTATCACTTTCAAAAGGGGAGTACCTAAGAACTTTGCCTTGAAAGGACAGGTTACTCGACTTTTGGTACAAGCAATGAAGGCTATTGGAGAACGAAACTATAATAATGAGTGGGAAAGCGCAATTAGTGTAATACTAAGTAGATATCCAGAGGATAAAACCATGACTGATGATCTAAAGGTCATGCCTACATGGATAAGACGAATCATTATAAAGATTTTAAATAGCAAGCATGAGTAGTTGGCAAAATCATAGTAATGACGAACGCATAGCAATGATACAGTCGGTCGCCCTGAAACATAATATCGAAGATAATGCCGTAGAGAAAGATTGGTGGGTAACAGTAGTTCTCAAGGCATTGTTCAATACGTCGTGTGGGAAATGGCTTCTTTTCAAGGGGGGAACTTCGTTGAGTAAAGGATGGAATCTCATCAATCGATTCAGTGAAGATATAGACATTTCCATTGGCAGGAACTTCTTTGAGGACGTCCTTAACTTGCCATTTGCAAAGTGCGAGAACAACAATCAGGTGAAGAAACTAAGAAAAACATCACGGGATTATATTCATGGGACTCTCTCTGCAGAACTGGATGCAGAACTCCTTAAAATGGGAGTTAAAGGGTATACTATAATGAATGAAGCGGTGACAGGGGAACCTCCAAGGCCTATAGACCATGATAGCGACCCGACTATAATATTCGTCAATTATGAGAGCATTTTGCCATCCATTATGAGACTTATTGATGCGAGAGTTAAAATAGAAATCAGTTGTCTGTCTATGTCAGAGCCCTATGAACAATGTGAAATTCACTCTCTTATCTTCGATAAGTTCCCTGAAGAGGATGATGAAATGACCGCATCAATTAAGACTGTAACGCCATCAAGGACATTCTTGGAAAAGGCATTGCTACTTAGTGAAGAACTTCAAAAGAAGGAACCGAGATCCCTACGTATGTCTCGACATCTTTACGATTTGGATAGATTGATGGATACAGAGTTTGCTCAGAAAGCATTGAATGATGGTAAACTTTATAAGGCGATTGTAGAACATCGTCGCCGGTTCTATCATTTGGGATATGTGGACTATGATAAAGACTATCCCGCTAAGATTGATTTTATCCCCCAAGATGAAGTAATGAATGCTTATCGTCTTGATTACGAGTCAAATATGGTAGATAGCTATATATACGGTAAAGCAAAATCCTTTGATGAGTTGATGAATAGAATGGAGAAATTACTTATAGATTTCAGGCGGATTGTAATTTCTTAGAGCAAGATCTATTTATGGTTTGTTATAGATTTTGCGATACGACATGAAGGGTTTTCCATAAAAAGGTTGACAATTATCTCTTGTAGATAACGAGCCGACCATTAAAAAGAGGTCTTTAATCATAGATTTTTAATATTTTTCCAAGTTTCTCAAAAAAAGTTTCTAAATCCGTGCAGTCTTTTAAGCAAAACATGCTCCTTTTAATAAAAAGGTATGGTATATCTATGAAAATAGATGTTAATATAGACGCATGTAAACAGGGAGAACGTGAGGCTCTCGGAAATTTATATAAGGCATATTCTGACAGATTAAAGAGAATATGCCTGCACTATGTGGAAGATGAAAGTACGGCAGAAGATATTTTGCACGATGCTTTTATCATCATTTTTACCTCTATTAATTCGCTGAAGGACAACTCAAAATTGGAAGGATGGATGATAACGATTGTGAGAAACCTTTCGTTGAGATTCCTACAAAGTACAGAAAAAAGTAATATTCTTTTATCCAGTCTGGGGAAAGATGTGTTGAGCGAAGAAGACGATAAAGAAAAGAATATAGAGCTGGAGTTGTTGCTGTCAGCGATAGAACTGTTACCAGAGGGGAACCGAGAAATATTCAAACTCTCAGTGTTGGACGGTCTTTCACATAAGGAAATAGGGGATCTGCTTGGTATCAATCCACACAGTTCTTCTTCGCAGTTGGCTCGGGCAAAGAAAATGCTGCGTGTCATATTGATTAAGTATTGGATGCTGTTCTTGCTTCCCATCCTGATACCTGTCTATATCTATTTCGTAACGAGGGACAAGTTCGTTGACACATCTGATAATAGATCAACGGCTTTAGATACTCATCATAACTTTCCAAAACGAGTTCAACAAAATGGAGCTACTTCTCAAAAGAATGGGCAGCCAAGGTATTCTATACCTTCAAGTGCTACTGAAAATGATAGGCATGTTTTGGCAGAAAAGACTCTTTCTACTGAAGATATTTCATCACGAATAATAACAGATAGTATAGAATCCAGACAGCAGATTGTATCATTTCATGAGGATTCCTTGCAGAATTATCTTGCTAAAATTAGAGTAAGTATAGACGACTCAGTGCTTCACATTCCACAAATTTCGGAAGATAAAATATTGGCATCGAATGAAAGTATGAAGGTCGATGTAAATCATAAGAAGAAATATACGTGGAAAATTAACTTTGGTTATTCCTCAAATACATCGGGTAATACAATATCTAACTTCAATTATCTGTCAGTTATCGATTATGCAAATGGTGGTGTAGCTGCTAAAATTTATTCCTGGAGAGATTATATCGACTATCTTGATCGCAATCGTATGCTGATGGATTCAATAGAGAATGCAAGGCTACGCCAACAGGCTGTCAACCAGTTTATCTCGGCCGACCAAAGCGTAGCGGAAAAAGTACATCATTATCGTCCTCAAACCTATAGCCTGTCACTCAACAAACAGTTGAGTCCGCGATGGATTTTTGGTACAGGATTAATCTACACAAGATTGAAGTCTGAATTTGAGAATCCTTTCAATGATGCAAAATTGAAAAGAACGCAAAAAATAGATTATATAGGTATACCATTGCACATGACCTATCAAGTGTGGAATAAAGGGAGGCTGAATACTTATGTCACAGGAGGAGTAACTTTTGAAATGCCAATTCACAGTTCTCTTACCAAAGAGTTTGTCATCACGTCGGATTCCTCGTTCACCATGAGGGGGACTATCCACCCGCGTTATCAATGGTCTGTGAATGTCGGCTTAGGAGTACAATACCAGATTTTCAAACCTTTCAGTTTTTATCTGGAGCCTGGGCTTTCCTACTACTTTAAAAATGGAAGTGGTATTCAAACATACAGAACTGAACATCCGTTTATGTTCAGCATACCTTTTGGGTTAAGATTAACATGGTAATCATCAAATAAATATAGTATATGAGTCACTTGAATTTAACAAAAAGTCTATTGGCATTTAGCCTGCTGGGTACCATAACAGCGTGTTCATCAGAAAGCACTGTTATCGGAAATGTCAAAGTATCAAATGTCGTTACCTCTGATTGCAAGACGTCCGTATCCAAGAAAGATACTCGCCCCGAGTATCTTACGGATTTTTACAGTACAAAAACGACATTGAGTATGCTTATGGGAAATGACAATACGGTTACAGCTCAGTTTCTTGACGTGATGGATAATTGTACAATTGGCCAATTGAACGTGGATATTACTTGTGTAGAAAACAAAATCATAATCATTCTCT
This sequence comes from Prevotella sp. oral taxon 306 str. F0472, assembly GCF_000257925.1. Classification (NCBI taxonomy): domain Bacteria; kingdom Pseudomonadati; phylum Bacteroidota; class Bacteroidia; order Bacteroidales; family Prevotellaceae; genus Prevotella; species Prevotella sp. oral taxon 306. Next base: position 67,957 of record NZ_AJIN01000035.1, read on the forward strand.
ACCCAGACCGTGACATGCTCACTGATTGTGTCTGCCTGTATGATGTGAACTTCAAAATCAGAGATTTATTTCCCGGAAATTATCAGTTAGAAATATTTCAGACAACCACGAACAAGCAGACGAACTCATCCAACAGAATCTATCATGGTACGGTGACTTTGGATTCCAATAAGGTAGTGAGGCTGGCCATGACCTGTTAGGGGAGCCTCAGAGATAATAAAACTAAGACGGTGCGTATATGATTACGCACCGTCTTTTGCATAGATAAGTCTGTAGTATTCCAAAAATATTTTGGAAAAATGAGCAGTCATTTGCATGGATTGGTATCTTTTATTTTGACGGACATGCAGAGCCGTTTCAGATTGTTTAACCAATTAACAGATACATCAATGCAAGCAAGACACTTGGATAGGAAAACATATTTTGAGGATTCTGCCATCACTTCTTCCCTTTTCTACCTGCCATACATCAGGAAGTTTCATCCGATAACTTCATGCAGCAAAATATTGGAAATTGGGTGTGGCGAGGGAGGAAATCTGAAACCTTTTGCAAATATTGGCTGCCGAGTCTTTGGTGTAGACATGGCACAGATACGAATAGAGCAGGCACGTCAATTCTTTTCAGAAGAAAAATTGAAAGGTCATTTTGAAAGTGTCGACTTCCTTGAATATCCGACTCCAAGTGAAGATGATAAGTTCGATATAGCAATCTTGCATGATGTTATTGAACATGTGCCCGACAAAATTGCATTCTTAAGCCATATTCGCAAGTTTCTAAAAGAAGATGGCATCTTGTTCGTGGCTTTTCCTGCATGGCAGATGCCTTTTGGTGGACATCAGCAAATATGTCGCAATAAGACATGGTCTAAAGTTCCGTACTTCCATCTCCTTCCGAATCCGCTGTATCGTTTTATCCTGAATAGGCTGGCAGGAGAAGAAGAGTCGATGGTAAGTGAACTTATATCGATAAAGAAGACCAAATGTCCGATTGAACGATTTGAGAAAGTAGTTAAGGCAACAGGTTTATCTGTATGCAATCGTCAGCTATGGCTTATCAATCCTCACTATCAGCAGAAATTCGGATTACGGCCTCGAAAACTTTGTCGGGGCATCTCCTATATTCCCTTTTTCAGGAATTTCTGTTCTACTTCTTGTTTTTATTTGTTGAAACTTGGATAGTTTTTCTAAAAAAACGTGCAACAGAATAGGATGAGTTTTTTCGCAATACTCAGTAAGCATGGAAAACTGATAGAATAGTAAAGGAAAAATCATATTTCTTCATGGAAGTATGTTCTATCTAATTTTTAGCCCTTTTTGATTAGTGCAAATATGATGTTCGTTTTAAGATGAGTAAATTGCCTTCTGGTAATTATAAACTAAAGGTGTACTATGCTAACCCAAATATGAAATATGATGAATCTAATATTGCATATAATGGACAAGTAAATATTGTTTAGAATAGAAAAGTCTCTGTAAAATTCAATCCAGAAGTAGGTTTACCTGAGAATTAAAAATGTAGGTGGCTATTCAAAATATGGCACTTGGGCTGGTATATATCAGGTCAAGTGCCATGTAGTATTGTCAATATGCCATCTTCATCTTATCTTTTTCCCTATAGTTATTTTTTAGTATCCTCTCTATTTCTGACTCCTTATAGAGTATCTTCCCTGCAAACTGCGTGTAGGGAATAATCTTCCTGTCCCGATAGTCCTGCAGGGTGCGGGGACTGATATACAGCCTCTCGCATACTTCTTTACCTGTGAGGAAGTGCTCACCGCCAAAGAGCGGCTTGTGTGTCTGTGCCACTTCCTTAATTCTCTTGCTTACTCCGCTGATAGCGGACAGCACCACCTGCATATCATCCGCTTCCATGTTCAAGTCCTTTACTGATTCCATAATACCCTTGTCTTATTTGTTATTCTTTATTCTGTCTGTTTTCGATTTCTCCGATTTGGTTTGGAGCAATAGCTCCACATCCTCACGCCTGTAATAGCACTTATGCCCGATTTGCGAGAAAGGTAGTACACCTGTATCCCGATAGTGCTGCAAGGTGCGCTTGCTGATGTTCAGCAGTCGGCACACATCGCCGTTGTGCAGCCAATCCGTGTGTCTGCTCTGTTCCCCGAATGCCTTGTGGCAGGTCTCGGCAAGACTGAGTATCTCGTTCTTCAACCTTGCCCAATTTGAATCCGTAATGATAAAATATCCCATAGTTTTATTGTTATTTTGTTTGTAATTTCTTATTGTTTTGCGTCTTACCGCACATTTCAGCCTGCAAAAGTAGGATGTGTTTTCCATACCTCAAAGCAACAGGGAAGAGCAGGGAAATATAGGGAACTTGAAGGAAAAGACAACATATCTTATCGGTTGCCTTTTTCGCATTATTCTTTGATTTCTTCTTTCACTGTTTATCCTATATGAAGGATAATCCCAATCGGCGCAAAATACAGCAAACATAGGCAATACACACATTTCTGTCTTTAGCTGTAGCTATCATTCCCAACTCTGTTTTCCACAAAAATCCCATTTTCTTGTCCTGCCACGACAAAATATACATGTGAACTTTATAGCAGACAGACGCAACATTATGCAAGCACTCCCTGAATGCTTGGAACTTACTCATTCTCTTGATAACTTCACTCTCAGAAACCAAACCAAGCATATAATGAAAACAAGCGCAGATAAAGGCAAATTGGAGGGTGGGTACAGCACACTCAGACCGAGAAAGGCTTCCTCCAAGAACTCAGAGATAGAAGCCTATCTCTCCACTCACTACGAGTTCAGATACAACACGGTATTGGGACGAACCGAATACCGCAGAATGAATAGCAGCGATTTCACAAAGGTGGGTCGCTATGAAATCAACACGCTCCGCAGAGAGATAGACAACGACATCGGGATAATAACCTCATCGGATAATCTATACTCTATCATCGAGAGCAGTTTTTCTCCACGTATCAATCCCATACAGGAGTATTTCAAGGCATTGCCATTGGTGGATATAGGCTGTGATGAAGGTAATAGTAATATCTCCTCTCTTTCACTGAAAGCCATTCCCGACTTGGCAAATTGCGTGGTCGTGCGCAACTCCGACAAATGGCTGCCGTACCTCACCAAATGGCTCGTGGCAGTGGTTTCCAACGCAATGGACGACCGTGAATGCCGTAACCATACCTGCCTTGTACTGACAGGAGAACAAAGCAAGTTCAAGACCACCTTTCTTGATTTACTTTGTCCGTCAGCCCTTAACGGCTACAGCTATACTGGAAAAATATATCCGCAGGAGAAAGACACGCTTACCTATATCGGTCATAACCTTATCGTAAACATTGACGACCAGCTCAAAGCCCTCAATAAGCGTGACGAGAACGAGCTGAAGAACCTCATCACCTACCCGATGGTCAAATACCGTATGCCCTACGACAAGTATGTGGAGGAACACCCACACTTGGCGAGTTTTGTAGCATCGGTAAACGGCAATGATTTTTTGACAGACCCGACAGGAAGCAGACGATTTCTGCCCTTTGAGGTGCTTGCCATTGATATTGAACGAGCTAAAGGTATTTCTATGGATGCAGTCTATACCGAAGCGAAAGCCTTGTTAAACGCTGGCTTCCGATATTGGTTCAATGATGACGAGATAGCGGAGCTATACAGGGAGAGTGAGGAATTCCAAGTGCAGACCGCTGAAATGGAACTCCTGTTGCGCTGCTTTGAGAAACCAACGGAGGAAAATCCTCATTGTGCTTATATGACCACTACTGAAATACTCGCTTATTTAGGTGTTTATACGCATCAACCTTTGACACTCAAACGTATGGGCGAAGCACTCAAAAGGGCTGTCTTTGAAAAGGTAAGCAAGAGGCGTGAAGGTTGTAGTCCTATCTATGTGTATAAGATTAGGAAAATCCATCCTTGCCCACTGTTAAATAGTTGTAGTAGTTTGATGTAGTAGCGTATGTGGTATAGTTGTTTACTACAACTCATACCTGAATGTCAATCACTTACAATCAAAATATATGTAGTAAGATGAAAGTGAAAAAAGTTTTTAGGGGAAAAACTTTAGGAAACGAAAAAGCATCAATGAAGTTTGCCCTATCAGTATAATCAAAATATAATCCGATATAAAAATCAGAATGGAAAAATGTTCAACCAATAAAACAATACGACAATGAAAGAAGAAGATTTATCACGCATCAAGCGATACTCTATTGTGGAGTACCTTGAGAGGAAAGGTATCAAACAGTGCACAGGACACCTGCCTATGCTCTCTACCGTTCACCATTTCGTGAAGACACGCATCCAAGTTTCAAGGTAGATATAGAGAAGAACCTCTGGATAGATTATGCCGATGGCAGGGGCGGAAGTCTTATCGACCTTTATATGCGGTTAGAGGGCTGCACATTATCGGAAACCATCCGTCAATTGGGGCGGAACGCTCCCGATTATACTGCTTGCAGTTCTCAAAAGGCAGACAGGGCAATGAAAAGAAGTGGCAAACCTATGGCATCCGCAAGTGGGGCAAGAAGACTGACAGGTATATCAGACACCTTGCCACCCCACTTGCAGAAATATCTCACGGAAGAACGCTGCATCAACATAGAAAAGGCTATGCCCTTTCTGCGTTGTATCAGCTATGAGGTAGGAGGTCGCCATTACCAAGCTATCGGCTTTGCCAATCAATCAGGAGGTTATGAACTTCGGGATAGCGGCTCTTTCAAGGGAACGATAGCCCCGAAGGACATTACTCCGATATTCACGGATAGAACGGAGCCAGTATGTATCTTTGAAGGCTTCATGGACTTCCTCTCCTTCCTTTCAATGAAAGAAGAGATTACCAACCACTGCCTTGTGATGAACTCCGTGAGCAACGTGGCAAGGACTATCCGCTATTTGAATGACCGACACCTCACCCATATCCGTGCCTTCCTTGACAATGACGAAGCAGGACGGAGGGCTGTTCAAGATTTCATAAAGGCAGGCTTCCATGTTGAGGATATGAACATACATTACAAAGACTTCAAGGATCTCAACGAATATCATGTCAGCCGTGTCCGTGAGCAGCAGAAACGGAAAGCGCAGAAACAGACACACATATCAATTACAGGACAAAATAAGAAATCAAAACAAGTTAAACTTAAAATGAAATAGAAATGGAAAAGAAAACTATGATGAGCGACAAAGACCTTTCATGGTTCTTGGGTGTGGAAGATGAAACAGAGAACGAATCTACTTCACAAGAAGCGACTGCGGTTCCTGAAAGAGAAAGATCAACAAGCAAGCAGGACACAGAGAATACCATGCACTCCGAGCCTGCACGGAATGCTGAGAACGTAACCGTTCAGAAACGCATCAGTGCCAAGATGAGAAAGAAAACACTCGAAGCCTACAAGCAAGCCTATCTTGTACCGACTAAGTTAAACAACCGTAAGGCTGTCTATCTGAGCAGGGAGACACAGGAGCGTGCCGACTTCATTGTGCGTAGATTAGGCGACAGAGGCAGCAACCTTTCAAGCTTCGTGGAGAACATCGTGCGTCAGCATCTGGAGGATTATGGTGAAGACATAGAGAAATGGAGAAGACTGTAAGCCGTAAGAAAAGGTAGACGGTTTTCTGGAAAAAGGTCTACCCT
>NZ_AJIN01000036.1:0-177644 GCF_000257925.1 Prevotella sp. oral taxon 306 str. F0472
AGCCGCTGACGTAGATCCAGAAGGTAGACTCTACGAACACAGCCAAGAGTTATAACTTCGCTTATAAATACGAGGACAGTAACCATCCGACGGCTCCAACGCAGATTGGTCACGACCATTACACGTATGATGCCAACGGTAATCCAACACTGGTAACGAACGACTCTACGAATACTACCCGTGAGATGTACTGGGATGAGGACAATCGACTGATGGTACTCTCTGATAATGGCAAGACGAGTCGTTATACTTACAACGCTGCTGGCGAACGCATCATGAAGAGTTACGGTACGATGGAAGGTGTGTATATCAATGGTGCACCACAGGGTATCACATTCCACGAGACAGACAACTTCACGCTTTATCCTGCAAGTATCCTCTCTGTAAACAAGAATCGCTTTACGAAACATTACTTTATCGGTGATAAGCGCATAGCTTCAAGGATAGGAACGGGTCTGTTCAATAATGTCTATGGACGCAACGGTTCATACGTAACGGCTGGTCAGCAGGACTATGCAGAACGTATGAATCAGATTCAGACACAGAAAGAGGCGTATTATAAGAAGGTGGGTGTAGCCCCTGGTGTACCAACAGAGAAGGGTGCGTATAGTGATCCGGAGAACACGGGTGTAGGTTATAATGCCGTTCTCACAGAACTCGGTAACCACGATGTGCCCCAGGGTTGGGTACAGACTCCACGCCCCAACACCACACCGAATACCAATCCTGGTCCACCTATAAGCTGGAATGATCCGAGCAACCCTGATGATCCACAGGCTGGTTATGGATATATTCCAAACGACACTACGAAAGAGGAAACCTTCTTCTTCCATTCAGACCATCTTGGCTCAACTTCTTATATTACCGATGACAAGGGTAACATCACCCAATATGATGCCTACCTACCATACGGTGAACTGTTAGTTGACGAGCATAGTAGCAGTGAAGAGCTGCCATATAAGTTCAACGGCAAGCAGTTCGATGAGGAAACAGGCTTGTACTATTACGGTGCAAGGTACATGAATCCTATGGCAAGTATTTGGTATGGGGTGGATCCGCTAGCAGAGAAATATGTCGCCACAGGTGGATATGTATATACCTTGGATAATCCTGTGAGATTAATAGATCCGAATGGTAATTGGTCCTGGCCATGGGAACGAGGATCACTCATTGAATACCGTGGTAATGGGGTGTTTGGAATAAGAATAGAAAATTTTAGCAAAACTATGCAATCCAATTTCAAAAGAGCTAATAATAATCCTGCTAATTGGAGACCAGGAGAACTTGGTATAAACACAGAAATCGGAAAAATTTCTGTTGACAATTATGCACATAAAAGTTTCACCATAGGGCGTAAACCAGCTGGTATAGACCCAAAAGATGGGAATGTAAGAATCAGGAGGCCAATTGCGAAATCTACTGGCCAAGAAGATAGAAGATTCCATAGTTTTGACCCTATGCCTGTAAGAGGATCAGCTAAGGCTGTTGGAGCGATTGCCATACTAGACTTTGCAAATTATGCGGTAGATACATATATGACACTTTCGACCTTTTGGGATAGTAATGCATTTGACGATCAAATGGCCTCTTTCAGAAAAGCAATAAGAGCGGTAAATAGCCAAATGAATTCAATTCCCGATAATTACAGAAAGGACACTAATAAGATGGGCGCAATTCTAAATTATGTTTTTCAAGGAGAAAATACAACAAAAGATAAAAACATCGAGAAAATAGGACAAAATATTTTATCAAAATCTGGGAGATATGATAGGACAAATAAGACTTACAAGCCTTTTATTAAAAGGTAAAAAGCGTGCTTTCTTAACAGTGATTGTTATAATAGCAATCTTTTGTATTTTTACTATGATCAAAAAGCATACTCCTCTATATGATAATTTGCAAGGTGTATGTAATATAGATTTTAGCAAATCGTATTTCTATCGTCAAACGGATTTTCGTCCTTTAGAAAACAATATTTTCATTACTAAACAAAAGATTAGTCTTCCTGTTATAGTAACAGCCAATGATGATGTAAAAGGAAATTATAAAGAATTAGATAGACTAGAAAAAGAGGCTAAAGGAATCTGGAAAATAATTAGTGTTAATCCAGATTCCATTCAGATAGAAGTATCTAAAAGTATTCTAAATGGTAAATATTCAGTGATTTTTAAAAAGAATCAAAAAGAAAATGAAAGATTAAACTATTATATAATTTTAAAAAATGATTCTACATATATGGTTTGTACTAAAGAAATTTTGAACTTTAAAAAGTAAAGTGATTAAAGATATACCTATCCGAGTGGTGAATGACTCGACGAATGAGACGAGAGAACTGTACTGGGACGAGGAGAACCGCCTGATGGTGCTGTCGGACAATGGCAAGACAAGCCGTTACACTTACAACGCCGCCGGTGAACGCATCATGAAGAGTTACGGTACGATGGAAGGTGTGTATATCAATGGTGCACCGCAGGGTATTACATTCCATGAGACGGACAACTTCACGCTCTACCCTGCTTCGATAATCAGCATCAACAAGAACCGCTTCACAAAACATTACTTCCTTGGTGACAAACGAGTTGCTTCAAGAATAGGAACAGGTCTGTTCAATAATGTCTATGGACGTAACGGCTCATACGTAACGGCTGGTCAGCAGGATTATGCTGAACGCATGAATCAGATACAGACACAGAAAGAGGCGTATTATAAGAAGGTGGGTGTAGCCCCTGGTGTTCCAACAGAGAAGGGTGCGTATGGTGATCCGGAGAACACGGGTGTTGGTTATAATGCCGTTCTCACAGAACTTGGCAACCACGATGTGCCACAGGGTTGGATTCAGACTCCACACCCAAACACAACACCAGGTACCAACCCCGGTGCCCCTGTCTCATGGAATGACCCGAGTAACCCTGATGACCCACAGGCTGGTTATGGTTATATTCCAAACGACACTACAAAAGAAGAAACCTTCTTCTATCATAGTGACCACCTCGGCTCAACGTCTTACATCACTGATGACCATGCCAACGTAACAGATAATGATGAGTTTATTAAGTAAAATTGATTGATAAAAGATGAGAAGAATCATTATATCTTTTTTTGTTATTTTGCTAATAGATTTCTTTATGATAATCTTATTCATTGCTTTACACATGACCGATGAACCCTTACCTATGGTAGCAAATCTTCAGTTTGGAATATTGAAATACATCTGTGGATTCCCTTTAGTTATCATCAATACAGACTATCCTTTCTTTCTATCAGAATCCACTTTTCCAAAGCAAATAATTCCTATGGTGATAATGAATATAGTTCTGCAAGTACTATTGCTTGAAATATATTTTAGAATTAAAAAATGAAAGTATCAAAATTTATCATCCATTAAGCCTTATCTGCGTTTCCTGCATATTAAATAAAGATAGGTTCAAGCCCTAAAGCTTTTATGGGATATGCAGAGCTTGCGGTTTCGCTTGTTTGATAAACTTGAATACCCCTCAGTGAGGCATTCAAATTTATGCTTATTGACATGCTCCTTTACTACCCGTTTGTTATTTGATTTGGCAAAGACGGTACTCTAACTTAGAATACCGTAGTAATGCAACTATCTATCAGGCGTTCATCCTTATATTGAGTGCCTCATACAAGTTAGTAAAGCCTAAAAGCCAGCTGAAAGGAGTTGTTAAAGTCTGCCAATATTGCAGCTTATTCAAATTAAATAGGTAATTTTGTCAGTCGAATGAATACAAGAGAATTACAACAAACCAAGCAGAGATATAACATCGTAGGTAACAGCGATGGGCTGAATCACGCCTTAGACGTAGCACTTCAAGTTGCGCCTACGGATTTGTCTGTATTAATTATCGGTGAGAGTGGTGTCGGTAAGGAGATTATCCCACGCGTAATTCACGATAACTCACCACGCAGAAGGGAGAAATACTTCGCAATTAACTGTGGTTCTATCCCTGAAGGAACTATCGATAGCGAACTCTTTGGTCACGAGAAAGGCTCTTTTACGGGTGCTATCGGTGAGAGTGAGGGATATTTCGGTATAGCTAATAAGGGTACGATCTTCCTCGATGAGGTGGGCGAATTGCCTATCGCAACACAAGCACGACTGCTGCGTGTGCTGGAGACGGGAGAATATATACGTGTGGGCGGACAGGAGATTCGTAAGACAGACGTGCGCATTGTTGCCGCAACGAATGTCAATATGCGTAAGGCGATCAGCGAAGGTAAGTTCAGAGAGGACTTGTTTTACCGCTTAAATACGATTCCTATTCAGATGCCACCACTTAGAGAGCGTGGGGAAGATATTATCTTGCTCTTCCGTCTGTTCGCTATGCAAATGGCGGAGAAGTATCGTATTCCGAAGATTACTCTAACTGAGGAAGCACGCCAAATAATGCTGCAATACAAGTGGCCGGGTAATGTTCGACAGTTGAAGAATATTACGGAACAGATGTCTGTGCTGAGCGAGAAGCGGGAGATTGACGCAGAGACCTTACTCCACTTCATTCCCCGCGATCAGGATAGTACGCAGTTGGCAACGATTCCAAACAGCAATGGTTCGCCGAGTTATGAGAGCGAACGAGAGATATTGTATAAGATTCTATACGAGTTAAGGGGCAACGTGAGTGACTTGCGTCGTGACCTTAACAATGTTAGGAAGCAGTTAGAAGAGAGTAGACAACTCAATGGTGCAAGTGGCTTCCAACCAGCTCCTATAGCAACACCGAATCTACCTACTGCTCCTGACAAACAGCCTATTCAGACCCCGTTACAACAAGTTGAGGATGCGGTAGCGGAGGAAATCTCAGAGCCAGAGACGCTCAATCTTAACGATATTGGAAAGCAATTAGTGGAGAAAGCACTAGAGCGCAATCATGGGAATAGGAAGAAGGCAGCGCAAGAGCTCGGTATCAGTGACCGCACACTTTATCGCCGTATCAAACAGTATGGATTGGAGAAAGATTCTATAGAATAAGAACCTCACAGAGCGATTCTAACATAAGATGAATAATAGAAAGAGATTTAAGTCAATGCACCCAGCCAAATGGGGATTCGCTATTATTTGCATACTTTTATTGGCGGCATGCAGTGTTTCCTATAAGTTTAATGGTGCAAGTATCAATTATGACAAAGTGCACACGATACAGATAGCTGACTTCCCTATCAGATCTGCTTACGTATGGGGGCCAATGGGACCAATGTTCAACAATCAACTGAAGGATGTCTTTGCTAACCATACACGTTTGCAACAAGTAAAGCGGAATGGTGATATGAAGATAGAAGGCGAGATAACGCAGTACCAACAACGCAATAAGAGTGTGTCTAGCGAAGGTTACTCGGCTCAGACGGAACTTTCGATAACGGTGAATGTGCGCTTTACGAATAATACAAACCATAAGGAAGACTTCGAACGCCAGTTTACTGCTACGTCTAGTTACTCTACTACGCAAAATCTAAACTCCGTACAAGAGAAGTTGGTTACAGATATGATAAAGGATTTAACTGACCAGATTTTCAACGCAACAGTAGCTAACTGGTAATCCGAAAGAACGCTATTCACTAATAATCATCGTCTATCACACATCAACCAATGGATATTGCCAACCTCATTAAACATCCAGAGAAACTGAACAAGGAGACCTTATACAACCTTAGGAGTCTGCTTGCGCTATATCCTTACTATCAGCCAGCACGCATCCTTCTGTTGCAGAATCTCTTCTTAATGCATGACCCTACGTTTGATGATGAATTGCGGCGGGCAGCTGTCTATATCTCTGATTGTCGCATACTCTTTAACCTTGTTGAGGGTATCCACTATCAACTGGCAACGCAAGAGAAGCAGACAGAAACTAATCAGAAAACTATTTCTGACGACAAGCAACCTACACAACAAGCTGAAGAAGATCGTACTCGCTCGCTCATTGACTCCTTCCTTGATCAAATCCCAGAAGATAATAGCGAAGAGACGGCAACACCTCATCGAAAGCCAACACCTGCTGATGCTACTGTTGATTACGTAGCTTACTTACTTGAAAGCGAAAGTGAGCAGAAGCAAGATAGAACGCCGCAGCTGAAAGGACAAGAGCTAATTGATGACTTCATCAATAACGAGGGTGGTAAAATTACCCTACAAGAGGAAACAGAATACGAACCCGAGGATAACAACGATGATGAAGCAGCTGAAACAGAGGATACTGGTTACTTCACCGAGACTTTGGCACGTATATACATCAAACAGGGTAGATATTCCAAGGCACTGGAAATTATTAAGCGATTAAATTTGGTATATCCGAAAAAAAATCGTTACTTTGCAGATCAAATACGTTTCTTAGAGAAATTGATAATAAATAACAATATTAAATAAGACAAGAAAATGTACACGTTATTCGTAATCCTTATTGTGATTGCTGCTCTCTTGATGATAGGAGTTGTCTTGATTCAAGAGTCAAAGGGAGGTGGTTTATCGTCTAACTTCTCTTCATCTAATGCCATCATGGGAGTTCGCAAGACTACTGATTTCGTAGAGAAAGCTACATGGGGTTTGGCAATTGCAATGGTCGTTATCAGTATTGCAAGCGCATATGTTGCTCCAACAGCAAACACAGATGAGAGCGTTATAGAGAAGGCTGCAACGGGCAATAACGCAACAAATCCTAACAACTTACCTAACTTTGGCGCAAGTCAGCAAAAGCAAGCTACCCCAGCACAAGGTGCGCAGGGCAATGCTCCACAGGCTCCAGCTGCACCTGCTAAGTAAGGAATTATATTAAAAAAGTACGGGAAATATTTGGTCAGTTCAAATAAAAGCCGTACTTTTGCACACGCTAAAGAGAAATAGCCAACACGGTGGATGTAGTTCAGTTGGTTAGAGCGTCAGATTGTGGTTCTGAATGTCGTGGGTTCGAGTCCCACCCTCCACCCTTAAAAACGGAAGACTTTATATAAGGTCTTCCGTTTTTCGTTATAGTCTATTGAATAAGGAGAGCTAGAAAAGCGAATAGGAAGAACTAGGATGACTGATAACGAAGCCTAGAAGAACTAATAAGAAGAGCTAGGACAACCAATAACAGAGCCTAGAAGAACTTAATAGGAAGAGATAGGACGACTAATAACGAGAGACAGAAAAACAAATAAGAAGAACTAGGACGACTGATAACGGAAGCTAGGGCTGACTAATAAGGAGAATCGGAAGAATGAATGAGGGGTTGCAGATAATGCGCAGATAAGACTACTATAAAGGCTTAATCCCCATCCGAATAGCTCTATAAGACGTGAAGAGCAATGTGACAATAGTATTTACGGCACTAATATAAGCCATGAAAAGGACTTACTCTTAGCAATAATCATCAGCTAACAGCCTCTACCCTCTTTCCACGGAATAAGTGAGATTCCACCTTGAGAATAAGTGAGAATTATCTTGAAACTAATAAGTTCAAATGCAGACTCATAAGACCCATGTTTTTTAATACATACGTGTCAGCGTGATGACACATACGATTCAGCTCAATAACACGTACGTGTCAGTGGCGTTAACACATATGTGTCAGAACGCTTACTCGTATGTACCGATTTTAGTAGATCATAAACAGCTATAATGCGAGAAAGCCGTGTTACGATTCATTACTCGTAGCACGGCTTTCTCTATGAGGTTTCAGGGGGCTTAATCCCAATTAGGATTCTGCTTTAGAACACCCTTTGAAAGATCGACTTCAGTCAATGGGATAGCCCACAGATAATCGCGATTAGGATTGAACTTACGCTGTTCTACAAGGAACTTCGTGCCGTCAGGGCGCATACCATAAACGGGTTTCTTCACGTCAGCCTCTGTCGTCTTATAGCTACGGGTATCGAACAAGTGTATGCCTTCAAAGGCGAACTCTAGGCGACGCTCAAGCCTAATTGCCGCACGCATCTCATCCTTTGTCATACCAGAAGCTAATGCTGGGAGATTCACGCTAGGGCGTTGACGAATAGCATTCACCGCATCATAGACCTGGTTATCAGGTGAGGCAAGCTGCTCGTTACGCGCCTCTGCATAAGTGAGTAGCACCTCTGCATAGCGGATATAAATGAAGTTTGTCCAGTCGTAATTATTGATACCATCGTTCTCTGGATTCATATATTTACGCATACAATAGCCCGTGCGTGTGTGGTTGCCATCACCAATACTATTCGTCGTGTACTCATGTCCTGCAATCATCGAACCATTCCATAGGATAGAGGCTGCTAAGCGGGGATCTCTGTGCTCAAACGGATGATTAGGGTCATAGAGTGGCGAATCTTGGATGGACTTTCCATCAGTGCAAGGATAGGCATCCACTAAGTCTTGCGTTGGCGACAAGGCTTCCCAACCACCCATTACAATAGGTGCAAAGAACAGTCCTATCATGCTTCCCTCGCTGGAGTTCTTAGGATTCGACAGGTATTCGCGGTCGAATATAATCTCGTTACAGTCCTCAGCAACAGGCTGGAAGAGGTTGGCATAATTGTTATATAAGCCATATACCCCCATGTCCATCACCTTTTTAGCGGCTTGCTCAGCCACGTCATACTTATGGGCATAGAGCGCCAATCGTGCTTTGAGTGCATAGCAAGCACCCGCACTAGGTTTGCCGTGATCGTTACTCTGACGGATATCAGGCAATGCTGGTGCAGCCTTGTCAAGTAGACTTACAATGTAATTATAAGTCGCTTCCTCCGTAGCACGCTCTGGCATTGGTTCTCTCAATGCAAGCGGGTGATCAAGGATAGGCACCCCTCCCATAAACTTCATCAATGTTGAATAGAAGAAGGCTTCTAGGAACTGCACTTCCCCCGTAAGTCTTGCCTTATCAGCAGCCGCCATGGGCACATTATCTATATGTTGATAGAACACCAGACAACGTCGGATACCCTCATAGGCAGCATCCCAAACCTGTTGGAAATGCCTATTCGTCGACACCGCCGTACCAGCTGACAGCGATCCTTGCTCTGCTCCCACGTGCACAGGGACGGCATTATCAGTGTAACAATCCGTCATAATGGTGTGGTTCTCGGGGGCTACCAGATATAGATTTATACCAGTCACGTATTTCTCTGCCTCCGCTGGAGTCTTCCAGAAAGATACGTCAGAATACTCATCTTTAGGGTCACGCTGCAAGAAACTATCATTACAAGAAGTAAGGAAAGTTAGTGCAAACAAGCAAGCAGCAATACTATATTTTGTTCTCATGATTATAATCTTTTAGAATGTTATGTTAAGCCCTATAGTATAATTACGCGTCAATGGGTAGTAGCTACCAGAAACTAATTCTGGGTCTACACTATCGAAGCTAGAGATGGTAAAGAGGTTATCTATGCTACCATAAATACGCATCCTACTAACTCCATACTTGCTCATTAGCTTTGCAGGGAGCGTATATCCGAGTTGGATATTGCGCATCTTCAAGTAAGAAGCATCCTGTACCCAGAAGCTCGAGATGAGCCTGTTCTTCTTGTCAGTCATAGATAGTCGTGGCATCGAAGCATTTGGGTTATCCTCTGTCCAACTATCGAGGTACTTGTTTGTCACCTTACCACCATTATAGAAGGCATAGCGTATCTCGGGCACTGGTAAGCCTTTCACGTCGGCCGCACCTTGTAGCACTGCACTGAGATCGAAGCCCTTATACTGCAAGTTGATATTAATGCCATAGTTGATCTTAGGGAAGTATGAACCTAGAATCTTACGATCGTTGCTGTCCACCTTATCGTCATCATTGAGATTACGATACTTCAAGTCACCTGGTACGGGATCGCCCATCGACTGCCTAACATGATTGGTTATCTCCTGTTGTGAACGGAATATTCCATCGCACACATAGCCATAGTATGCCCAAAGTGGGTCGCCTACTGACTGCCCAGGGACATCGCCTCCACTGAGGTCGACTATCTTATTATGCACATAACTGAAGTTTCCTGTTATAGAATAGACGAAGTCGCCGACATGATTGTTGTAACTCGTTTGAAGTTCGAAACCTGTGTTACGCACCTTACCAGCATTCTGCATAGGAGGGTCAACACCCAAGATACCAGGAACAGGGAGCTGCAAAAGAATATCGCGAGTATCCTTACGGAACACATCTAACGTGAAGTTCAAGCGGTTACTGAAGAGAGTAGCATCAATACCGAAGTTCCATTGCGCCGTCTTCTCCCATGTGATATTAGGGTTTGCCATACGTGATGAGATGGAGATACCCGACTGCAACTGGTCGTTGTAACTGTAATCGTAACCGTAACTGTAAGTGTTCTGGTAAGGATAATAGTTGACGGAACCATCAGAGTTAACGGTCTCTTGATTGCCAAGCAATCCCCATGACAGGCGCAACTTCAGGTTGTTAAGCCACGAGTGAGTAGACTGCATGAAGGCTTCTTCAGATACTCTCCAACCTAAAGAGAAGGACGGGAATGCACCGAATCGCTTATTCTTTGGGAAGCGTGAAGTACCATCATAACGCAAGTTAGCCTCGAAGAGATACTTATCAGCATATACATAATTCAAGCGGCCAAAGGCTGAACGCAATGCATACTCTACCTCATTGCCATCTGTACTCTGCCCTTTTACTTCACCAGCACTCAACTGACTGAGGCTATTGGGTAAGTTCTTTCGCATTGCATAGAGGTAACGTGTTTGCTGATAGATCTGAGATAAGCCCAGTAAACCACTAATACTATGTTTCCCGAAGGTCTTGTTATAATCGAGATAAGCCTGTAGGTTCGTCTCAAAATACTTGATATCGTACTCTGAGATATAGCTTTGTGTGGTCTTCACCAACGATTCGCCACCCGCATTGATACCATAGAATGGCATTGACATACTATGTACAGGATTGTCAGAAAGGCTGAATGAAGAAGCGGCAATACCACGGAATTTCAAGCCATCAACTATGTCTACCGTCAATCCAAGATTACCTTGAACACTCGTCACAACGTTTGTGCTCGTTCCACCCATTCGAGCGGAAGCAACCGAGTTATGCTCGTTTTTGAAGAGAGGATAGTGCCCATTTGCATATTGGATGGCTGTTGTAGGCGCCTCTCTAAAGGCATAATGCATCAAGTTGCTCACCCCTTCTGCAGGAGATGTTTGCTTACTACGATAGAGCGAGAGATTCGTTGACAACTTAACACGCTTATTTATTTGTGCATCAAGGTTGGTTAAGATATTAAACTTCTTGTAGTTTGTGTTATAAATCAAGCCGTCCTTATCAAAATAGTTCATCGCTAAAGAGTAGACAACGCGGTCTCCTCCGCCCTTTATACCCACGTGATGGTTATGGAAGAAGCCCTTTTCACTTAGCAAAGCACCCAACCAATCAGAGTTTGGATAGCGGTCGGGGTCGCTACCATCTTTGAACTTCTGTAGGTCAGAATCACTATAAGGTGCGGCTTGCCCATCGTTCTTGTAGGCAAGATTCATCAGTTTCGCATAGTCATAAGAACCAACATATTTGGGCATACGAGTGGCTTGTTGCCAACCAACATAGCCATCATAAGTGACGGTTGTACGCCCCTTCTGTCCGTGTTTCGTTGTAATGAGAACAACACCATTAGCTGCTCGAACGCCATAGATGGCAGAGGCTGCAGCATCTTTCAATACCGATATATTCTCTATATCGTTAGGGTTTACAGCACTCAAACTGGACTCTACTCCATCGACTATCACCATCGCACTGGAGTTGCCCATGGTGCCTAATCCACGCACACGAAGGATTCCTTGGTCGGCACCTGGCATACTGGAGTTCTGAATAATAGTAACGCCAGGCATGAGACCTGTCAACATGTTCGACACGTCACTACCCGTGCGATTTACCAACTTATCGGCTGATACGGTAGCAATAGAGCCCGTCAAGTTCACCTTCTTTTGGGTTCCATAGCCAACAACTACCACATCATCTAGCACTTTATTATCAGCTTCTAGCGTGATGGAATAGTCTGCTTTGCCCGCTTTCACTACGAAGGTCTTAGACTGGAAACCCACATAACTCACGACTAACTCGGTTCCGTCCGTCGCATCTATCGTGAACTTACCATCCACATCGGTGACAGCTCCACTGCGTTCGCCCTTCTTCACGACGTAAGCTCCTATAATGGCATCACCATTATTGTCCATCACCATACCATGAATTACATTGCTCTTCTGCTGCACTACCATGACAGCATTATCCGCTGGAGATGCTAGGCTAATCATTGGGAGCATGCAACACGATGTAGCAAATAGACTCGCCATGAATAGTCTCTCGCCCTTCCTTGCAGACTTGAGTTCTTCCTTTGTTTTTCTCATAAGATCATATTGTTAGATTAGTATATTGCTTTTATGATTTAGGATCGCGTAGGTATCACGCGTCAAATATAGGTAATTCTTAGATATTAAGCAACTAATTGAGACATTTTCTGATAACTTTTTTATACGACATGGTTATTTTTAGGAATAGTCATGGGCTATATCTCTACAAGAGACTATCCAAAATTAGTAGGACAAATGCCTTCGGCTGTACAACTTAGCACCATCCCTTTCAATGAAGAGGGCTAATGAATGGAAAGAAAGAGAGCGTCTCCTCATGACCAAGAGAGCCTCTCGTCATCATAAGGAAACGCCTTCTAACCGTCGAAGAAACGCCCTCTTCCTTTCAAAGGAATATCTCCTCTATATACAAACAACGCTATCTACTTCCCTCTCGGAATGGAGAGAGGTTGGGAGCTAGCCTTTTATAAAAAAGAAAAGGACGCCTTAGAATAGTTCTAAAGCATCCTTTCTCTTATATAATATAAGGTGAGTACTACTGCATATCGTAAACTACTTGCATGAGCTTCTTGCCTAATGCATCTGCAGCCTCCATCGTGTTAGCCTCGCTGTAGACGCGAATAATAGGCTCAGTGTTTGACTTGCGGAGATGAACCCATGCATCTGGGAAGTCGAGCTTCACGCCATCAATGTCCGTAACATGCACGTCTTTCTCTTGTCCGTACAACTCCTTTACACGAACAAGGATTGCGTCTACATCCGTCTCTGGTGTAAGGTCGATACGATTCTTTGCTATGAAATACTCTGGGAAAGTCTTGCGTAACTCGCTTGCCTTCATTCCCTTTTGTGCCAATGAGCTAAGGAATAGAGCTATACCAACGAGTGCATCACGTCCATAATGGCTCTCTGGGTAAATAACTCCACCATTACCTTCACCACCGATAACGGCTCCCACCTCCTTCATCTTTGTGGTTACGTTGACCTCACCGACCGCTGATGCATAATACTTGCAGTCATGCTTCTCGGTAACATCACGTAGGGCACGCGTTGAAGAGAGGTTGCTAACGGTACTACCCTTCACGTGGTCGAGGATATAGTCAGCCACAGTGACGAGTGTGTACTCCTCTCCATACATCTTACCATCCTCTTGGATGAATGCTAAGCGATCCACATCAGGGTCAACAACGATACCAAGATCATAGCCACCTTTGGCTACCTCATCCATAATACCCGTCAAGTTCTTCTCAATAGGCTCTGGGTTATGAGCGAAGTCACCTGTTGGTTCACCATTAAGGAACTTATATTCAACGCCTAGACGGTCTAGCAACTTAGGGAGAATAACGCCACCAACAGAATTGATAGAGTCTACAACCACACGGAACTTACGCTTCTTAACTGCCTCAAGATCGAGCAATTCAAGCTTCATAACCGCATCTATGTGACGTTCATCAAATGAGTTATCATCCGTATAGCTCCCTACTCCATCTACATCAGCATATTCGAAGTCTTCACGTGCAGCTATATCGAGTACCTCTGCACCATCAGCAGCAGTCAAGAACTCACCTTCCTCGTTAAGAAGTTTCAGTGCATTCCAATGACGAGGGTTGTGAGAAGCGGTGATAATAATACCTCCATCAGCACCACTCATACGCACTGCAAGCTCTGTGGTAGGCGTTGTAGCAAGCCCAATGTTGATTACATCTGCTCCAATACCCATCAATGTGCCACATACCACATTCTTAACCATAGGTCCAGAGATACGAGCATCACGCCCAACAACTATCTTTAGCTTCTTTCCTGGGTGCTTACGAGCAATGAAAGTAGCGTAGGCTGATGTGAACTTAACAATATCCAGCGGGTTTAAAGTATCCCCCGCACGACCTCCGATAGTACCACGGATGCCGGAAATAGATTTTATAAGAGTCATGCTTGAATATCTTTATGAGGGCAGTCGGCTACCCTCTATTATATATCAATGTGCTGGATGTTAGAAACCGCGCTGATAAGTTATATCATAGAAACATGGATAAACATTGCTAGAAGCATCTATCTGCCCTTGTTGTGATGGGACAATTAACTTCACATGAGCTAGTGTTGATGTTGCCGAAGTGATACGTCCTATCTTAATATAAGGTAATGGTACGAGCCAACCAGCAGGTACAGATGCCGTCTTATAAACATCATACATCACACTAGAAGATGGATCAAACGAAGCCGTATAAGTACCACTTGTGTTTGTCACAGACATCTTATCTACCTTACCTCCAAAGTATAATACATTGTTCGTAAGCTGTAAGGTGTCTTTTAAGAGATTGTCTTCACGGAAGCGACAAAGCACAGTAGCGGTTTCACCTTGCTGAATAGCCCTACCTGTCCCCTTATCTACTATCTGCATATACACGCCTGTGTTCTTAAATAGCACATACTGGTTCTTGGTGACATCAGTCGTGAAGCCCTGTTTCTCAAACATCTCTTCCGTAATGACATTAATGCTATGCTTGATGATATAGTCGTTCATCGCTTTCTTCTCTCTATCGAGTTGATTGGCATAAGTCTCGCTCTTACTACATGAACCAAAAGCGAGTATTACCGCCAACATCGCTATGAGAAATGATATCTTCTTCATCCTTCTTATTTCGTTTCTATCGTTTAAATATACCTTGCAAAGGTAAGAAAAGTATTTTAGATAGGGCTTATCCTATATTAGAAAATATATTAAATAGCGTTTGCCAGCCTGCTGTAATCTCATTCCCTTTGCTTGTTAGCACGAGTTAGACGACTTAATTTCCTTATAAATGAGGATTGTCAGGATAAGTCATCATCCGTACCTTTGCAGCACAAAAACATTTAAATTAAGCCATCTTATATGTTAAATGCCTTATTATTTGCGTCCCTAACTATCAGTGGGGCAGCTGGGATAAACCCAGACTCAACAGCGAACAAGAACGTATCACTTGATGAGATCGTAGTAACTGACTTTAAGCAAAACAAGAGAAACCTAACCTCTACGGCAGTATCAACCATTAGCACTCAGCAATTACAGAACCAGCAGATTGTGAATCTAAAGGAGTTAACGGCTGTGATGCCTAACTTCTATATGCCTGACTATGGTTCGTATGCTAATACACCAGTATATATCCGTGGTATAGGCTCGAAGAGTAAGGGCTCAGCGGTGGGCTTCTATGTTGATGGTGTGCCCCACTTTGAGTCATCAGCATTCAACATTGACCTCAGTGATATTGCCGCCGTGGATGTGTTCCGAGGTCCACAAGGCACTTTATACGGACGTAACTCTATTGCAGGCATTATTAATGTCTATACACATAACCCTCTTGACTATCAAAAGACACGTATCAAAGTTGGTTATGGAAGGTTTAACGACTTCGTTGCACAGGCTTCTAACTATTCGAAAGTGAGTGATCAATTCGGTTTCTCTACCGCTATCTCCTATCATCACAACGATGGTATGTTTACCAATCACTTCCTAAATGAGAAGGCTGACAAGCTGAATGAAGGGGAAGGACGCCTAGGACTCTATTGGAGACCCAACACGAATTGGCTCATCCATCTCAATAGTACGCTCACACTTAGTAAGCAGAATGGGTATCCTTATGCACCTTATGACATTGTAAAAGATGAGCTATCGCCTATCAGTTATAACCGCAATAGCCCTTACAAACGTCTTATCTCTTCTACTGGTTTCAATGTACGATATGAGAACGGACATATTAGTTTCAATAGTCAGACATCTTATCAATTCATCAAATCACACCAAGGGCTAGACCAGGACTTCACCCCAAAGGACATATTCTTCACTGATAATAGCTATCATCAGAATATGTTATCACAGGACATCACCTTAAAGTCGAATGACAAGGGGCGTTACCAATGGATTATTGGCGTGTTTGGTATGTTGCTACATTCCAACCAATTCGCTGAAACGAGCTATTACACGAGGAATTTCTCAACGCCTACTACCTATAAGAACCCCACTACGGGCTATGCAATCTATCATCAAAGCTCATATAATATATGGAGAGGCTTATCAGCAACAGCGGGTTTACGCTTTGATTACGAGCACGCAAAGACGAGTTACAACCAGGAGAAGGTGACGCTTACAACAGGCGCAACGGCTCATGTAAGGGACTTTATTAGTAGTGCTAGCTTCCGCCAATTCACACCTAAGTTCACGCTTCAATATCTCACAAACAAGGATAACCTCTACTATGCGAGTGTCACTAGGGGTTATAAGCCAGGCGGATTTAACACAATATTCAAGACTGATGCCGAGCGTACTTACGCTCCAGAATACAGCTGGAACTATGAGGTTGGAACACGATTGAAGTTCTTGAATGGGCGAATGACAGCCGAGGCTGATTTATTCTACATTGACTGGCGACACATGCAAACGACTTACACTGTCCCTGGTGTGGGTAACGTGATTGCTAATGCAGGGCACACCGATAGCAAGGGTTTCGAGCTTTCAATGGCTTATCATCCAATCAAGAGTTTACAGCTCACAATGAACTACGGATACACCCATGCTCGTTACTTGGAATACAAGAAGAGTGCTAACGAGGACTTCTCTGGTAATAGACTTCCTATGGTGCCTAACCACACGCTATCCTTAGATGGTACTTACACCATTATGCAGGCTGGATGGTTTGATAAGGTGGTATTTAATGCTGGTTTAACAGGTCTCGGTCGTATCTATTGGGCTGATGATAACATCGTCCGACAGAACTTCTATGCAACGCTCAATGCGAAAGTTAGTATCACAAAGGGTATAGTTACATGGGATCTATGGGGTAAGAATCTATCGGGAACTGACTATATGGCGTATGGCTTCAAGATGTCAACGGGTAACTACGCACAGAAGGGTAAGCCTCTATCCTTCGGTACTTCTGTCAGCGTGACATTCTAGGATTAGGGCAGAAAAACCAACGAATCATATGTTCAATAGTATATCTTCAAAGAAACTAAGTCTCGGTACGTTCTTCTGTCTATACATCGCACAGATGGTACCTTCATCCTTTCTCATGACAGCCTTACAGGTAATCATGAGGGAGGGACAATACAGTCTTGCAACCATCGGATTGCTAAACCTCGTCCGACTACCATGGACGATTAAGTTCCTCTGGTCGCCCTTTATTGACCGACATTGCGTAACAGTGGGCGACTACAAACGAACGATTGTCACCACGGAACTGATATATGCCGTTGCACTCTTAGCCACTGAGCTCATCAACGTGCACTCGGAAATTACGCTCGTCATCATCCTCGCCTGCATCTCCATGCTCGCCTCTGCTACACAAGACATAGCTACTGATGCGCTTGCCATACTCGCCTTCAAGAAACACGATCATAGTATGCTGAACAGTATGCAATCTATGGGAGCTTTCGGAGGCGCTGTCATTGGTGGAGGGCTATTGCTCATCTTACTTAAAAGCTATGGTTGGAATGTCGTAGTGCCCTGCCTAGCCTTATTTGTTACGATGATGATCATTCCCTTACTGCTCAATACTCATATCAAAATAGAGAATGAGAAGCCACGAGAGCGTGCCAAGTGGACGGATATCTTCCGCTTCTTTACACGTAAGCAAATATGGCCGCAGATAGGATTCCTAATGCTCTATTACATGGGCATAATAGGTATTCTATCCATGTTACGCCCTTACCTCGTTGATAAGGGTTACGACATGAAGGAGATTGGCTTCCTCACGGGAATCGTTGGTACCACTGCCTCCTTTATTATGGCATGGTTCTCTGGAGTACTCATACGCCGAATCGGAATACATAAAGCACGTATCATCATTGCAGGGCTCATCATTCTGGCACCCGTATATTTCCTTGCAATGACCTTCACCGACTTCAATAAGGTAGCATTCGTCATGGGTATCATTTACATTCAGGCTTGTTACGGACTAGCTACCGTGGTTCTCTACACCTCAGCCATGCGATGCGTTCGCCCTGGCAGAGAGGGTACAGACTTCACGATACAGATTGTAATCAGTCATATAAGCGGGCTGCTCGTTGCCGTACTAGCGGGAACCGTGGCACACCTCTTCGCTTATCGCGGTCTCTACATAGCCGAAACTGCGGTCGCTATCATTAGCCTCATCTATGTACTTATAGCCTTTAGACGGGAGAAGAACTCATAATTGTAACCGAAAATGACACGTACGTGTTACCGAAATGACACATACGTGTAAATGAAATGACTCGTATGTGTTACAGGTGGTAACACATATGTGTCACTGAGCTGACTCGTATGTGTCGCTAAAACGCACTATATTACCTATTCTTAGGTATTGCCGTATTCACCTGTTTTATATACTTTTGCACAGCGAAATATATAACGTTTCAGGATTAATACAAATATCACATGTTAACAAGACTACATTCTTATTTATTGTTGACGGGTACCTTATTATATAGTGCTGCCCTTCCTATTCATGCGCAAGCGCACTCACAAGGAGAACTGCAAAGAGATAGCCTAATGCAAGACTCGCTATCGAGCACCCCGTTCTTACATGACCAGACATTAAAGTCTACTGGGTAGGCGGTTACGACAAGCTCCGCTCATTCCCTGGAGCACCACGAAACATCAAGGCTACGGTGACTTATCGCTTCTAACAAATAGGCAACTAGTATTCTCTGAAATAACAAAAGGGCTGAATCACAATAGGTGATTCAGCCCTTTCCGTATATTCATAAGGCTGTCTAACAGTCCTTTCAACTCCTTATATCGAACTAATCCTATCTGCCATATCCACAGCTTGCTTAATTCTGTCACCCATCCCGATACCATCTTTCAGATTACCTATGATATGCAATCCTGGGTGCGCTTGTTCTATGACGTCAATAGCATGGAGCCTAGCATCTGTTTCGGGCATATATTGTGGGATAGCATGGCTATGTCGATAAATGCGAATAACGTCTGCACGTGTGCCTTCGGGGTATCCTAACATCGTATGAAGAGACTTATTCACTAATTCCGTAAGCTCTTCATCCGTCTTATTGAGATATTCTGGATGGCGAGCACCGCCAATGAAGAACGCATAATTGGCTCCTTCTTTAGGTGAACGACCTTCAAAGCAAGCGGAAGGCATAAGGATTCCCAATACATTCTGGCGTTCTTTAGAAGGTACCAAACCACCAAAAGCATTCCAATGTACACGCCCCGTATTCCTCATTCCCACTCCAATCTCTATTACAGGAGCATAATAAAGGTTGCTTAAATCGTCGAGCTGTTCCTTAGGTAAAAACTCCAATAACTCGGGTAAAGCATAGGCTGGACAAGTGGTAATGACTTGCTCAGCTATTATAGTATTCTCGCCCCAAACTAGTTTCCACTTATCTCCTAACGGCTCTATTCTTAACTCCTTGCAACTCGTTAGGATTCTATCCTCACCTATGACTCTCCCTAACGCAGAAACTAGGTTGCGGAATCCTCCACACGTTGAGAAAACATCCTTCGTTGCACGCTTGTCTCTGGCTGTCTTTGGCTGTTTTGCCAGTGCTATAGAGCCTTTAATAAAGCTACCATACTGCTGTTCTAGCGCATAGAGCTTAGGCAAGGCAAGGCGAGTGGGTAGCTTATAGGGATCGCCAGCATACACACCAGAGAGGAAAGGGTCGACAGCATAGTCCACAAATGACCGCCCTAAGCGTCGTTCAGCAAGGCTTCCAACACTCTCATTAGGGTCTGTTCCCTTTTTACGCCATGGTTCACCAAGGATGCGGAACTTATCCTTCAAGGTGAAGAGCGGGGTTGTGATAGCTGACCAAAGTCCAGAAGGTAATGCATGAAAGCGCCCATCTTTCCATATCAAACGGCACTTAGCAGAACGCTGTGCTACCTCTAGCGCACAATCATCGCCTAACATATCGAAGAGTTCAGCCACCTCTGGATATTTAATAGTACCCGTACTCGGTCCTTGTTCCATAATGAAGCCGTCTATCTCTTCCGTCTGCATGAGTCCACCGATACGCTCAGCCGCCTCCAGTACCACAACATCCTGACCTTTATGACGCAGGTGGGCGGCACAAGTAAGACCAGTAAGTCCGGCGCCAACCACAACTATCTTTCTTTGTTGTTCCATATTATTTATGTTCTATAGAAGCCTCTCGCCCGCTCTTCTCTCAATAAAGTAAGGGTGAGATATAAGGCTTTTTATATCGGTTTTGAGAACTTCTTATCAGTGTCTATCATCATTGGGTCGAGTGCTGCAGCCACTGTTCTAACAAAGGGATTGCCCTCTCCTGTCATCTCCAACGTATGTTCTGTCAAACGAAGAATACCATCACGTTCCATCTCTTGCAGGCGTTCTACATCATAATTGATAGCCCTTTTCACCTCAGCAACAGATATTGCTAAATCTTCTGCAAGATGTGTCCAATCAAGATGATAGTTACACATCAAACGCTCTATGACCTCACGTACAATTCGTTCTCTAGGCGTTAGTTGGTAACCTTTGCGAATAGGTAATGTGCCCTTTGTGACCTCTGCAATATATTCATCTATAGACTTTGTATTCTGGGCATAGGCTGTATCTAACTGACTAATACCTGTTACGCCAAAGGCATACACTTGTCCTGTTGTGCGACGAGTACAATAACCTTGGAAGTTACGATGTAATCTATGCGACCGCAAAGCCTCAGATAGTTCATCATTAGGGAGCACAAAATGATCCAGACCAACACTAAGATAACCTGCCTCATGCAGTACCTCTTTAGCCTTTTGGAACATCAATGCCTTCTCTTCCGCACTAGGGAGACCAGCCTTCTCAAGTATCATCTGGCGCTTAAATATCCATGGGCAGTGACCATAACTAAAGGTTGTAACTCGGTCGGGGCGCATTGCTACTGCACGTTCTATTGTAGTCTTGAAGCTATCCGACGTCTGAAGCGGTAAACCAAAAAGGAAGTCCATATTAAGACTAACGCCTGCGCTACGAAGAATAGCCACTATCTCTTCCGTTGGTAATTCAGAAGGTGTGCGATTAACGAGCCTTAGTACATCCTCATTGAAGTCCTGAATACCCAGACTAAAACGATTAAATCGTGCATCCAACAAGCCTTGCCAGTCCTTTGACGTTAGATAACCAGGGTGACATTCTATGGCGATTTCGGGCTGCTCTATCGTTGAGAACAGAGATAGTAAATGCTCATTTAGTTCCTTCAAAACACTCACTGGCATAGCAGTTGGACTACCACCACCATAATGAATCTGCGATATACACCTACTCTTATCCAAGTGGGCTGCCACGAGATCTATCTCTTTATGCAACGCTTGCACATATTCTGCAACCCGCTCTTCCTTAGCCATTGGATAGGAATTACAGCCACAATAATGGCAAAGACGGCGACAGAAAGGCATGTGGAAATAGAAGGAAAGGTTCTTTTCACGCACCTCATTGCTATAATCAACCTCTTTCAGATACTCTTCTCCTGTAAAAGGACGGAAGAAGTTAGCGGGAGGATAACTCGTATAACGAGGTACAGACACATTGTATTTATCAATTAGTTCTTGCTTCATTCGTCGAAATAAATTATCCGACAAAGGTACGGATAAGCCTTAACATAAACAATCCTCATTTATGAGGAAAGCGTTTTACACTTCAATCCTAGGATAACCCGACAAGGGTTAAAGGCGTATTTTTTCGCAAAGAAAGGCGTAGGTTACATTATTATTTTTGTATTTTTGTGCCGAAGACCTATTTACTTAAAAGATAAACATCATGAATATAACAACTTCTGAGTTCATATTACGGCTGTTTATAGCAGCTATGTTGGGTGGAGCTATCGGACTGGAACGTGAATATCGTGCGAAAGAAGCAGGCTTTCGAACGCATTTCTTAGTAGCGTTGGGCAGTGGTTTGTTTATGGTTCTATCCCAATTCGGATTCAGTGACGCTCTAAGTATGCACGAACATGTATCACTCGACCCCAGTCGTATTGCGTCACAGGTAGTCACAGGAATTGGTTTTATTGGCGCAGGTACGATTATCTTTCAGAAACATGTAGTGAGAGGACTCACCACAGCGGCTGGTTTATGGGTGACATCTGCCATTGGTATGACCGCTGGAGCTGGTATGTACGTGCTCTCTATCGCAACAACTATCCTCGTTATCCTATGTTTGGAAGCCCTTTATTTCATCTTACAACACTTCGGAACACGCAATATTAGTGTTACGTTCAGCACTCCGAAAGAACAGAATATAAAGCTTGTTCTACAGCAATTACGTGAGAAAGAGGTGATAATAGACTCTTATGAGATGAATCGCAAAGACACTTCATCGGGTCATTACTACCTAGTTACGATGGAGATGAAGGTGAAGCGAAACCATTACCAAAGTCATTTGCTCAACTTTATGGCAGAGTTTAAGGACGTGACGGTAGAAACAATGGAATAGAGAAGAAGCCTCACCCCCACCCCTCTCCGAATGGAGAGGGGAGTAAATAGCCTCATTTCAAATAGAACAAACAACCCGTTTACTTGTCAACTCGTAAACTTGTTAACCTAACAAACACCCCATTTACTTGTCTACTCATAAACTTGTCAACCTAACAAACACCCCATTTACTTGTCTACTCATAAACTTGTCAACTCGAAACCACCATCTCCAGAATCTGTACAAGAGGCTTGTAATACCATTACAAAGCACTTGGAGAAGTATTACAAAGCACTTGTAATCTTCTGGAATGCCATTCGGCTGTCTCCACTTTGTAAGTAAATGACACCACAATAGGCAAAGCCTAACCGAGACAAAGCCTTTTGCATGGGGTGATTATCAGCATGAGTATCTATGCGAAGGGCATGAGCTACGGAAGAACAATAGGCGATGATGTCCACCATAATACCATGAACTCCATCCATAGAAGCCACTCGATGGATAACATAATACGGACTATCATCCAACCAATGACCACCCTCTATATAAGAATAGGTGGGCTCTGGTCCTGGCAAGAAAGCAAAAGTTGCAATAGGAATATCATTCTCACAAAGCAAGAAAGAGCCGTTTCGCTGTATATCCTGCTCTATTGTCTGTTGCGCAGGATAGCCCTTTCTCCACTGATTAAGATTACCAGCTGCTATCATCTTCTCCCTTCCCTGCCGCAGAAAATCCATAATAATTGGTAAGTCTTCCATGCTTGCTTTGCGAATAGTTCGCCTATAAGAATGGTGCTCAAAATCTATATTCTGCATACGATTATGTCACTTTTATAAAACGTTAATACAAAGATATGAAGAAAACATCAAAGATAATTGCGAATGAGAGAATTAATATGTATTTTTGTCCACAGAATCGAATACTAACTTTAACAAGCATAGACAATGGAGAATAACCTTACTTTGCGTTCAGCTAATAGGCTGGAGGCGCACCTTAAAAAGAATGCACACGAGTTTACAAAAGATGACATCAAGCAGGTTGTAAGTGACTTGAACATCAGAATGATAAACTTTATGTATCCTGCTGGTGATGGTCGATTGAAGACCTTAAACTTTATGCTTCACTCACCAGAGTACTTAGAGACAATCCTAACTAGTGGTGAACGTGTGGACGGATCGTCACTTTTCAGCTTTATAGCTGCAGCTAGTAGTGACCTTTATGTTATGCCTCGTTTCTCAACGGCATTCATTGATCCGTTCTCAGAAATACCTACTCTTTGTATGCTCTGCTCATTCTTTGATCGTGACGGAAAACCTCTCGCATCATCACCCGAGCACACTCTTTGCAAGGCAATGGCTGCCTTTAAGAAGGTTACAGGCATGGAGTTCCATGCAATGGGAGAGTTGGAATACTATGTTATCCGCGATGATGAAGGTGTCTTCCCGGCTGATGATCAACATGGATATCACGAGAGTTCACCCTTCTCTAAGGGTAATGACTTCCGTATGCGTGCGATGCAGTTGATTGCAGAATGTGGTGGAAAGATCAAATACGGGCACTCCGAAGTGGGCAACTTCGTTGAGAATGGACGCTGTTATGAGCAGAACGAAATAGAGTTCTTGCCTGTTCCTGCCAATGAATGTGCCGAACAGTTGCTCATTGCTAAGTGGATTATCCGTAGTCTTGGCTATGAAGAAGGACTCGATGTAACCTTTGCTCCGAAGATAACTGTGGGTAAGGCTGGTTCAGGAATGCACATCCACATGCGCATAATGAAGGATGGAAAGAACATGATGTTAGATAATGGTAAGTTGTCATTGGACGCTCGCAAGGCTATTGCTGGTATGATGGATCTGGCAGAGAGTATCACTGCCTTCGGCAATAAAAACCCAACATCTTACTTCCGCCTCGTGCCACATCAGGAAGCTCCAACGAATGTTTGCTGGGGTATGAGCAATCGTTCTGTACTTGTTCGTGTGCCTTTAGGTTGGACTTCTGGTGAAGATATGTGCCATAAAGCCAATGAGATTGAGCCACTCACACAGCGTGATTACTCTGGTAAACAAACTGTTGAGATGCGTTCACCAGACGCTTCTGCTGATATCTATCAGCTTTTGGCAGGTCTTTGTGTTGCTTGTCGTCATGGTTTCGAGATGGCAAATGCAGAAGAAGAAGCCGAAAGAACCTTCGCAGATGGTGATATTCACGATCCAAAGAATGCCGAGCGTTATGCCACCTTAGCACAATTACCTGATAGTTGTGCGGCGTCAGCTGATTGCTTGGAGCGTCAACGTAAGGTTTATGAAGAGCATGATGTATTCTCTCCTGCTATGATTGATGGTATCATCAAACAACTTCGTTCCTTCAACGATCGCACTTTGCGCCAGGATATTGAAGGTAAAGAAATGATGATGGAAAAGCTTGTTCGTCAGTACTTCCACTGCGGATAATACCCATAAATAGGTCTTTCCCTATAGAACGAGTCCCAGATAACAAATGAGTTACCTGGGATTCTCTTTTATTCTAAACGCCTTGATCTTCTCTTGACACATAGACATAAGACTGCAATATATGCTTAACATTGGCACATACTTTGCCTTTCTATATGCAAATCAAAGTTTAAAAGACAATGAGTTTACTGGATATTTTGAATCACAGAAGGGCTGTTAGACATTATGATGTTGAAAAGCCAATTGATAAAGAAGTAGTAAGAAATTGTATAGAACAGGCAACCTTGGCTCCAACAAGTTCTAACATGCAACTTTGGGAGGCTTATCATGTCACGGATAAGAATGTTTTGAAGGAGTTATCCCATGCTTGTTTGGATCAGTTATCGGCACGTTCAGCACAACAGATGGTTGTGTTTGTTACTCGTCAAGATCAATATAAACAGCATGCGCAAGCTGCACTTGCATTTGAAAGAAACAATATCAAGAGTTATAGTCCCGCCGAAAAACAAGAGAATCGCCTAAAGAAACAGGAGATGTATTACGCTAAATTAATACCTTTTCTTTACTCACGTTGCTTCGGATTGTGGGGACTTGTTCGTAAGACATTGGCTCAATGTGTTGGATTATTCCGCCCTATGATGCGACAAGTAAGCGAAGGTGATATGCGAGTTAGTGTACATAAGAGTTGTGCCTTGGCTGTTCAGACTTTCATGTTAGCTATGAGTGAGGCTGGCTATGACACCTGTCCTCTTGAAGGGTTCGATAGTCTTTTGGTGAAGAAAGCATTAAATCTTCCTTACAACGCAGAGATTAATATGGTCATTACCTGTGGTATCCGTGCATCTGATGGCGTATGGGGTGCCCGTTATCGTCGTCCTTTCAAAGAAACATATCACCACGTTTAAGAACTCATTCGATACATGTCTATAACGGAAGAATAAGTTTTTATCATCTTCTTTTATGCTTTCCAGAGAAAAGAAGTATCTTTGCAAATAATCTGAACAATAGACATGGATAAAGATATAAAAGACTTAAAGATTGCTGTTGCTGGGACTGGTTATGTCGGTCTCAGCATTGCTACGTTATTGAGCCAGCACCATCGAGTAATGGCTGTTGACGTAATAAAGGAGAAGGTTGAGCTGATTAACAATCGTCGTTCACCGATTCAAGATGATTATATTGAGCAGTATTTGGCTGAAAAGGAACTGAATCTTACAGCTACGATGGATGCAGAGACGGCTTATAAAGATGCCGACTTTGTAGTCATCGCCACACCAACAAACTATGATCCTGTCAAGAATTACTTTGATACACGTCATGTGGAAGAAGTCATCGAAGTGGTGAAGGAGGTAAATCCTAATGCCATCATGGTGATTAAGTCTACCATTCCTGTGGGCTACACCGAGAACATTCGAACGAAATATAACTGCGAGAATATTCTCTTTGCACCAGAGTTTCTGCGTGAGAGTAAGGCTTTATATGATAATCTTTATCCTAGTCGTATCATCGTTGGACGCCCAGAAGGTAACGAGCGACTCGATCGTGCCGCTCATCTTTTTGCCCAATTATTACAAGAAGGAGCTATCGAAGAGAATATCCCTACCCTCTTCATGGGGCTTACTGAGGCTGAAGCCGTAAAGCTATTTGCCAATACCTACCTTGCATTACGCGTAAGTTATTTCAACGAATTGGACACTTATGCAGAAGTGAAAGGACTTAACACATCGAACATTATCCAAGGAGTTTGCCTCGATCCACGCATCGGCTCCTTCTATAACAATCCATCATTTGGATATGGTGGATATTGTTTACCAAAGGATACGAAGCAGTTGCTTGCTAATTACGCAGATGTTCCCGAGAATCTTATCCAGGCTATCGTAGAAAGCAATCGCACACGTAAGGACTTTATTGCTGACCAAGTATTACACACAGCTGGTTACTATGATTATTATGATCGAGGCGATTATAACCCAGAAGAAGAGAAGGAATGTGTTATCGGAGTATACCGACTAACGATGAAGTCGAATAGTGATAACTTCCGCCAAAGTTCTATTCAAGGAGTCATGAAACGCATAAAAGCAAAGGGAGCACAGGTCATTATCTATGAGCCAACACTAGAAGATGGTGCCACATTCTTTGGTAGTTTGGTAGTCAATAATCTTGATGATTTCAAGCAACGTTGCCATGCAATCATTGCGAATCGATATGACAAATGCTTGGATGACGTAAAAGAAAAAGTCTATACAAGAGATATTTTCAGACGGGATTAATACTCCTTTCTCCCCCGAAATAGCAAGCACCAAGTGAGTAATCATTTGGTGGTTTTTCATTTTTGCAGTCACGCTTATCACACACAATAGTCTAATTTCATCCTAAAGAATAATGATTTAAACACAAATTCTTATATATACGAATGGGAAATACCATTCCTACAAAGGTATCCAAGCCTAAGATATTCATTTATTCGATCTTTCAAAGGAAAGATAAAAGCCTTAAATACTAAAAGGGCTTATCTCACGACAAGCCCATTTATAATACAAAAACATTATGAAATAATTTATTTCGCGAACAAGATTATCACTTAATAATTATGGCTTATGTCGCACATTTGCAAGTACGACACTTGCGCTCGCAGTACCGCTCGCACTGCACACGTATGTCATAACCCAACATTGCACCGAGAATAAAGTCTTCTTCAGGTGATAGTTGGTTAAGGGGTTTCGTTACCATTAACCGAATGGCATCAAGGCATTCCTTGCGTCCGAAGAACAGATTCATGCGATCTTTGCCAACTGGTTGAATGATATAAGGGATATTCTGATGCTCGAGTCGGAGTGTTGCAAATGCCTCATACTTTTTGTTACAAGTATAGAGAACCATCTGTCGAACCCCTTTCTGATACTCATAGATGTGATTCATCAAGACCTTCATATCGGCTGTCATCATATCCGTCATCATAGTTATCCCTTCTATATAATGTAAGATAAATCTTCTTGCTAGATTACAATGCTGGCTTGATAGCCTCTAACCATGCATCGATACGACCTTCTGTTTGGTCATCCTCGTTAACATCATCCAATGCAAGACCAACAAACTTACCATCAACAACAGCCTCGCTATCATCGAATGTATAACCATCTGTTGATACACCTGGGAGGATGTTAGCACCTTGTGCAGCGTCATAAATCTCCTTCATACCACCGCAGAAAGTATCAGAATAGCTTTCAGCATCACCACAGCCAAAGATTGCTACAGTCTTACCAGATAGGTCGGCTTCTTTCAAAACATTGATACCATCATACCAATCGTCCTGTAATTCACCTGCACCCCATGTTGAAGTACCAAGGATAAGATTATCATTCTCTGCTACAACATCAGCATTAAAGTCTGATACGTTAATAGCTTCAACACCTAACTTCTCAGCGATTGTATTTGCAATAGCTTCACATGTACCGGTTGATGAACCGTAAACAACAATTGTCTTCTTCATATTTCTTTTACTGATTTAATTTCTTGTTTGTTTATTATTTACGATTGCAAAGATACGATGAAAAACTATTATCTGCAATACCTAAAAGTAATGGTTTATGCAAAATACCTACTTTTAGGGAGCTGTAAGTTTCACTTTACGAACTTTCTGCCATTCTTTATGTATATACCTTTGGGTAGATTCTCTATCGAAGTACCAACATATCGTCCATCCAAAAGGTATATATGGTCATCTGGCACAACCTTTTCTATCTTCGTAATACCTAATGCTTGTTTGCGCAAAACCTCCTTCAAGCCCTTAGTTACATCTATCTGACCATATCCATAGAGGTTATTAGGATAAGGAAGTGACGTATCATAATGCGTACAAGTCTGCTTGAAGATGTCTATACAATCCGCTGGTGTCAACTTTGGATTAGCCTCTAACCATAGTGCGATAGCACCTGTAACAACTGGAGCAGACATTGATGTACCCGCATTCGCATTCCATGCATACGTGCGACCATTATACTCAAAGTGGCGGACATCACTCTTAATATCATTCTTAGCAGAGCCATCCTCCCTCGTTGGAGCACTAATATAGAACGAGCTATAAGCTGAGATTATATTCTGTCCAGGTGCCATAACATCTGGTTTCACTCTACCATCAAAGGTTGGTCCAACGGCAGAAAAAGGTGCACGAGCACCATGTTCACCATTATTATAAACCTTCTTCTCACCCAAATAGTTTATAAAACTTGTGCGATAGCCTGTCGCTCCAACAGATATGACACATGGTGCACTTGATGGCGAGAAGATACTATGTGTAAATTCACCAGCATTGAGACTTGGATCTAAAGAATTGGTTTGCAGGGCACCAGACATACGATAGAGTTCGATGTCTGCATCCCTCCCTACTAATTGTAAGGATACACCCGTACTCTGTCCTAAAGCGGTAGACTTAATGAGAAAGTCATAGGCTGTCTTTGTGTGGTTATAACTATTTGGATAGGCAAGAACCTTCCACAAATACTTCTTTCCATCAATAACAACAGAGTCTGTAAACAATGAGTCTCGGGCAGCACACACCTTTGTTGTAGGAATATCAAATACTTTCGGACCATTTGCCACATTATATATAGTAGTACGGAAGACAAATGGCTTTACCGATGTACACGTGACAGAAGCCGTATTCGGTTCGCCAACAAGAAAGGTTCCTGCCTTCTCCTGCCCAGCTGGCTTATGTATATAAGAACGCTTTGCACCATTATTTCCTGCTGAAGATACTATGATATGCCCTGGTCCTGTCAGTAACGAGAGTAATTCATAATATAATTGGTCATAACCATGAACATCCTGCGTACTCCCTTCACTGAAGTTTATTACACATGGCTTACGCTGTTGGTCGGCATAATCAAAGATGTATTTAAAACCCAAAGCATCGGTTGCATAAGTGAATTTATAATAGTCTTTTGGATCTATATACTTAACATTATCCCCTGCAGCATTATCCACTAAGACCAAATCGGCATCGTAAGCAATACCGCGATAAGGCGATACCACGCCATTGCCCTCTGCCCCACTTCCTGCAGCTATACCTGCTGTATGCGTTCCATGAGTCTCTGTCAAGCCATCAACGGGGTGCCCAACTTGCAATAAAGCCTGCTCTCCTACATAGTCACGACCTACATAAAGTTCTGTACCAACACTATCCTTTGACAACTGATCCCACATTGCCTTTATGCGATATCTGCTCATATCGGCAGAATAGAAAGTAGGATGTGTCAGATCGAAACCAATATCTTGTACACCCACAACAACGCCTTTACCTGTATAAGCCTGCGAGAAATCCACTCCTTGTTGAGCAGGTAGAGCATTAATCACTACCGCTGTTGTATCCATTTGAACACTGCATCGTTTGCCCGATTCTATCTTAGTTACCTGCTTACAAAGCGACAGTTCTCCTAGTTTATCAAGTGGAATAGCAGCTATACTAATGTCCCCGACACGTGCTAACTCACGACATCCATATCTATGCAAGACCCTCTCCGCATCTCCATTGATACGCACAAAGGCTGTCAATATACGCTGATCTCCAACAGAACGAGTGAGCCGTCTTGTTGTCAATTCATCCACCATTGCTTCCCGCACAAAGGGCGACATCTTATCAAAAGAGGGTCGCTGTGCTTCGAGTTTGCACACTGATAACAAAAAGATGAGGGATAAAAGAATCCTATACATTTATTTCTTATTTGCGGGTTAATCTATTCCTGGCAATATCATCACCATCTCTATTCGTGATTATTCACCTTGCAAAGGAACAAAAAATAAATGAGATAGGCAAAAGATGTTATCCAGCATCCCAAAAAATATGTTATTACAACCTCGTGTTCATCTGTTACTCTGTCTCCAAAACTTATATCATTAAATAATATGTTCTTCTGTCCTTCTGTATAAACCCATGTCACTATAACCCTATGCTCGTATGTTACTCTGTGTCCAAAACTTATGTCATTGAAAAAATATGTCTTTTTGTCATTCCGTCTAAAATCTATGTTACTCTGTCTTCAAAACCCATGTTCTTCTGTCTCACACAAAAGCCCCACCCCGTTAGGCGCCCCCCTCTCTGTAGGAGAGGGGCTTGGGGTGAGGCCGTACCACGGAAGCGAGAGAACCAAATTAATACACTAGTTTTGAAAGACATTAATTTCACAATTAATATAATCGATTGTCTTATTACAGAACGATTGATATCCTGAATCAACCTTAAATGCTCCCGTGGTAAAAAAAGAAAGCCCCCTAAAAGAAAGCCTCCCCAAGCCCCTCCAAAGGAGGGGATGTCCTTATTGCATACAATTTGAAATAACCAAATATATGTGAGCGGACTTTGGGACATCCCCTCCTTCGGAGGGGCTTGGGGAGGCTTTCTTTTGTGGAGGGGGTATTACCCTGCCTGTGGTCCTGGGTGCTCTTCACTCCCCTCTCCTTTTGGAGAGGGGGCGGGGGTGAGGCTTTTTTGCTTCTTCCTCGCAGGATTATCCACATCCACCTGCAACTCCTTTAATGCCTTGCGCACTGGACTCTTCCAGGTCAATGTCAACTTCGGAGCTTTAAGACTCTTGGCACACACATCCTTCTCGTTCTCCTCCATCTTTGAGGGTACGTTCACACGCAAAGAGAAAATGTCGCCGAGGTCTAAGCCTGTTCCCATGCGTGCACAGTCCGAGATAATGTTACGCAGCGTGATGATAACGTTCCGTGCATCACCCTCCGTCAATGAAGTCTCACGAACAATGCGTTCCAACACCATTTCGGGCGAGATCTTTTGTTGACCTTTCGGTACAGCGATATACACCGTCTTGCCCTTCATTTTTCCCATTGTCGCCTTACGAGGCGCAACTTTGAATTCAATCATTTTGATTTGGTTTTTAATTAAACATTAGATTAATATATCAACATCATTTTGATGTCTTTTTTCATGTATTTTATACCCAGCGGTTGGGTCGTCTTGTACCCAGCTGCTGGGTAGCATCGTACCCTGCCCGTTGGGTAGACTCCCTACCCATTCGCTGGGTACGATCGTACTTCTTCGCTGGGTACAACTCTACCCATTCGCTGGGTACAAAACAGACCACGAACAAGCGCGAGGACTACTCGAAACCGTCGACCCTGTACCCGCTGTTGCGGTAGCCGCTGCTGAACACACTGACGTAGCTACCGAAGCCACCGAAGCCACCGAAGAAGAACAGGCTGTACGCGCTGCGTGTGCCCTCTGGGTCAGCACTTGATGACCAATAGTAGCCGTTGCTGCCAACTTCGTTCAGCAGACCAGTGCGGTAGCAACCCAAGGCGGGCAGGTAGAAGTAATTACCTGCATCGGCGGCAGAAGGGAGGCCAGAGTTGTTGATACTACTGCTGTAGTTGCCATAGCCCTTCTGTGTTGTACGAAAGTCGGTTGTACCGTCGGCAGATTTCTCGGTGTCGTAATGACCCTCTGCCTGTAATACAGACTTCTTCTTAAACCACATACCACCTTTATATAAATGACCCATAGTTGTCCATAATTCATCTGCATCCCAACGTGGATCGCCGTACTTTGCGTACCATGTCATCTCGTTCACGTTGGGAAGGTCTTTACATGAGTGGATAGCGGGGTTGCTTATGCCATTACCTGGGTAACTTGTGTTGTAGTAACGTAGGTCAGTGTTGCTCTGGGCGTAGTCGCTGGATGTTGTTGCATTTGGGAGATTACTGCTAAGTGTTGGCTGACTACCGCCGTGATTCCATTCGTGACCCTTCCAATATTGTTCCTGGGCGTCCCACATGTAATAATGGTCGCCATCGTAGTTGCGTACGTCAAAGTTAGCAGTGATGTTGTAATACTTGTTTTGGTCGTAGGTTGCTGATGCTAATGTCTTGGTTATAGTTCCCTCCACGCTTGTTGCAACGTCCTTCACCCAATAACGTATTTTTAAGGTGTGAGTTCCTGGTTTTATCACCATATAAGCACCATTAGTGGCTGCACTTGTTGTGCTATTAGTCAAAGGAAAACCGTTAGCAAATGTTCCGCTACCTGTCGTTGTCAGCACAATTTGCTTGCCAGTGCCTATGCCTGTTAGTTTGCCTGTTGTTGGGTCAAGGGTGTAAGTATCGGTAATATCATTGTCTGAATTTACCTCTACTTTGGTTAGGTAACAATTATGCAAAATAGTGTTGTTCGTGTGTGGCAAGAAGAGGAGATATGCAGCCTTATGGTCAAGGGTAAAAGCAAACTGTTGTTTACCTGGTACTTTAGTTGCCGTTGCCATACCGCAATCGCCTGCTGCACCGAAGTGGGAGGTAGTGTTTGGCTCTGCTTGGCTTTGAGAAGCAGCGATAACAGCTTGGTCATTGCTACCGCCTTGCCCAGGATAATAAACCTCGTATGACGTGTGGGCTGTGTAAGTGCCAGGCACTTTGAACTTAAAGTTAGCTGTCTTACCTGTTGGTGAGTTGCTACTTGCGTGCCAGGCACCGTTATCGTCCTTTACATAAATCTTGTCGCCTGCTTCCCAAAAGAACTTGCCGTTGCTCTCCATTGAGGTACGGGTTGAGGGATTACCTGCTGAAAAGGTCGTCAAATTCTTATCGTCGTTAGGTATTGTTGGGTTCTGTGCTACGTCATCATTCGCACAAGAGCCGATTGTCAAAGCCATACTGCATAATGCTATCAATGACAGAAGCCCTGACTTAAAGGAAAGTCTTTTCATTGTTTTCTTCATTTTTACTTTGTTCTCTTTGTTAATAACTCTCTGTTAGTCTTCCCATGATGGGGTTTCGTCTTCCTCGTCTTCTGACATCCAACTAGGTGTCTGCTTTGCATCACCAAAGGTTCCACCTGACTGTGCAGGATTATGTTGACTTGGGAAAGACGTGTCCATCAAATTAGTGGTCTCGTTTACTTGGATTATCATGCAACTGGGTGCAGAATAATCCTTCTTAGTTTGTTCTTTTCTCATAACTTTATTGATTAAAATAGCTGTTATTTCGTTCTTATTTTGCTTAAAATCGAATTCACAAAAGGGCATAAAAAAGCGAACAAAGGAAACTCCTAGAAGTCCTTTGTTTACAGGGGTTACGGCACGCTTCGCGCGCGCGTATGCGAGAAGAAAAAATGTGTTATTAGACGCTAGGTGCGAATGTGTGTGTGTGTGTGTGTTAGCAAATTATTTGGATTGACCAAAGATAAAGTGCAAAAAGATGCAAAGAACTTGATAATTCTTTGCAGTACTTTGTTCACTGGATATGTCATTGCTAATTGTTTCACGGGCGCAAAGGTAAGAAGATAAAATGAAAGGAGCAAGGAAAAGAAGAAAAAAAGTGCTTGATTGCTCAAGCCCCCTCTCCCTTCCCCTCATTATTTCATGTCCTCTTGATACATCTTTGGTGTCATGCCTGTTTCCCTCTTAAAGAATTTAGAGAAGGCTGATGCACTAGAGAAATGCAACTGATCAGCAATCTCATATCCCATCGCATTGTTTGTTTTCAATAGTAGTTTCGCCTCCTGAATGGTAGCACGATTAATCCAATACATGACGCTATGCCCACTAGCTTTCCGAATGATAGCAGACAAATGATGCGGAGTTACATGTAATTGTGACGCATAGAATGGAATAGAACGTTCGCAGAAACAATACTTATGTACCAATCGTTTGAATTGCATAAAGACATCTTGTGTACGAGTACTTTGGTCGTGCTTCTCACTTTCATCTGCTATATCCTTTATATATTGAATGTCTGAAATAATCGATTGGAGTAGGTTTTGGATAGTTTTTCGCCGATAAGGTTTAAGTTGAAGGATGTCCCATGTAAGATAAATCATACGTAGGATACGACTAAACTCTGCTGGTGAAGCATTGAGAACAATCTCATCTGTAAGGTTAATCCCCTCTCGGAAGCCAAGAGCAACTACACGCGCATCATCTGAAACATTCTTTATTTCAAGGATTGTATCAGATGGCAATAGTAGTAAACAGCCTTTCTCTAGATGATAGTCTTGCAGGTTTAAACAAATATCAGCTTGTCCGTCCATACCAAGAACTAGTCGTGGTTCGACTATCTGATAGATCTTTTCCTTCTCAAGAAAGCGTGTGTGCTGCAAGTGCCCATTGAGAACTACCACGACATCATCCGCCATCATGATTCGTTCCTTTTGTTTCGATAGTTCGTTA
Organism: Prevotella sp. oral taxon 306 str. F0472; assembly: GCF_000257925.1. NCBI lineage: Bacteria > Pseudomonadati > Bacteroidota > Bacteroidia > Bacteroidales > Prevotellaceae > Prevotella > Prevotella sp. oral taxon 306. The sequence goes on from NZ_AJIN01000036.1 coordinate 35,294, forward strand.
ATATCGATATTATCCATCGAAAAAGGGTTGATGGTCTTGACTTCTCCCATAATATGTTCTTATTGTATGATTCGATTACAAAATTAGTATTAATCCTCTGAATGAAAGGCAGGAAAGCCCAGAAATCGTACAATCTGACCATCTTTTCTGTGTATTTAATAACCAACCACTCCATCAAATAGACTATCTTTGTCAGCATCATAGATGTTAATTGGTTATGAAACGATAGAATAGGACATGAAGAAGAAAATATTAATTCTTGCATTATTAGCTTCGGCATCAGTTGCACAAGCACAGACATTAGATGAGTGCCAACGTGCGGCAGAGAAGCACTATCCCATTATCAAGCGTTATGACTTGATAGCTAAGACGACCGACTTAACGGTTAAGAACATTCAGAAAGGGTGGTTGCCACAGGTGACAGCAGCTGCCCAAGCTACTTATCAGAGCGCTGTTGCTGCATGGCCTGACCATCTGCAAAGTATGTTCCAGCAGGTAGGACTGAAGATGAAAGGTTTAAGGAAAGACCAATATAAACTGTCTATTGATGTTCAGCAACCTATTTATGACGGTGGCGTTATCAGTGGTCAGCGTAAGATAGCCAGCCAAGAAGGAAAGGTACAGGAGGCTGAGAATGAGGTAAATCTATATCAGGTGCGAAGAAGGGTCAATGAGTTATACTTCTCACTCTTGCTCCTTGACGAACAAATCAAGCTCAATGACGATGTCAAAGCACTGCTACAATCGAGCGAGCAGAAACTCTCTGCCATGGTGAAAGGTGGTACGGCAGCAACAAGCGACTACGAGAACGTGAGGGCCGAACGGCTTAGCGCAGAGCAAGCTAACGAGAGTCTGAAAGCACAGAAAGAGATGTTAAGTAGGATGCTAAGCCTCTTCTGTGGCATTGAAATCACTCACCTGCAGAAACCCAAAGCCCTTGACGCAGTTGTATCAACGAATACTCGACCAGAGATAAGGCTCTTTGACAATCAATTACGCCTTTCAGAAACACAGGAGAAAGCTTTAGACGCACGATTAAAGCCACACTTAGGACTCTTTGCACAAGGCTATTATGGTTATCCGGGACTCAATATGTTTGAGGATATGATGCAACATAAATGGAGTCTGAACGGCTTAGTGGGCGTAAAACTATCGTGGAACATCGGTGCACTCTATACTCATAAGAATGATAAAGCAAGACTGAGACTACAACGAGAACAAATAGAGAATGCACGAGAAGTATTCTTGTTTAACAACAGTATAGACGAGATACAACAGAAAGAAAATGTAAATAGGTACCGCAAAATGATGCAGAACGACGACGAAATCATCGACCTGCGCACCCATATCCGTAAGGCTGCTGAGTCGAAACTGGCTCATGGAATTATTGATGTAAATAGTTTGTTGAGAGAGATTAACAATGAGAACGCAGCTAAGGCACAGCAAGCTATACACGAGATTGACATGCTCAAAGAGATGTATAACCTAAAGTTCACCAACAACGAATAAAACAACTAAAGATATGAAAAAGCTTCTTTTAATAAGCCTCGGTGCTCTGATGATGGCATCATGTGCGAAAGACAAGAAAGACTATGACGCTACGGGGACATTTGAGGCTACTGAGGTAACAGTGTCGGCAGAGTCGACTGGACAGCTTGAGAACTTCAATGTGACCGAAGGACAGGTGTTGAATGGAGGTTTGACAGTGGGTCAGATTGATGCTCGACAACTCACTTTGAAACGTGAACAACTAAGGAGTAGCAACGAACAGCTCGCTGCCACGCACGGACAATTAGCCGCTAACAAACGCCAGTTGGCTGCTAATCAGCAGGCAACAAGCAGCAAACAACTCGATTTGAAGAAGCAGGTAGCAGCCATCCGACAGCAGATAGCAAACCAGCAACGGGAGCGTCAACGCTTTGCGGAGCTTTTGCAGGACGGAGCCGTCGCTCGGAAGCAAGTTGATGACATAGACTATCAGATACAAGTATTGCTGAAACAACTTGCTGCCACAGAAGAACAGATAAGCAGTCAGAACACTTCTTTAGCCGAACAGAACAAAGGGATTACGGCACAGATGGAGGGTATAGACGCACAACAGGCTGGCATCAATGCCCAACAGGCTGGAGTACGTACGCAACAAGCCCAACTTGACGACCAAATAGCCCATACCTTCGTGCGGAGTCCGATTACAGGAATGGTCTTGGAGAAGTATGTTGAGGCAGGAGAGTATGTCCCTGTTGGTAGGCCACTCTTTAAGATTGCCGACACCAAGAGGATGTTTCTCCGTGCATACGTTACCTCCGAGCAATTGAAACGTGTGAAGATAGGACAGAAGGTAAAAGTCATGGCCGACTATGGGAAAGGTCAGAAGAAAACCTATAATGGTGTGGTCACCTGGATATCAAGCCGTTCAGAGTTTACGCCAAAGACTATTGTTACAGACGACGAAAGGGCCGACTTGGTGTATGCCATTAAGATACAATTCACGAACGATGGCTATGTGAAGATAGGAATGTACGGTGAGGTGAAATTTTAACAATGCTGATGAACGCAATAGAAGTAAACCAAGTAGCTAAGCGATACGGCAAAGTACAAGCATTGCAAGACGTCAGCTTTTCAGTAAGGAAAGGTGAGCTCTTCGGTGTTATCGGCCCAGATGGTGCGGGTAAGACGTCACTCTATCGCATTCTCTGCTCTTTGCTCCTTCCTGACGAAGGCTCCGTAAGGGTTGAGGGGTACGATGTCATACAGCAAATGAAGGAGATAAGAAAGCGGGTTGGATATATGCCAGGGAAATTCTCACTCTATCAAGACTTAACAGTAGAGGAGAACCTTCATTTCTTTGCAACGCTCTTTGGTACCACAGTTGAGGAGAACTACGATGCTATCAAGGCTATCTATTCGCAGATAGAACCCTTCAAAGACCGCAAGGCTGGCGCACTATCGGGTGGTATGAAGCAGAAGTTAGCCCTCTGCTGTGCTCTTGTTCATAAGCCGAGTGTCCTCTTCTTGGACGAGCCGACAACGGGTGTCGACCCTGTTAGCCGTAAGGAGTTATGGGACATACTCTCCCTACTAAAAGAGCGAGAGATTACCATCGTTGCCTCCACGCCTTATCTTGATGAGGTGAGACGCTGTGAACGGGTGGCTTTCCTATCGGAAGGCAAGATAAGAGGTATTGGTTCGCCAGAGAAGATACTCCATGAGTTTAGCGACATCTTTAGTCCTCCCAACCTTGAGCATGATGAAAAGCATGATAACAGCAAGGTGGGAAGCACAACAGAAAACGTAATTGAAGTGGAACATCTGGTAAAGGCTTTCGGCACTTTCCATGCTGTTGACGACATCTCCTTCACGGTGAGAAAGGGGGAAATCTTCGGCTTTCTTGGGGCCAACGGAGCTGGTAAGACTACAGCGATGCACATGCTCACAGGACTCAGCCAGCCCACAAGTGGGACGGGAAGAGTTGTGGGATACGACATCCGAACAGACTATGAGCAGATAAAGAAGCACATTGGCTATATGAGTCAGAAGTTCTCTCTCTATGAAGATCTTACTGTGGCAGAGAATATCAGTCTGTTTGCTGGTATCTACGGAATGGACGATAAAGAGATTAAACACAAGACCGACGCTCTTCTCCAACGCCTGAATTTCTCAGAACATCGTGACACCTTAGTGTCAAGTCTGCCCTTAGGTTGGAAACAGAAGTTGGCCTTCTCGGTAAGTATCTTCCACTCTCCTGGTGTCGTCTTCCTTGACGAACCGACTGGAGGAGTTGACCCTGCTACACGAAGACAGTTCTGGGAATTAATCTACGATGCCGCCCAAAGAGGTATAACCGTCTTTGTTACGACCCACTATATGGACGAGGCTGAATATTGCGACCGCATCTCCATCATGGTTGATGGGAAGATTAAAGCCCTTGGAACACCCACGGAACTGAAACAGAAGTTCAAACTATCCGATATTGACCAGGTCTTTACCTACTTAGCTCGACAGGCGAAGAGGAGTTCAGACTAAGTCACATAAGATGCTACAAAAGACTCGCGAAGAATTTAGGAAAAGTTCGCGAACTAATTTGAGAAAGCTTAGGAGCTTTTGAGAAAAAGCTTAAGAGCTTTTCGTGGAAAGCTTAAGAGCTTTTGAGAAAATCGCTTAGAACAGCATGACAACATGCAAAAAGGAAACCAACAAGCAATGAAACAATTTATATCATTCATTATCAAGGAAGCTAAACACATTGTTCGAGACAAACGAACAATGCTGATTCTCTTTGGAATGCCTATCATCATGATGCTTCTCTTTGGTTATGCCGTTAGGAATGACGTGCGGAATGTACGGACGGTGATAGTGATGAGTAACACTGATTACATCACCCAACAGGCTGTCGACCGCTTATCTGCATCGGAGTATTTCACGATAACGCAGGTTGTTGCTACTCCCGTAGAGGCTGAACAAGCTATCCGAGACCAAAAGGCCGACCTGGCTATCGTCTTTGGAAAGGACTATGCCAGCGGACATTCAGGCCTTCAATTTATTGTAGACGGTGCCGACCCGAATATGGCTCAACAATGGACTCAATACGCCAATGCCGTCATTACGAATCCGAATAACGGCTTAGTAAACACGAAGCTACTGTATAACCCGCAAATGAAGTCGGCTTACAACTTCGTTCCTGCTATCATGGGAACACTGTTGATGTTGGTATGTGCCATGATGACTTCTATCTCTATTGTTCGCGAAAAAGAGCGGGGAACAATGGAGGTGCTGCTGGTATCGCCCGTTCGACCAATACTTATCATCATCGCAAAGGCCATTCCTTACTTGGTGCTTGCCTTCATCATCCTAATTGTCATCCTACTTATGGCAAACAGCCTACTCGGTGTTCCTTTGCAGGGGTCGGTGTTCTGGATATTCGTTATCTCTACTATCTATATTCTCTTAGCCCTTTCTTTGGGCTTACTCGTCTCTAACATTGCCAAAACACAGTTAGTTGCTTTGTTGTTATCAGCAATGGTACTGCTCATGCCTATCGTGATGCTTTCTGGTATGTTCTTCCCTATTGAGTCAATGCCAAAGGTGTTGCAATACGTTTCGGCTATCATTCCGACACGTTACTATACCAGTGCTATGCGCAAACTGATGATTATGGGGGTGGGAGTAAGACAAGTGATGCACGAGATGATAGTCTTAATTTGTATGCTTATCGGCCTGCTCGGACTATCGCTCGCCATGTTTAACAAACGATTAGAGTAATTTCATTATGATACTGAAATATCTTCTACGAAAGGAGTTTACACAGATTCGACGCAACCCGTTCCTCCCCCGCCTTATTGTTATGTTCCCCGTCATGATTATGTGTATCATGCCTTGGGTCATGAATATGGAGGTGAAGAATGTTGTTGTGGATGTAGTAGACAATGATAGGTCTACTCTTTCGCAACAGTTGGTACATGAGATTGCAGCCAATAACTACTTCTCTTTTCACGGACAACAGCCTTCCTATACTGCAGCACTCAATGATATCGAACATTCTGAGGCTGACATCGTTGTGGTGATACCACAACATTATAGTCGTGACCTGACCTTGGGCAACAAGCCACAAGTGCTCATTGCTGCCAATGCTGTCAATGGAACAAAGGGATCGATAGGGTCTGTTTACCTCTCACAGATGGTGACGACCAATGCTGTCCCTACTTTGCAGGCATTGCAAACGAACGTTTCTACGTTCTATCTCTTCAATAGACAGCTGAACTATAAGCGTTATATGATTCCCGCACTATTTGCGATAATAATGATGATGATAACAGGCTTTTTGCCAACATTGAATATTGTCGGTGAGAAGGAGGCTGGTACTATCGAACAGATTAATGTGACACCAGTAAATAAATGGACGTTTATACTTGCAAAGTTAATTCCTTATTGGTTGATTGCCTTCTTTGTTATCACTGTTTGCCTACTGTTGTCATGGGCTTTATACGACATTACTCCTGTGGGAAATGTGGCCCTTATCTATCTCTTAGCGATGTTGTTAGCCCTCTTCTTCTCGTCTTTCGGCTTGATAATATCCAACTACTCGGACACAATGCAGCAAGCCATACTTGTCATGTGGTTCTTTGTTGTGATACTCCTCTTGCTCTCTGGGCTCTTTACTCCTACTCGGTCAATGCCAGCTGCAGCTTATCTCACTACATACGCCAACCCAGTAAGCTACTTCATAGATGCGATGCGTACTGTATTCATTCGTGGTGGAAACTTAAAGAGTATCTTACATCAGGTCCTCGCACTCCTTGGCATCGGTCTTGTCATGGGTTGTTGGGCTGTACAAAGCTATAAGAAGAATCATTAATCAACAACCAAAGAGGAGGCAGACACCCTCATCTGCTCTCCAAGTTCGTATATCATTGTAATGTGCAAAAGTACATATTTGAGACAACATTACCTTTCTTCAAATAGCTTAAATGGCTTACTATATTTCTGAAAGTACTTTACATTTAAATTTCTCATTCTAGAGTCAAAAGGGAAACATTATAGATGAAAATCGAGTTAGAAGTTGGTTTTTCCTGAAAAGTATATACCTTTTGCGCAAAAAGTATATAGTTTTTTCCAAAAAGATATATAGTTTTTGGGCAAAACCTATATAGGTTTTAGCTGAGAAATATATAGATTTTTGGCAAAAAGTACCTTGTTTTTCAGGCAAAACGAATACTATTTTCGTTAGAATGACACCTCAATCCACATAACATAGTGTTTATCAGCGATTTACAAAGTACCACTTTATATGTCTCATAATTTGCGTATTTGAGTCAAAGTACGCTCCTCATCGAAAATATTGCAAAGACATACCCTCAAATTAGCAGTATTTTATTACAAAATATCACCATTTGATAAGTCCTTTCCCTAATACCATAATTCTTATAGACAGCAATAATTAATCTTGCAAAGAGCACTGGTGACGAGGGATTCCACCCCTACTCTTTTCTATATCAAAGGCTGCGATAAATTGCTATTAGCCTTTTGCAATAAAAAAGGCTATGAATCAGAAGCCTGATTCGTAGCCTTTAATATATCTTGTATGAATCTCTCCTATCGGAAGAGGAAAGAGGATCGTTTACTTGTTAAGACCGCGGTTGTTCAATGTAACATTGAGGAGCTTTACATACTCGCGATACTGACTATTGTTCAAAACATAGTGCATATAAGAAAGATCCTTCTTGATGGCAGCATTTACTTTAGCCTCACGCTCAGAGCTATCAGATACAGCTGCATTCATCATCTCTGCTGAGAAAGTGCGGTTAATATCCTCTACTACATCTACCTGATCCTGGTTTAGATTAAGAGCACGGCTCAATGCATATGTGCTGAGATTGAACTTGTATGCGTTGGTTGTTGCTGTGTTGTTATCGTTCTCACCTGCTGCAAAAGCCATTGTCATACTCATTACTGCTACTACTGTCAATACAATCTTCTTCATATTCATTTTCCTTTCTTTAGTCAAAGGCGTCATTAATGATGCCTCTTATTATCTTTAAACCTGTAGTTTTATCTTGTTTACGATTGCAAAGTTAGTAGGTTTTTGGCATATACAATGATTAATCAACACATTTTTGTGCTTTTATCTTATATTTTTGACACATATCAAGAGGTTTGATATATATCAGCAACAATATCATACTTTTGACTATCTTTTCCGTTACAAACCATATTCTAAAGGACTGCAAATCGAAAAATCAGTAACTAAGAAAGCTCTATCTCGTTTTAAATAACTATCTTTGCATACCCTTTACAACATATTATATATAAAGAAAAAACGATAATGAAGGAAAATACACATCGACTCATCGTGGTCAAATATGAGTTAAATAGCGTAGAGAATGGAGTTGAACACTTCATTGAAAAGACTGAGGAACAAAAGCCAATGCAGTTCTATACGGGTTGCGACATGGCTTTGCCAGCTTTTGAAGAAGAGATAGTTAAGCACGAAACAGGCGCTAACTTTGAGTTCTCACTTACTAAGGAGCAGGCTTACGGGGAGCATGATGCAAACAGCGTGTTGGCTCTTGACAAGGAAACTTTCAGTGTGAATGGTGAGTTCGACGCAAAGAATATCTACAAAGATGCGATTGTTCCATTGCAAAACGAGCAGGGGCAACGATTCTTGGGTAAGGTGCTTGAGGTGTCAGAGGATAAGGTTACGATTGATCTAAACCATCCGCTCGCTGGTAAGGATTTAATGTTTCGCGGACAGGTTATCGAGAATCTCGAGGCAAGCGAGGCTGAAGTTAAGGACTTCTTCGACCGCATGAACCAGCATCATTGTGGATGTGGCGGAGGCTGCGGAAGCAACTGTGGCGATGGTGATAGCTGTGGCTGTGGTGGCGGATGTGGTGATGGCTGCAACTGTGGCAACTGATTATGAACACGTTTGGTAAGCTCTTTACACTAACTACCTTCGGCGAGAGTCATGGTGTGGCTGTCGGTGGTGTGGTGGATGGAATGCCGCCTGGTATTCCTATCGACATCGATTTCATACAACGAGAATTAGCTCGACGTAAACCTGGACAAAGTAGGATTACGACTGACAGGAAGGAACTGGATCAGGTGGAACTACTGAGTGGTGTATTCGAAGGAAAGTCTACAGGAACTCCTATTGGCTTCATCGTAAGGAATAGGAATCAGCAGTCAAAGGACTATGATAGTATCGCCAATCTCTTTAGACCCTCTCATGCTGATTACACCTATTATAATAAGTATGGCATTCGAGACTATCGAGGAGGAGGTCGCGCATCGGCTCGCATCACCCTTTCACGTGTCGTTGCTGGTGCGTTGGCAAAGTTAGTTCTAAAGCAGAAGGGTATTAGTATTACAGCTTACACTAGTCAGGTGGGTAATATAACGCTTGACAAAGACTATCAAAAATATGATTTCTCGCTCATAGAAAGTAATCCCGTGCGCTGTCCAGAACCAGAGAAAGCGAAGGAAATGGAAGCACTCATCGCTGAAATGAAGCGTGAAGGCGATACTATCGGAGGCGTAGTTACCTGTGTAATTAAGGGATGCCCTGTTGGATTAGGAGAGCCTGAATTCGATAAGCTACATGCGCAACTAGGTGCTGCAATGCTTAGTATCAATGCAGCGAAAGGGTTCGAGTATGGAGAGGGCTTTGCAGGTTCCTCATGGCGAGGTAGCCAACAGAACGATGTCTTTAGCCCCTCCTCTAACAAGCAAAAAACGCATGATATCAAAACAAAAACGAATCATAGTGGAGGTATACAAGGCGGTATAAGCAATGGTGAAGATATCTATTTCCGTGTTGCATTCAAGCCTGTTGCCACTTTATTGATGGAACAAGAGACGGTCAATAAAGAGGGAGAAGCAACGAAGATAGAAGTTCATGGGCGTCATGATCCATGTGTTCTGCCACGTGCCGTACCTATTGTTGAAGCGATGGCAGCCATGACTATACTTGATGCTTTGCTTGTTGACAATGCCAAACGAATATAAGCTACACACGTCGTGGACGTAAGAATACGAAAAAGAGGATGCCGTAACCATTCTTATTGATGGTTGGCATCCTCTTCTTTTATGCTCTCTTCAAGGCGAACAAATGCTCCTCTATCTTACTCCCATTCGCCCTTATATCAAGAGAAAAGACTTTGTTGGAAGAGAAAATAGACTATTATTTATTCCCTTATAACCTATTATGCGGAAACTTTTAGTTTATTTTCCCAGTCTGAGTGGTATCTTTTCAAACTCACATGAGTATCTTCTCCAACATAGATAACGATTTCTTGATTGATTGGCAACCAATTCCTTTTACGCTTCCAAGGTCTTTACAAACTCGTTCAAGGCTTTGCCACCATCTAAAGATGGAGCCAACTCACTCAAAACGTGTAGTTGCCTCTCTCCTATCATCGCCTTTAAATCCTTACAAGTATTCAACACGCAGACATCACCAGCTAGTCCGCAGACATCAATCTGATCGATGTGATAATCAACAAGGAGCTCTAAAAGCAGTCTTGCAGACCTTTTATTCTGCAGAATGGAATATTCCTCTCGATTAATAGTATCGCCTTTATAAAGCATTTGAAAACTATCAGAACTCTCATTAAGAGCAACTAGCAATGATTCCCATAAGGCTGCGCCAGCTGAATGTTGAACGCAATGACGAGGCCATTGACCACCTTCATCAGCAAAAGAACTATGATGATAAGGATGCCAATCGGAGGTTACAACCTTCACAGAATACTCCTCGCCATGCGCACGAACATACTCTGCAAGTGCATCCATAGCCACTGCTGCACCAGGAACTGGCAATGATCCACTGATGAAATCGACTTGTGGATCGACTATCAAAAGCATTTTCTTCATAATATTATCTTATATTTAGCGATTGAACTCACCCTTTATTCAAGGCAATTTATAATCTCTGTAACCGACTTGCAACCATGTTTATCTAACCAGGAATTAATTCCGTCACGCACCTTAATGGTCACTTTTGGGTCGATGAAGTTGGCTGTTCCTATCTGAATAGCTGTTGCCCCTGCCATAAGAAACTCTATTGCATCTTCTGCTGTTGATATACCTCCTAGCCCAATAACTGGTATCTTTACGGCTCTTGCAACATCATTCACCATACGTACAGCGACTGTTTTTATGGCAGGACCACTCAATCCTCCTGTGCGAATACTCAGCTTTGAACGACGACGTTCGATGTCTATTGCCATTCCCATAAGGGTGTTGATGAGCGAAACAGAATCGGCTCCCTCATCCTCACAAGCACGTGCAATACTAGCGATATCGGTCACATTAGGCGATAATTTCACTATCATTGTCTTGTGATAAGACTGTCGGACAGCCTTCACAATAGTAGAAGCTCCAGAACAGGTAACGCCAAACGACATGCCACCCTCTTTCACATTAGGACAAGAGATATTCACTTCTATTGCAGGGATAGCATCTAGCTCGTTTAGTTTTGCAGCTGTTTCTGCATACGACTCGGGAGAGTTTCCACTCACATTAACAATCATATTCGTATCAATATCACGTATCTCGGGATAGATATGATCGATGAAGTAGTCCACTCCTTTATTCTGCAGACCAACGCAATTAAGCATTCCTTGATGTGTTTCAACCATACGTGGATAATCATTCCCTTCGCGTGGTTCGAGCGTAGTACCCTTTACGATTATTCCTCCAAGCTCTTCCAATGGGACGAAATCAGCAAACTCAAGACCATAGCCAAATGTTCCACTGGCTGTCATTACTGGATTCTTCAGATGTAAGTGACCTATATTTACATTCAAATCTGCCATAGATTCATCATTTATTTTTACATATTTAGCTTATACCTTATGGATAACTACACCTTATACTAGGCTTATTCTCATGCTTTAATTCGTAAGTTTTCAGATGTTGTTATCACTATTTTCTCACCACATCAACTTCTGCGTATCAAAGACGGGACCCTCCTTACATACGCAAAGATTGCCCTCAATGGTCTTCTCAACGCAACACAAACAGGCTCCGACACCGCATGCCATCATATTCTCCAAGGACGCTTCGCAGGGGATAGAAGCCTTTTGAGCATACAGAGCAACAGCCTTCATCATAGGTTTAGGTCCACAAGTAGAGATGCGATCGAAGTGTTCTTTGGACAGAACGGAGTGATTCGTAACAAATCCTTTCTCACCTGCTGAACCATCTTCAGTGGTAATGCACACCTCTCCATAGGCTTTGAAAAGTTCTAGTTCTGCAAGATCAGATGCCGTGCGAGCACCTAAAAGAAAAACGGGACAGGCTCCGGCATCCTTTATGGTTTTACCAAAATAAAGCAAAGGAGCAACTCCAACACCACCGCCAACAAGCAAGATACGTTCGCCAGGACGACTAGGTGGAGTGAAGGTGTTACCCAATGGGAGTACACAATTAAGCTTATCGCCAATATGCAGACGCCCAAGCGTGCGCGTTCCATCGCCTATGGTGGCAACTAACAACCATAATTCATTACGTTCGCGATCGATAAAATTAATAGAAATAGGACGGCGAAGAAAGGTAGAAGGTGAGCCGTCCACTCTCACTTCTACAAACTGACCAGGAAGCATCTCAGGTAGAGGCTTGTCATCAGTGAGTCGAATGAGAACATTCTTATCATTGACCTGCTCCACAGAAGAGACCTTCAAGTCGAGGACATACTTCTTCATCTTTTTATGCTTTGAATGTATTTAGCAAAGATAATGCAAACGAGTACAAAGGAATGTTCACATTCGCTTTGTCGAGTGCAGCTTAGCTTATGCAAAGATAATGCAAACGAGTACAAAGGAATGTTCACATTCGCTTTGTCGAGTGCTGCTTAGCTTATGCAAAGATACACAAATTATCTATTGAAAGGATAGATACACAAAAAATATCAACGAAAAAACAAAGAAATGGACAAAACAACACTGCTAACAGCTTTCTTCCATTGCTTCTGACTCTATCACATAGACCTAAGTTCGGGGTAAAAGTCCATCTTCAAAGGAATGTACGGATGGTGATTACGGATAGGCTATCTCATTGCAACTTCTATCATAGGTTATACCTTATATAATTAGAAAGACCCAATAGCAGCTATCAAAATGATCCCCTATAAATAAAGCAAAACAAATTCCATTCATAAAGGGAGGGCTCATCTAAGATTATAAAGGATAAAACACAAAGACAGAAATCAGCCTTCCAGAGATATAAAAGCTGATTATACTCTGTGCAAAATATCATAGAACAACCTTACAAGAAATGATGACTTCCAACTTTATTAACCTACTTACTTTTTTGGAACAAAACTCTCCCATGTCTGGTCATCAAAGAAGATTCGAATCTCAGTGATACGCCTTTGTGGTTTGTCAACATATTTTATTTCAGTTCTCGCAGGTGTTTTAAGTGTATCAGCAACGTGCGATGAAGAACCTTGACCATATCCCTCAACAGATGGGGCAGGGCTTGAAGAGAAATTCAAATGACCTTCAGAACTTGTACCATTGACCACACTACTTTCACCATCATCAACTCCTGACGCTGTAACCTGATCCTTAAACATTGGTCCTTGACCATACATTAACCAATCAAGATTGATCTTTGTAAACTTACTACGAATAGCCTCAACCGTGTTAAGAGTAGGTTTCGTCCTCCCTGTAAAGATACTACTGAGTGATGCAGACGATATTCCTATAAAATCTGAAAAGGTCTGTTGAGTCATGTGTTGACTCTCCATTAGTTGTCTAATTCTATCTTTCATAACCAAATAATAGGCTTTTTTAGGCTCTAGAGCCATACTTCCATTAATTTTACAAAGGTAAACAAATAATATTAAACACCAAAATCTCCACACAAATAATATAAGTTTGTATATACAACTTTTGATGTTTACAATTTAAAATAACAAATAACTAAATGTGTGCAATTCATATACACATATACAAATCAAAATAGACAACAGAATATCATATATAAGCTGTTCTTTGGTCAATATCTTTAATTAACTGGCTATTAAAAGCCTATTTATACATTTAAGAAGATAAAATAAAGGATTATACACTTGTTCGCGCATAAATTTAGGCTATTTTCATTTTATAGCAAGAATATTAATTCATATAATTCTGGTTTACAAGTAGTTATATTTAATAATGGTATGATGTATATTTATTCGTGTACATTTTTAAAGTGAGATATATAAGTTTTAATACTCATATTTACATCATAATATATGGTTTGATTACATAAACTATTATTATTATACTTGTAAATAATATGCAGATTATTTGTATTTGTAAATAAGAATCCTAAATTCTTAACTTATAATAAATGTGAATAGTAAATGCAATTTTTGAATTTCTGTCTATTTTTAGCGTATTTGCAATATTCATAAACGGAGTATAAGACAAACGAAAATACGCTCAAAATGAGAAGGTAAGAATACCATAACTACCCTATTATTCAGGGAGTAACACAAAAAAAGTACCCTTTTAAGAGTACTCATTCTAGATCGAAAAAGAAGGATTTTAGCATAGAAATGGAGATTTTTGAGACTTCAAATTACCAAAAATCTCCATTTACTTTAGTGTAAAACGTAGAAAATTAGCTCTTTCATCAATTCTCCAGCACCAGTATAAGGATTATCCAAACCTTTACTCTTACCATCAACTTCACGAATCTTAGAAATAATATCCATAGTTTTGCGTGCTGAATAATTTTTCAAACCTATTATTAAGTCTTTTATTCCCCACGTTGAATTCAAATCTAATGCCCTAGCAATGTCTTGTTCTGAACTCTTATTTGGAGTATAATGTAGTATCATAAGGTTTTGAAAGAACGAGAAAAGTAAAGGAAGAAAAGAGTAAAGAGAGCCGGCTTTAGGATTATTGTCAAAATATTTGATTATCTGATTTGCCTTAAATATATCCTTAGAAACAATGGCATTCCTCAATTCGAAAGCATTAAAATCTTTACTTACCCCAATCTCCTTCTCTACTATATCTGGCGTAACACGCCGATTATCATTAGGGAGATAAATTAGAATTTTATCAAGTTCCGAAACTATACGACTTAGATCAGAACCAATATGATTGGCTATCATCTGGCATGACTTAGGGTCAATAGTAGCCTTCTTTGACTTCAAATAATTTTGGATGAATTCTGGTAATTGGTAATCTCTCAACTTCTTACTCTCAAAAACTACTCCCATTGCCTGCGCCAGTCCAATAACTTTCTTACGTGTATCTATTTTCCCATTCTTATGACACCAGACAAGAATAGTTGATTTTACAGGTTTTTTAAGATATCCCTCTAAAGCCTCTAAAGATCTTATATTTTGCGCCTCTTTTACTATAATCACTTGAAATTCGGCCATCATAGGATATCGCTTAGCCATATCCGTAACTTGTACAGCAGTCACATCTGAACCAAAACAAATCGTTTGATTAAAATCACATTCTTCTGGTAAAAGAACGTGCGAAGCAATATAGTCAGATATAGTATCGATGTAATAAGACTCTTCCCCCATTAACAAATAAAAAGGGGCAAAGTTCCTATTTTTAAGATCCTGCATGATAGCCTGAAATGTTACTCCTTGCTTTGTTGGCATTTACTTTTTTATTAACTTTGCATTTAGAATAGATTGTTACCATGTCTGAAGTCACCTATTTCCGTAGAAATTAAGAATTAACTTCACCATAACCATGGCTGAATCCTTTCATGCAAAGTTAATAGAAAAGAGATAGAAAACAAAATTTTCATTTGACTTTCGCCTTATCGTTTTCACCTTATTATATATAGGAATTGTCCAAAATGATACAACTTACTCTCCCTCCATATCAAATTAGAGTGAAAGAGACACATGGTCGAAAGCAAATTTTCGACATCCTACGTAGAAAATATGTTGCACTCACTCCAGAAGAATGGGTACGCCAACACTTCATACATTATCTCGTTGAACATAAGAATTACCCATCCTCATTACTTGCTAATGAGGTTTCTTTGCAGATTGGAGAGAAAAGGATGAGGGCGGATAGTGTGTTGTATGATAACCAACTACACCCTCGCATGATCATAGAATACAAAGCACCCAATATCACATTAACACAGAAAGTGTTTGACCAAATCACAGTATACAATTTACTACTTCATGTAGATTACCTCATTGTATCAAATGGTATGATTACATACATCTGTAAGATGGATTACGAGAAGCAAACATATAAGTTCTTAGAAGCTATTCCCAATTACGAAAATATTTAACATACATAACTCTTAAAAGTATCTTTTATCACACAAATTACTTTACATCATTCTGCATCTATTCAATGATATACATTATATTTGGCATCCAATCCCAAAGGCAAAAGACAAGCTTCTCCCAATTTGGCATTATCTTTGTGAACTAATATAAGATATAAAGAACAATATTAATAAGACCGAAAACATCAAAATAGAACAACATGGGAAATATGAAATGGGTTGGTTGTTGGATTGGCGGAACCTTAGGAACAATGTTAGGAAGTGGAATTCTTGGAACATTAGCAGGTTTTTGCCTTGGTAGTATCATTGATGAAATGATGGATTCTAGGGCTGACCCCAATGATTATAACACTAATAACCAAGATTATTACTCTCAAGGTAATGGTTATAAACAATATCAGTATGGAGGGCAGAATGGTTCTTCTAATGCACATTCCAATGAAGGACAGCGCAATTCTTTTCTATTTTCTATGCTTGTTTTATCATCTTATATCATCAAAGCAGATAACAAAATCATGCATTCAGAGATGGAGTTTGTACGTCAGTTCCTACGTCAGAACTTTGGAGAACAAGCAGTAAATCAAGGACAAGAAATACTCTTAAAGCTCTTTGAAATACAAAAGAAACAAGGGATACAGGTGTTTCGAAATACCATCCATCAAAGTTGTGCAGAGATAAAACACAATATGGACGTTAGTCAACGACTACAATTACTCAATTACCTTGTTATCATTGCGAAGGTAGATGGATATGTAAGTCCAGAAGAGATAAAGGCTTTAAAGGAGGTTGCACGCCACTTAGGACTAACAGCAAAGGACGTTGATTCAATGCTTAACATGGAGAATGGGGCAAGGACAAATAGTAATATAGAAGACGCTTACAAAGTGTTGGGCTTGTCTTCTACTGCTACTGACGACGAAGTAAAAGTAGCCTATCGAAAGATGGCTTTAAAGCATCATCCAGACCGAGTAGCAACCCTTGGAGAGGATATTCGTAAAGCGGCAGAGAAGAAATTCCAAGACATTAACGATGCTAAAGAACGCATCTTTAAAGCCAGAGGATTGTAAGTATTCTTTTTCTAACCTAGCTGCTTCTTATAGAAAATATTATCACCAATCACTCATATAACTTCGATTTATAAATTATAAACAATATCTTAAAAGGATTATGGCAACAAGACTTAAAATAAAAACAAGTGAGGGCGACATTATTATTCGCCTTTATGATGAGACCCCTAAACATCGTGATAACTTCTTAAAGCTTGCAAAGGAAGGCTATTACAATGGGACTCTTTTCCATCGTGTTATCAAAGATTTCATGATACAAGGTGGTGACCCTAATAGTAAGAATGCGCCTAAAGGAAAGGTTCTTGGAACTGGTGGTCCAGACTATACTATCCCCGCAGAGTTCATATACCCACAACTTTTCCACAAACGTGGTGCTTTAAGTGCTGCTCGCACAGGCGATGAGGTAAACCCTGAGCGTGCTAGCAGTGGTAGTCAGTTTTATATTGTATGGGGAAAAATATATAAATCAGCCGAACTGAAGCAGTTGGAACGACAAATGGGAATACAACAAGAGCAGGACGTCTTCAATCAATTAGCCAAACAACATCATGATGAAATTATGAATCTAAGACGTAATCGCGATCATGTAGGACTACAGACTCTACAAGACAAACTGATAGAAGAAACGAAAGAAAAGTGTAAGTCACAAGGTAAACCGACATTCACTCTAGAACAAAATGAGGCTTATACAACATTAGGTGGTACTCCCTTCCTTGACAACCAATACACAGTATTTGGAGAAGTTGAAGAAGGATTAGACATCGTTGGACGTATCCAAAATTGTCAAACAGATCGCAACGACCGCCCATCAGAAGATGTTAGGATTGAAACAATAGAAGTTTTATAACAACAAAATAATCAATGCTCTTACCTACTTGATGACTCTTATATCAAGTAGATAAGGGCTTTTTCTTAGATTTACAATCTAATACGAATGTAATAACATTACGTCAAATTACAAATTAATGAATATGGGTTAAAAGGAGTTCTAGGTTCTTTTCTTTCGTAGCTCCCATTATCAGGAAAATATCAACCAAAGCCCAAATGTAACATCCACCAAAGGTCAACAACTTTCCAATTCCAAGTCCAACATCACCGATGTAAAATCTATCAACACCTAGGACACCAACAAGTATCGATAAAATAAGAGATAGAGTTGGATCTTTCATACCATTCACTAGAATGAGAAAATCTGATTCACTCATATCTGACTTAAGCAATCTATCACGTACCATTGGTATACTTTCAGATGGAATCTTCGAACCCATCATCATTAATAATTGATTAACTTTCTCTTGTTCCATTATCTTTATCTTTAAAGTAAAATAACCCTTTTATCCGTCTGTAACATATGGTAATAACAGAAGAATTATCATATATGCAAAATATTCCTCACAACAAGCCATACAAAGAAGAGGACAACATAGGTCAAAATAAGTCTTCTATCCTCTATTACTCTAGTCAATCTGCGCTTAGAATTGCTAGCAGGTAGCAACGCACGAAGTCCAAATAAAAATAAATAAGGGATACCAAATAACAAGAAGTAATTATAATGAATTGCCTCTACGAATCTTCCCTGCAACAAAGCATGCAATGCCCGCTGCAATCCACAACCTGGACATTGCAGTCCTGTCAACACCTTAAATGGACATTTTGGAGCCCAAGAAGTAGTAACAGGATCATAAAAATAGTATATGATTAATAAGGAGGCTCCCAAAAAGAGAGCCCCCATAAATCTCTTCTTAGATTTCAATTTTTAGTGTGATAATGCGCTTAAATAACTCATACCACCCAAGAAACCAAAGTAGATTATCTGAAAGATTACGCCCGTAACAATACCAATAATACTCCACTTCTTAGCATCTGCTGCTGCTGCCGCTGCTGCATCATATTGCTTCATCATGTAATAATCGTTCACCTTCATAGAACGAATAATCGCATAGATACCAAATGGTAAACAGCAACAAAGAGTAGTGAAAATTGCGAGAGGCAAATAATTGTTTGGCTTTGGATTGTTTAATTCTTCCATAATAGTAAATTTTGAGCCAGTCTCCCATGGCTAAGTTTGGTAATCAGTTCTATTTAACACATAGTTTTGAGATTGGGGAGAACCTATAAGGCAACTCTCATCCTACATGCAACTTAATGTTTATTCTAATCAATCTTAGTACTGGCAAAGATAAATAAATATTATTAAAGGCACAAATAATTTCACAGAAAGTAACCAAGAGAACTGAAAAATCCCTTACCTAAAGCATCATTGTGCATAGATAAGGGACTTCATTTTATAATTCCATTTTATAGGAATTCAACATCAGACATTATTTAGTCTTCCTCTTCTTCCTTCTTCTTACGGGTTGTTCTACGCTTCTTTGGCTTATCTTCTGTAGGCTTTTCTACCTTCACACCAGCCAACTCTGGATCAATAAGGATACGACCACAATATTCACAGACAATGATTTTCTTGTGCATCTTAACATCTAACTGACGCTGAGGAGGAATCTTGTTAAAGCAACCACCACAAGCATCACGCTGCACATAAACGATACCCAATCCATTACGAGCTCCACGACGAATGCGTTTGAAACTACGTAACAATCCTGGTTCAATTCTTGTTTCAAGCTCAGCGGACTTCTCTTTCAACAGACCTTCCTCTTCACGTGTCTCCTGCATAATCTCGTCCAGTTCATTACGCTTCTCTTCGAGTGCATGCTGGCGATCCTCCAGTAGAGCACGATTTTCCTCTAAGTCTCTTTGCTTCTCTTCAACCTTATACTGAGCTTCTTTTATCTTCTTATTACAAAGCTCAATCTCTAAAGTTTGGAACTCTATCTCCTTTGTTAAGGTATCATACTCACGGTTGTTTGCAACAGTATCCAACTGCTTGTTGTATCGTTCCAAACTTGCTTGAGCTTCAATGATATCACCTTTCTTCTGAGTGATAGCACTCTGGAAATCCTTTATATCCTGCTCTATCTTCTCTATACGAGTGTGCAAACCTTCCAAATCATCCTCTAAGTCACGTACTTCAAGTGGTAACTCACCACGTAATGCACGCTTCTCATCGATAGCAGAAAGTGTTGTCTGTAACTGGAAAAGGTTCTTTAGCTTCTCCTCTACTGGTAACTCTTTTGGATCTTTCTTTGCCATAGTTCTTATCTTAATTATAATTCAATATTCATTATCAAACCCCATTCCTATGCTTGATTAATTGATTGGATAAACCTACTCAACCTACTAGAAATAGATAATCGGATTAGTATTTATCTCTGATATACAGCATTTAACACCTGGGGTATCACGTTCTATCACATCTCGAAGTACTTCCGTTGTATATTGCTCGCTCTGGTAATGACCCATAACACATATCTGTATCTCTTGCTCATGACCAAAGAACTCATGGTATCCCATCTCTCCCGTTATGAAGGCATCGGCACCAGCACCAATGGCATCACGCAACAAGAAAGAACCAGAACCACCACAAATTGCAACATGACGAATCTCTCTGCGAAGTAATTCATTGGCTTGAACGCACTCTACATCAAACTTCTTTTTCAGTAAAAGTATCAAGTCATCAGCTGCTAATGGTGTTTCAAATTCACCAATAACCCCATCACCACCAATTATCGTATTACCTGTGAGCGGACTAAGCACTTGTTTATTCCGACCAAAGAAATGTGCGTTCTTCAATCCTAGTTTCTCGGCTATCTTGAAGTTCACGCCATTCTCTGCCGAATCAAGATTCGTGTGCATGGCAACGATGGCTATATCGTTCTTAATAGCCTTCATAACCGTACGCTGAACATAATCGGTATCTGACACTTGTGATAACTTACGGAAGATAAGTGGATGATGTGCAACAATTAGGTTACAACCACGTTGCATTGCCTCCTCCACCACTTTCTCCGTCACGTCAAGGCACAATAAAGCCCCTGATACTTCCGCCTCTGTCAATCCAACTTGCAGACCAGCATTATCATAACTCTCCTGCAAGGGCAAAGGCGCGAACCGTTCAAGGGCATCAATCACTTCCTTTATTTTCACGCTACGCATAAGTTTTAGACTGCAAAGATAGCAATTTTATTCCATTCTCACAACTCTTATCATACGTTATTTTAGGACTTTATACTAGAGCTGTCGTATCTCACTATCCATCTCCAGGTAGGTTTCAAGCCTCTTACTCCTGTATAATCAAGTAAGGAGACACGTTCCAGAACTTATCCGAATTTGTAATGGTGAGCGTTGAAGTACCATCTTCGTTCGTTGTCAAGGTATAACTTGACTCTGGATTAGGAGATAATATCTTGGGGGATGTCGACTTAATCGTCAACGTTGTTAAGTCCTTCTGATTCGCCTTAATAAAGCTCTCTTCTGTGATATTATTATTGTTTATCTTCTTCGAAAAGAGGCTTGTCTTCAAGAGTCCCTTATCTTTCAGCGTCTGTTTATCAGCAATAATATAGAACACTCTCTTTGGTTGTTCCACTTGCTTCACCACCTTTACTTTAGGGCTATTATTACCTGATACAGACATATCATATTTATAGCGCAGGGCTTCAGCACTATTAGATTGATTCAAGACAATGTATTTCAACTGCTCTACACTGACATCTTTCCTACTAGCAACAGCCTCTAGTTCCGCCATGTGATCACTCTTTTCTTTCAACTGAGAAGCTAAGAAAGCTATCGTCTTATAGAGCTTATCTATTGTGGCACTCTTATCAGATGACACCTCTGACTGCTTTTTCTTCTCACTTAATAGCTTATCTATTTGCTTTTGTTTCTCAGCCAACAACGCTCCAAGACCCTTTATCTGCTGAATAATCTTAGACTTCTTGTTCGCATGCTCAGTAGTCTTACAAAGCATTGCCTCTTGCGATGAGATAAGATCCAAATTATCCGATATTTCGTCTATTGAGGCCGTCAACTGACTTATTGCCTCGTTCTCTCTAGACGGAGGAGTGACATTGACTGCCTCTCGTTTAGGTGCAGGACGTTTCACGTCTTCACATGAGGTACATGCGACGAGTCCGGCAAACACTATCAGAGATGATATTCTAATCCGTTTCATTCTGCAAATAAATCTTGCTGCAAAGATACCTTTTTTATACCAAGAAACCACCGCTCAATATATTAAAAATCCTAATAAAAAGGAAAACTGTTTAAGTTATCTCGCCTGTACAACACGCTTATCTCTTTTCATAACAATATACCTCTATCCTCGAGCCAACACTTATCCTCTATGCTTCTAACACTCTCCTTCATGAGGAAATAGGTTATTTTTACATGAGTCCTAGACTATTTCCTCCTTGTTTTTAGTCTGTTTTATCTGTTATGCGATGCCTTATGCTCACAGGCATCACAATCACGTGTCATACAGAAAGCCTGATATATCTACAAAGGCAGGTGCTTATATTTAAGGTAAAAAGGAATGATAAGATAACAATAAAGTCGAATCAGTGTCCTTGACAGACCATGATTCGACTCTTCTATTATTCTCTCTCAAATTTTATCGATTCTTTTGTAGCTATAAAACTCTTTTTAATTAGAGCTAGCATTACGCTAAGCAAGTTGCTCTACCCATGTTATACTCACTGATAACATTAATCATGTAATGGAAGAACTTGCGCGCCATGGATGATTTCTTAATTCTTTGTTTCATAACGTTGTTCCTTTCTTTTTACCTGTTAAACAATCTTTTTCCTTGTGTCTACCTAATGAGATTGATGCCTTATTAATGGTAAATCATCTACCCTGAACTGACATCTCTTATGTCTTGTTTGCGTTTGCAAAGTTAGTACTGTTAGCAATTTCATACGAAGAATAAGCGCATTTAAACATGAAAAAACGGATTTATTTGACTTTCATCAAACTCCTTGATACATATCAAACGACCTAATTGACGTATGTCAAGTCGTCAATTGACATACATCAAGCACCAGCTTGACATATATCAACGCCCAAGCTACTATAAATGAAACAAACGGATAGCCTATAGCCAACAGAACAAGACATATATACCCCATAAAAAATACAAACGCAAGAACGCCTATCACATTTTCTTTTCTTACCTTTGCAACATGAATACTAACAGACTTCAAGGTTTAAGATTACCCGCTGAATGGGAACAGCAAAGGGCTATCATGCTGATATGGCCACATGAGGACACTGACTGGTGTCCCTATTTGGAGGAGATAACTGAGGTTTATCTTCAGATGGCAAAGGCTATCACTCGACACGAGAAATTGCTCATAACAGCACGAGACACGGAACGGGTGCAGGACTTATTGACCAAGCATCTCACAGAAGGGCAGATGAAACAGGTAACAATATTTGCCTGCGATAACAATGATACATGGGCGCGCGATGTTGCACCCATCACCCTACTCCCAGACACGACAGCGAGCGGAACTGAACAAGCGAGCGTCCTTCTCGACTTCTGTTTCAATGGATGGGGAGAGAAGTTTGCTGCCGACAAGGATAATAAGATTAACCAAGCGGTTTACAAGGCGGGGCTTTTCGAAGGAACACTTGTAAGCCATAAGGACTTCATTCTAGAGGGTGGTTCGATAGAGTGTGATGGCAAGCACACGCTCTTCACAACAACTGGCTGTCTAATGGCACCTCATCGCAACCAACCTTTGAGTAAGGAGGATATTGACCAGAAGTTGCGTTCGTTCTTCCCCAACATCAACCATATTGTATGGTTAGACTACGGTCAATTAGCTGGCGATGATACCGATGGTCACATTGATACTATCGTTCGCATTGCGCCTAATGATACGTTATTATATATAAGGTGTGATGCCCCTCAAGACGAGCACTACGATGACTTCCATCATTTAGAGGAGCAGTTGCAGGGATTAAGAACCCCTGAGGGGCAACCTTATCGACTACTGCCGCTCCCCATGCCAAATGCTATCTACGATGATGGCGAGCGGCTGCCAGCAACACACGCCAACTTCCTTATTCTCAACGACGCTGTACTCGTTCCTACTTATGACCAACCCGAAAAGGACAAAAGGGCGATGGAGCAAATTCAACTGGCGTTCCCTGACAGAGAGATAATAGGTATTGACAGTAGAACTATCATCCGACAACATGGTTCCATACATTGTTTAACCATGCAACTACCGCTTTCTCCTGCTCTTTAAAAGAAGAGAAAAAACATGGAGAAAGTATTTGTCACACTGCATAATAGTAAGTTTAAAAACAACCCCAACCGCTCCGAAGCAAGCTATTTCACGCTTCGGACAAGTTGGAAAACATATTAAATAGATGAGAGAACTAAAGATTGGTATCTTGCAACAACATAACATTGCGGATACGAAGAAGAATATAGAAAGATTGGCAGAGAACATCACTGACCTCGCACAAAGGGGTGCCGAACTAGTCGTATTACAAGAGTTACACAACTCATTATACTTCTGTCAGACGGAGGACGTAAATAACTTCGACTTAGCAGAACCCATACCTGGACCATCAACAGACTTCTATGGTGAGTTGGCACGCAAATTAGGTATCGTGCTTGTTACCTCCCTCTTTGAGAAACGGGCTGCTGGGTTATATCACAACACGGCTGTCGTCATAGAGAAAGACGGAACAATAGCTGGTAAGTATCGTAAGATGCACATTCCCGACGACCCTGCCTACTACGAAAAGTTCTATTTCACACCAGGTGACATCGGTTTCCATCCTATCGACACAAGCGTGGGACGTTTGGGAGTATTGGTTTGTTGGGATCAATGGTACCCTGAGGCAGCCCGCTTAATGGCATTACAAGGCGCAGAAATGCTCATCTACCCCACTGCTATCGGCTATGAAAGTAGTGACACGGAAGCAGAGCAACAACGCCAGCGTGAGGCATGGACAACGGTAATGCGTGGGCACGCAGTGGCTAACGGATTGCCTGTCATCGCCGTTAATCGTGTAGGTCATGAGAGCGATCCAAGCGAACAAACAGGGGGAATTCAGTTCTGGGGAAGTAGCTTCGTGGCTGGTCCACAGGGCGAACTACTCTATCGTGCAAGCGACAATGAGGAGGAGAGTATCATCCTTAACATCGACCTAGACCATAGCGAGCAAGTGCGTCGTTGGTGGCCATTCCTGCGCGATCGCAGGATAGACGAATACAAAGATCTTACGAAGCGATTTATCGATTAATAGGATTAGTGGCTGCTAAAGGATAAGATGAAGAGCCGTTTTAGAATAGTTTTAGGAGAAAGGATTTACAGGAGAAAGCCCTTTCAGAAACCTATAAAAAATCTAAATGCACCCATGTCGGTTTCGGCTTCATTTGGAGTTATCCAAACTTTACAGTACCTTTGCAGCGCTATTAGGCTCCGTAGCTTAGCTGAATAGAGCGTCAGATTCCGGTTCTGAAGGTCTTGGGTTTGAATCCCAACGGAGTCACAACATATCAAGCGGAAGTCCCCTTACCTATCGGGACTTCCGCTTTCTGTTGTTTAGGCGACTATTATCAGGCACGAAAAGTAACACATAGGATTGATGGAAATGACACATACGTATCACGTCATTAACACGTATGTGTTACAAGGGTTAGCACATACGTGTCAGTCGAGCGACACGTATGTGTCATTTCAAGCATCACATATACGAATCTGGAACGAAGTAGATAGTGTCTTCGCTGAGATATTAGCCTTAGCACTACCATCAGCAAGTATGAGGCTGTTCCCGTCTGTGCCGATAAACTTAGGACTTTGATATAGATATGTTCAGAAGTTCACACCCTCAATTTGATAGTTCTTCACCTAATCCAATGATGCTCAACGTATCAAATCGTCATTACACATACCCTCTCCTGCGAACTCACGGCAACGCTCACGGCGAATAGAATAAAGCGTTGCGTCAACAGGATGACCAGCAGAGATTTCCCAAAGACAAGGTATCTATTACGAATCTTACCGACCTTATTTCTGCTTACGTCTATGCGCTAGATAGGTTTCTTTCCCAGGAAAGTGAGGGGTATCGAGAGAGTTTTCCATACAGTAAAATACCACTCGACGATTGAAGACAACGAAGCTAGGTAGATTATTAAGTTCGCTGATTAACGAGTCAGTGAGGGGCTTATCATATAATTGATAATAAAAGACATCTTGCCCTTTGCGCCCATATTCTATCTCTGTACAGTCCCCATACCCATTATTATTACCAATGTTTAAACCTCGATAATCCATCTCCCGCAGTGCAAAACGGATAGAATCCAGGCGCTCAACACTAAGTCCTATCTTCTTTAACTCCCTATTCTTTACTTTATCAGTGACCCCGTTGTCTGGCTCAAAGTTCACATCTACCTTTGAGTTAACGCCCCAGTCCGTAATCTCTCCATTATTCGAATACTCCACGGAGAACCCTGTACTATCCGGCAACCAACCTTTTGTAACTGCAATCAAACGTCTTATCTCTGTTTGATGCGCCTTATAATCAGTTTCCATCGCCTCGGGTGTACAACTTTTCTGTGGCAGAATAGCCAAGACCAAGACACATATTACTTGCAAGATATTGATGATGTGTAATCCAAGAAACACCTTATTTATATATAACTCACGATGAACTATAACCTGAACAACGGATATAACATAAATAACAAGCACAGGGATTGCTACAAACCATGTGACGACAATAAACCAAACTATCCAACTCAGATTATCCTCAGGGTCGTCTTCACCAACAAAGCACAGCATGACGAAGAATAGAAACAACGTAACAACTGCTAACGACATCATGCGTAGAGATGACCAGAAGAAGCCTTTCCAATTCCGCCTATAAGCATCTTCCGGATTAGAGACCTCCTTATGATAACTTAGTAGAAAGCCTATACCAAGGAGAAGAAAAGCGAGCAAAAAGATTATAACTGTTATCATACGATGATTAATTAAGTGGTAAAACGCTTGATACGAATAGTTGGCAAGAATAAGTAGATGCCCCCCTCTTGAACCGAAGAGAGCCTCTCCTTGCATTAAGGAGAGGCTCTTCTCATATCAAGGAAACGCCCTCTTCCCATGCAAGAGAGCGTTTCCTCGTGTGCAGTATCTTGTTTGTTGCTAATGAGACCATACCCCGCAACACACAAACCTGCCCCCTCCTATCCTGCAAACATCTATTTCGAGAAATACTCCTCCTCCTTTTGGGGAGGATAGGTGAGGCTTGTCTTATTACTATTAAGCCTTCGGGTACTTCTTAAACCATCCATCAAGACGGAGGCGCATAACGCCGAAGAAGGCTTCAGAGAATATACCACCACTCATCTTACTAACGCCTTCACGACGATTAACAAAGATGACTGGTACCTCTTTAATCTTAAAGCCTATCTTGTAAGAAGTGTACTTCATCTCTATCTGGAAAGCATATCCTTTAAACCTAATATCATCTAATGGGATAGTTTCCAACACCTTCCTACGATAGCAAACAAAGCCTGCAGTGGTGTCATGAACATGGAATCCCGTCACTGTCTGTACGTATTTACTAGCGAAATAACTCATTAGCACGCGTCCAATAGGCCAATTAACAACATTCACCCCACTAACATAACGTGAGCCAACAGCGACATCATAGCCTTCATCATGCGTCGCAGCATAAAGACGAGGGAGGTCGTTTGGATCGTGACTAAAGTCGGCATCCATCTCAAAGATATAATCATAACCATGCTCCAATGCCCACTTAAAACCTGTAATATAAGCTGTTCCTAGTCCTAACTTACCAGTACGCTCGATAATAAACAATCGGTCAGAACAACCATTGTTTATCAATCGATGAACAATCTGCGCAGTGCCATCTGGACTTCCATCATCAATTACCAAGACATGAAAGAACTTATCCAAATTGAATACAGCATGGATAATCTTCTCTATATTCTCCTTCTCGTTATAGGTCGGTATGATTACTATACTATCGCTTGTCATAGGTTTTGTTTTTGTGCAAAAGTAGTATATTTATCTGAATGAAGCAAATAATCGAATAAAAACCAGTAGTCAGTTATTACTGATCTGGGTTATCTATAAATCCTTGGTACTTCTCTTCTAGTCCTGACATGACTGCTTTATACGCCTCAACCATAGTTTGCTTCTCAAACTCCGAACCCTTTCCCTTAGGCTGAATAGGTTCATGAATCGTTAAACGAAGTCTATTCCATACGGGGAAGTTCCAGTCTTTTGTTCGTGGCATAACGTCAAATGAACCATTAATAGTAATTGGGCATACTGGTAATTGCAGCTCATCAGCAAGCATAAAAGCACCTCGGCGGAAGTGAGCCATATGACCAGTAAAGCTGCGCGCACCCTCTGGAAACACCACTACTGACATCCCCTCGCGTAGCGTCTGACGTGCTTCATCGTATGTCTTCTTTATCTTGCTCGCCCCACTCTTATCTACAAAGATGTGGTGAGCCTGCTCACATGCAAGTCCAATGAGCGGTATCTTGCGGATAGCCTTCTTCATCATCCATTTGAAGTTACGCCCTAAGAAACCATAAATAAGGAAGATGTCGAATGCTCCTTGATGGTTACTAACAAAGACATAACTCTGTTTGGGGTCTAAGTGTTCACGCCCTTCTACCTTTACAGGGAGGAACAATAAGCGAATAGTAAACCATGACCACCACTTTCCAGGATAGTATCCCCAGAAGTGACCATTGCCTAATCGACAGCCAATCGTCGTTATCAAGGCTGTGAGAATAGAGGCAAGTATGAAAAGAGGAAGTACGATACATAATGTATAGAGGTCGTACAGAAGTGTTCCCATCAACGCAAAGAAGGATGGGTGATGAATAGTGTGTTTTGTGTGTCGTTGTAATGTCGAATTGCTCATAAGATAATTCTTTATTGCTTTCTTTTATTGTTTGTTACTCATTATTACTTCGTATGTAACGTTATTACTGTTACTTCATTTGGCATATTAAGACGGAAAGGGACGAGCCCACCAAGCCCCGCTGTGACATAGAGATAACGCCCGTCTTGCTCGTAGAGTCCATGATCTTCATGCTGTCGGAGGCTTGTTGGTCGCCATCCAAAGAGTTGCATCTGTCCGCCATGAGTGTGCCCTGAGAGCGTTAATTGGGCTGTCGTTTGAGGCAAGATAGAACGTTTCCAGGCAGAAGGGTCGTGTTGCAACATAATGACAAATGCTCCTTTAGGAATCCCCATGGTCGCTTTCTTATAATTAGAATAGTTCGGGAATGGTGGTTTCCCATCATTCTCCGTACCACAGATATATATATCCTCACCCTTTGGTGAGCATATTATCACATTCTGATTACGCAAGAGTGTCCATCCCAAGCCCTTCTCTTCCTCCTTGACAAGCCTCATCTCTTGTGCAATCTTCTCTTTCTTACTGCCTACGATATACTCTGTATAGTCATGATTACCCAACACAGAGATGGTACGCGACATCGGTTTACGAATAACCGCTTGCATTGCCTCCACCTCTTGTGGGCGCATATTCTGTATGTCACCAGTAAAACAAATAAGGTTAGCGTGCTGCTTTTCTATGCTATCCATCTCCGCTTTCAATATCTTCTCACGCCATCCATCAAAGGTTCCGAGATGCAAATCAGATACATGTACAATGCGATAGCCATTGAAGGAGGCAGGTAGATTCTTAAAAGATAGGTCGATGTGGTTCACTTTAATTGCTGATACACCAGCTGTAATCCCATAGACATACACACCAAAAGCACCCACGCCCAATAGAACTCCTATGTAATGCCCCCAGTTACGAGGCGTGTGTGTGATATACTTACGCATTATCCAACCCAAGAAAGAACTAATAGCAAAGATTGTCTTTGGCACGACGAACATTCCAAGGAGGAATAGATAAGTGTTCAACCAAGTGAGGTCTACTGGGGCAAAGTTGCGTATGGAAGCCAACAAACAAGTATAGACAACCATACCAATGCAGGGTATCCACCATAGAAGACGCTGCCACCAAGTCACGTGATAACGCTTTCGGAAATAGTGCATATCAATGTACAAATCCGAAAGAACTATCATTAAGAGGAGGTATATCACAATTCTTGCTATCATCTCTTTAGTAGATTGGCACTTAAAAAAGTCCTTACTTTCTCTATGGGGAGCCCTCGCCGATGTGCATAGTCTTGTAGTTGTTCCTCATCAATCTTACCTAAATCAAAGTAACAAGCCTTCGGATGAGCGAACATAAAGCCTGAAACACTTGCATGAGGTATCATCATTCCTGTTTCGGTAAGCCTTATCCCAATCCCTTTCATATCTAGATTACGTTCAAGAAGGAAGTTCACACTTGTGTCAGGAAGTGATGGATAACCTATTGCAGGGCGTATTCCTTGATACTTCTCGGCATAGAGTTCCGCTATCGTAAGCTGCTCATCAGGTGCATACCCCCAATACTTCCGCCTCACCTCTTCATGCATTCTCTCTGCCGTAGCCTCTGCCAATCTATCAGATAGGGTTTGAGACAACATGTGAAGATAAGTATCAGCTTCGTTATCAGTGGTTATTGCTTGATCAACAGAGGTAGCAAAGATACCAACAGTATCAGTTATTCCTGAAGAAAGTGGGCGCACAAAGTCTGCAAGGCATAAGTTAGGTTTACCCTTCTTCACCCTTTGCTGACGCAACATAGGGATTCGGATCCCATTGATAAGGAGGTCATCTCCATCGCTATTAGCCTCACAAAGCGCAAAGACTGCACGTGTGTGATATTGCCCTTCCATACTTGCCAACATGGCTTCAGCATCTTGCTTCAATTCCTGCTGCGCATCTTTTGCCTTGCCATTCATCGACCAGGCATAATAGAAGTAAGGCCAATTAATATAAGGTGTAATGTCACTTATGTTGTAAGTGAGTATCTTACTCTTATTATCAGCTGGGCTTTCTTTCATATTCGGAATTATTTTGTGTTGCGGAAAGAGAGCCTCTCCCCTCTCGTTGTTGTGTCTAATTTGCCATTATCCAATAGGTGGTGTCCATTGCAGAAGGTGTGTATTACCTTCCATTGAAACGTGTGTCCCATCATCGGACTCCACTTACATTTACTCTGTATGCACGCTTCGTCTACTATCCATGATTGATGCGGTTGAACAATCGTAACATCTGCTTTGTAGCCTTCTCGTAGATATCCACGCTTGTCTATCTCGAATAACTGCGCAGGAGCATGCGCCATTAACTCAACCAGTCGTTCGATGGTTAGAACGCCATTATCCACCAGTTCCAACATAGAAACCAGTGAGAACTGGATCATGGGCATACCCGAAGCAGCCTTGGCACAGCCTCCTTGCTTTTGAGAAAGAAGGTGAGGAGCATGATCAGTACCGATTGTTGTAATACGACCAGACATGAGTGCTTGTTGAATAGCAGTACGATCAGCTGGTGTCTTAACAGATGGATTGCATTTAATTAGTGCGCCTTTCGTAAGATAATCCTCGTTGGAAAAGATGATGTGGGCTATCACTGCCTCAAGAGTTATGCGCCCCTCATCTTCTGGATGACCTGCAAATGAAAGTTCTTTAGCCGTAGAAACGTGTGCAATATGAAGTTGTGTCTTGTATTTCCTAGCAAGTTCAACAGCTAAGGAAGACGACTGCCAGCAAGCTTCCTCACTGCGGATTTCCCAATGATGGGTAATGTCTGGGTCTTCTCCAAAGCGTTCTTTAGCTGCCTTCATATTCTGGTTTATGATACCAGAGTCCTCACAATGCGTCATAACAGGAAGCCCCAAAGAGGCTGCAACACGGAAGGTTGCCTCTAAGGAATCACGTTGGTCTACCAGCATATTCCCCGTTGAAGCTCCCATGAAGAGCTTTATTCCTGGAATAGAGTGGACATCTAACTGCTCAAATAACTTGCTATTCGCATTCGTAGCACCAAAGAAGAAACTATAGTTAACGTGACTTGACTTCGCAGCACGCGCCCACTTATCTTCCAAAGCCACTATAGTTGTGGTCTGGGGATTGGTATTTGGCATATCAAAATAGGATGTCACACCACCGAAAGCAGCTGCCCTACTCTCGCTCTCGAGGTCTGCCTTCTCTGTAAGCCCTGGTTCACGGAAGTGTACATGACTATCAATAACACCTGGCAAGACGAAACATCCCGTGGCATCGACTACCTCGTCAAATGTGCCACGGGCTGTTAGATTACCTTTAATAATATCTTTGATACAATCATCCTCTATGATTATTGAGCCGAGAAAACTTCGACCTTCGTTGACGATAGTACCGCCTTGAATAAGTCTCCGCATATAATTATAAATGTTTTAAGGGGTTTCGTTGAGAATAAAGTGAGCCTCTATCGAGTCTTCCAAACCATCTATCTCTAATACTTAAAGCACTCTCCACTACTGCAATCATTCGTTATCACCCTTGTAACAATCCGTTATCACCCGTATGATACATCAGTATTACTATTGTGACACGCCGTTATAACTATTGTGATAATTACTTTGGAATAGAGTCGCCTGCCATCTCTGCTGGTGTAGGAGGAGCCGTTGAAGCATTTGGCGTAGTACCTGGCGCATCGTTCATCGGTGCATTTGCGGGTTCAGCCATACCATTCATCTCCTTTTGAGCCTGCAAGAAATCAGCGTAGAAAGTCTTTATCTCGGGGTTATTCTTAAAGTTATCTGTTGCCTTTGTCATGATGAACTCGACCCAAGAAGGTAGTTGATTAACAGCATTAGCATACATATAATCATTCATCCAAACAGGGTAAGCATTAGGCGTAGTATCGTATGATATACGTGTCATAAAGCACCACGGACCTAACACGTTATCAAAGTTTTCAGTCACAAACTTGGTGAATAACTTATCACTCTTTGCGTACACGCCTAGTGCCTTCTTAATAAGTCGGGCATTGATAGTCTCCTCGTCGTGTCCATTTAGTATTGCGGCACTCTCCTCATGATCGATCTCTCCATACTGATTTCGTAGTTGAGTAAACTTCGTCCAGAAGTCGTTTAACTTATCATTCAATGGTGTTCCGCTAACGCGTTGTTGGGTATTATCCAGTTTAACGACTATATCTCCACCTTCAATAACAACGGGGAATTGAAGGTTAACATCATCCATAAAGACTTGCGCCACCCTAACAGAATCGATCGTACCATGGAATGAGAACTGTCCATGAACGACGTCACATGAATCTAAATTAACCAATGAGTCCGCCTTATCTACCTTGAGATAGAGCTTCCGACCATCTAAACTTGAGACGTTGGAAGTACCTTGTATATTGAAAGAACTTCCACAAGAAGTGCAAGCGATAAGCGTTAAAAGTGCGTAAAGAACTTTATTCATAGGTCATTAAACTGGTTCTGTTTTGACAAAAGTACAACGTATAATTGATGCCAAGAAACATTTTTATTCAAATTAAAACTATCTATTCCTCTTTTAGACTTTTTTAGTTACTAACCCTATTGGAGTTCCTTTTTAAGCTCATAACTAATACGATGTGAGGTGTACATCTCTAGGATTGCTGAGATTAAAAGAAGTATCACCCAATTATGATGAAAGACATTCACGTAAGTGGTATAACCCTCAGCTGTATTAGAGAACACAGGGCGAAGGAACATATAAGAGTCCTCCACCATGAAGAAGCCAGCAATGATAAAGCCAAAGCCAGCAATAGTCATAATCTTACGTAAGCGACGAATAGTCAGTGAAGAGCCGTCATATCGTTGACGTGACTGCATTAAGACGAAAGCAAGAGCACCGATAAGCATTATCCAACATGCAACGTGTTGAATAATGAAAAAGGCGTAGAGCCCTGCACCTGCAACCATCGTTATTCCACCAAGAAGATAGATTATTGATTCAAGTTTACTCAGTTGTCTCATACTTTTGGGTATTATATGGCTGTTCATCATCGCTTAGCACGAAGATATCCTCATCTTCAGTCTTCATGAAATAACGCTCCCTTGCGATGCGAGCAATCGCTTTCGGGTCACGCTTTAAGTCCTTTAGTTGTTGGGTATCATGACGATATTGCCTATCATACTTTTGGATTTCTGCCTTCAAGTCTTTAATCTGGTAGGCATATTCAATACGCTTCATAAAGCTATTCTCATCCAAGACTCCTACAATGAGAACGCCCAAGAGGATAACAATATGAAACTTGAACCGACTTAGAAAGCCAAGTATATGTCCAGTAATCTTGCTCACTTATTACTCAATTTTGTGCAAAAGTAAGGAAAAGATTGCACATGTTGGCATATAGCAAACAGATTTTTAGCAAATTAACAATTTAATATCTATGCTCTAAGAGCGTCTTTTCTCAACTTTTATTACCTTTGCATCACGAATTAGAAAAGTATGATTTATGGATGAATATATCGTCTCAGCGCGTAAGTATCGACCGATGTCCTTCGACTCTGTCGTGGGTCAACAGGCTTTGACCACCACGCTGAAGAATGCTGTAAAAAGTGGCAAATTGGCTCATGCCTATCTCTTTTGTGGACCGCGAGGAGTGGGTAAGACAACTTGTGCACGTATCTTCGCTAAGGCTATCAACTGCGAGAATCCCACCAATGAGGGTGAGGCTTGCAATGAATGTGAGAGCTGTAAAGCCTTTGCCGAAGGGCGCAGTTACAACATATTTGAGCTTGATGCAGCAAGTAACAACTCGGTTGAGAACATCAAGACGCTTATGGAACAGACCCGCATACCACCGCAGGTTGGACGCTACAAAGTGTTTATCATCGATGAGGTTCATATGTTATCAACAGCTGCCTTTAACGCATTTCTCAAGACATTGGAGGAACCTCCTGCACACGTAATCTTCATCCTTGCAACCACTGAAAAGCATAAGATCTTACCAACCATATTGTCTCGTTGCCAGATATATGACTTCGAACGCATGACAGTTCCTAATATCATCAACCACTTAAAGGCCGTTGCTGAGAAAGAGAACATACAATATGATGAGCAAGCTCTCAATATCATCGCAGAGAAAGCAGATGGCGGTATGCGTGATGCTCTCTCTATCTTCGATCAAGCAGCAAGTTTCTCACAAGGCAATATCACCTACCAAAAAGTGATAGAAGACCTCAATGTGCTTGATGAAGACAATTATTTCAACATCATCAATCTTGCCCTTGAGAATAAGGTAAGCGACATTATGGTTCTTCTGAACAATGTTATCAACAAAGGTTTTGATGGTGGTCACCTCATCAACGGACTTGCTTCGCACGTTCGCAACGTATTGATGGCAAAAGATGTACAAACTCTACCATTATTAGAGGTTAGCGAACAACAACGCAAACGATACCAAGAGCAGGCGCAGAAGTGCCCTACTCTCTTCCTATACAACGCTTTGAAGATTATGAACCAATGTGATGTTGAATATCGACAAAGCTCTAATAAGCGGTTACTCGTTGAGCTCACGCTCATTCAAGTAGCACAAATCACACAGAAGGACGATGATGTCCCAGCCTCGGGGCGTAGCCCTAAACGATTAAAATCCCTGTTTAAGAATCTTATTGTAAAGGCTCAACAGAAACCGACTCAGCAGGTGGTTGGGAGCCTTAAACATCATCATGAGGCGTCTCACAAGTCAACTGACAACGAGACTCCTGTAACCATTGCGCCCCCTTCTAACAACTCTACCGAAGCGTTAACAAGCAATCATAGTGGTACAGCCGTCGTCACCCATGGTTTACCTACATCGATTAACTTAGGAGGAATGGGGCTTTCGGTCAGCAACTTACTCAAAGGAGAAGAACGTAAAAACACCAATACCAACGAGCCAGAAGTAACCAACAAAGAGGAGAAAGAGGAGTTTTCTCAACAAGAACTCATCGTACAATGGCGTGCAATGTGCAAACGTATGCCTAACGGAATGCAAGCTCTTGCACAGCGCATGGGCAATATCACCCCTACAATAACAGCTTTCCCGAATATTCAGATACTTGCTGAAAACAATATCCAACTCAGTGAGTTGCTACCTATCAAGGCTCGTATCCGAGCTACATTGGCTAAGTATCTGCATAATGGACAGCTTGAAGTGGACATTAGACTTGCCAAACAAGAGGAGATAAAGCCAATGCTTACACCTCATCAAGAACTCGAGAAACTCAAAAAAGAGAATCAACCCGTATTGAGACTCATTGAGGCTCTATCGTTGGATTTGGCTTAGAACAGTTTAGTTGGCATTCCTCTCAATAGGGCAACACTCTTACTAGGGCAAGAGATAATAAAAGACTGAAAAGAAGAAGAGCCTTTCTTATCATTAAAGAGAGGCTTTCTTCATAGCAAAGAAACGCCTTCCTTAAATAAAGGAAAGTACTTCTTCGATTATGACTAACTATCAACAGGTTTAGAGACTGACAAAAGTAGCATAATTAGTCAGCATGGGTAACATCTCACAAGACTGCTAAATAGAAACGTTAAAATAGCGTAATGATATTTGAATTCACCATTATTTCTGTACTTTTGCATGGTTTTAGGCAATGAGAAATAAGAGCATTATACTCCTACTATCGTTCGTCATCGTGTGTGCGATGGCAAGTGTTCGTATGCCAGTACCGCAACCTAAGAAAGCAAAGAAGGTTAAGGGTAATGTCATTGCAGTGGACAGCTTGCTAAGAGGCAACGCTGGGAACGATGAGAAAAAGGTTGAAGGAAACGCACAAGATACCACGAAGATGGACTCTCTTCAGTTGGCTATCTATCACCATAACAAGGCTATTGATGATTCGATTAGGGCTGATAGCATTATGAAATCACGCTCAAATGGAATCAACTCTCCAGTTACTTATTCTGCACAGGACTCTTTGGTCTATGATGCCAGCACGGGAACTGCCTACTTATACGGCGGTTCTAAGGTTGATTATGAGAATATGAAGCTGGCGAGTGATAAGGTGTTTATGAATCTAGACAGCAGTTTGGTGCGTGCAACGGGTACTCCCGACTCAACGGAAGAGGGTGGAATCAAAGGAAAACCACTCTTTACTATGGGCAAAGATGAGTACAAGAGTGACACAATGGCATTCAACTTCAAATCAAAGAAAGGCTTGATTAAGGGCGTCTACACCGCACAACAGGATGGTTTCCTTAGTGGTGAGGTGGGCAAAAGAGACTCTACTGGGGTGATATACTTACAACATGGACGCTATACAACGTGTGACGACCCTCATCCGGACTTCTATATTGCACTCTCAAGAGCCAAGGTTCGACCAGGAAAAGACGTTGTCTTTGGTCCTGCCTATCTTGTGGTAGCTGACATTCCATTGCCTTTAGCCATTCCTTATGGATTCTTCCCCTTCTCAAAGAAATACTCCAGTGGATTCATCATGCCTAATTATGGTGATGAAAGTAACCGCGGTTTCTATCTTCGTGATGGTGGTTATTACTTCGCAATAAGCGATAAGTGGGACTTAAAACTATTGGGGGAAATCTATACCAAAGGCTCTTGGGGACTATCAGCAGCCAGCAACTACCGCAAACGTTATCGTTATTCGGGTTCGTTCCTGTTTAGTTATCAAGATTCAAAGACGGGTGATAAGGGCTTACCAGACTACTCCGAACAGGAGAGCTTTAAGATTCAATGGAACCATAGACAGGATCCGAAAGCGAATCCATACAGCTCTCTTGCTGCCAGCGTGAACTTTGCTACGTCAAGTTATGAACGTAACAACCTCAATAGCTTATACAACCCACAGACCTTAACACAGTCTACTCGTACGTCTTCTGTTAGCTGGAGTACAACTTTCTCAAGCATAGGCTTGTCACTAAGTGCTACCACAAACCTATCGCAGAACATGCGTGATAACACCATACAAATGACCCTCCCTGACTTGAATATCAGCCTAAGTCGCTTCTATCCATTCAAACGGAAGCATGCTGTGGGTAAGGAGCGTTGGTATGAGAAGGTATCTATGAGCTATACTGGACAGTTATCTAACTCGATCACAACTAACGAGGATAAACTATTACACTCAAACCTCTTTAAGGACTGGCGGAACGGCTTCCAACACACGATACCAGTACAGGCTAACTTCACCTTATTTAATTATATCAACGTTACACCATCGTTCAATTTCGTTGACCGAATGTATTCAAAGAAGGTGAATCGCTCGTGGGATGCTACTCATCAGACGGAGGTGAAGGATACAACATACGGTTTCCACAATATTTATAATTGGAGTATGAGCGTTGGAGCAAGTACGAAGTTATATGGTTTCTGGAAGCCTAGTCGTAAGCTCTTTGGCGATAAGATTCAAGCAATCCGACACGTCATCACCCCTCAAATCTCATTCTCTTATTCGCCTAACTTCGGCTCTCGTCATTATGGTTACTACGATAGTTACCAGTACACAGACGCTAGTGGTAACGTGAAACTCGTTGAGTATTCTCCTTACCAAGAGGAGCTTTATAGCGTACCCGGAAAGACCAAAACGGAGATGATTTCATGGGATGTTAGCAATAATCTGGAGATGAAGATCAAGAGTGACAAGGACTCTACTGGATTCAAGAAGATTAGTCTCATTGACGAGTTGGGAGCGACGATGTCTTACAATGCAGCAACCAACTTCCATCGTTGGAGTGACCTAGGTGTACGTCTCCGATTAAAGTGGTGGAAGAATTACACATTCTCTATGAATGCCCAATTCGCTACTTATGCATACGAGTTAGATGCTAGTGGCAAACCATACGTTGGTAACCACACAGAATGGGGATATGGTCGCTTGCCTCGATTCCAGGGTATGTCGCAGAACTTCTCATTCACTCTTAACCCAGAGAAGTTGCGTAAGTGGTTCGGACATAAGGATGATAAGGACGACAACAAGGTTTCAGAAGGAAGCGATGGACCAGATACCAACATCGAATCGAACATGGATGACGACCTCGAAAAAGGTAAATATGCAGCCAAAAAGAAGCGTGGTAACATCGCAGAAACCGATGAGAACGGTTACATGAGATTTAATATGCCATGGTCATTAACCATTGGTTATGGTATCACAATGCGTGAGAATACGGGTGGAAAGTTCAATACTAAGACCATGCGTTACCCTTATAAGTTCACACAGACATTGAATGTCTCAGGGAATATTCGTATCAGTGACGGATGGAACATCAACTTCTCTAGTGGCTATGATTTCGAGAATCATGCCATGAGTATGACGACTGCTAGTCTGTCTCGCGACCTTCACTGCTTCAATATGAGTGCGTCAGTTGTATTGGCACCTTACACCTCTTACAACTTTACTTTCCGTTGTAACGCATCAACACTAACGGATGCCTTGAAGTATGATAAGCGTAGTGGTATCACCAGGACAATACAATGGTACTAAGTTATCATAGAATATAAATAATGAAGAGACAAGCTCCTTCTTATTCAAATACACAACTCAAACAATAAAGAAATATGAAGAAACAAACACAGGCTATCCACCTGTCTTACAAGCGTCGGGATGCTTATGATGCTTTAAGTATGCCTGTATATAATGCAGTTGCCTACGAGTTCGACAATGCCCAAGTAATGGCTGATGCTTTCTGTGGACGTATTGATGCCCCAGACTACTCTCGGGTTGAGAATCCAACAGTAACGAATCTGGAGTTGCGAATCAAAGCTTTGACAGGTGCAGAGCGTGTAACGGCTCTTAACTCGGGTATGGCTGCCATCAGTAATACAATGTTTGCCATCGTTGAACAAGGTAAAAATGTAATTACATCACGCCATCTCTTTGGCAATTCCTACTCTCTTTTGACATCAACTCTCAAACGACTTGGAGTAGAGGCAAAGCTTTGTGACCTTACAGATGTTGCATCTGTAGAGGCTCAAATAGATGAGAATACATGCTGTTTGTTCCTTGAGATTATGACAAACCCGCAGTTGGAAGTAGCCGACGTAAAGGCTTTGGCTGATATAGCACATAGACATGGTATTCCTGTTGTTGCCGATACGACGATTATTCCTTTCACTCAGTTCTCTGGCAAGGAGTTGGGAATTGATATTGAGGTGGTGTCTAGTACGAAGTATATCAGTGGAGGGGCTACATCATTGGGCGGACTTATCATCGACTATGGAGCATACCCAGCTATCACCGACCGATTGATGAATGAGATGCTATTTAACCTCGGTGCATACATGACACCACAGGTTGCTTACATGCAGACATTGGGCTTGGAGACGCTTGAGGCACGTTACCGCATACAGTCAAGTAACGCCTTAGAATTAGCAAAGAGACTGCGCACACTTGCACCTATTCGCAAAGTAAACTATGTTGGATTGGCTGATCATCCTTATCACGAGCTATCAGTTCGCCAATATGGAGAAACTGCTGGTGCAATGGTAACCATTGATTTAGAGAATCAAGAGGCTTGTTTCAGGTTCCTCAACAACCTAAAACTCATTCATAGAGCCACAAACCTCTTCGATAATCGCACACTTGCAATACACCCTTCAAGTACTATTTTCGGCCTATTTACACCCGAGGAACGCACAGCTATGGACATATTTGATACGACCATCCGCCTCAGTATTGGATTGGAGAGCGTTGATGATCTGTTTGATGATATTAAACAAGCATTGCATGTATGATGAAGACGTATGATTTCGATACTTTGATAGATCGTTCGGGGAGTGGTGATTTAAAGCATGAAGCCCTCCTCCCACGTTGGGGACGTAATGACCTCTTACCTTTATGGGTGGCTGATATGGATTTTGCCACGCCCGATTTCGTGGTAGATGCACTCAAAGAGCGATTGAATCATCCTATCTTTGGCTATACTGTTGACCCATCCGATTATCGTCCTGCTATCATCGATTGGATTCGTACACACCATCATTGGGAAGTTAAATCAGAATGGTTAAGTTTCATTCCTGGTATTGTTAAGGGGATAGGTCTTGTCGTAAACGTATTCACAAAGTCTGATGAGAAGGTGATTATTCAGCCTCCTGTCTATCATCCTTTCCGCCTAACTCCAGAGGGGAATCATAGGGAGGTGGTATTTAATCCACTACTTCGTCGTGAAGATGGATACTACGATATGGACTTTGAAAACCTTGAGCAGGTTTGTGATGAGAAGTGTCGTGTGCTCATCCTATGCAATCCTCATAACCCAGCTGGACTATGTTGGTCGAAGGACACATTGGCTCGTTTGGCTGATTTCTGTTATCAACATCACATCCTTGTCATCAGTGATGAGATACATAGTGACATGGCACTTTTCGGTAATCAACACGTCCCCTTCGCTAGTGTTTCCCAGCATGCTGCAGACATTAGTATTACTTTCGGCGCACCAACCAAGACGTTTAACATGGCTGGAATCGTTAGTTCTTACGCCATTGTTCCTAATGCAGAATTACGTGAGAAGTTCTTTGGTTGGCTAAAAGCAAACGAACTTGA
The DNA here is from genome assembly GCF_000257925.1 of Prevotella sp. oral taxon 306 str. F0472. NCBI lineage: Bacteria > Pseudomonadati > Bacteroidota > Bacteroidia > Bacteroidales > Prevotellaceae > Prevotella > Prevotella sp. oral taxon 306. The sequence goes on from NZ_AJIN01000036.1 coordinate 76,471, forward strand.
CGAACCTACGCTTTTTGCTCCTATTGCCACGATTGCCGCTTTCCGTAAGGGTGAAGAGTGGCGTAAGCAGATGTTAGCATACGTGGAAGAGAATGTGAAATTCGTGGAGGAATATTGCAGAGAGTACATTCCAGGCATACATCCATTACGCCCTCAAGCAAGTTTCTTGATGTGGTTAGACTGCAATGAACTAGGTCTCAACCATGAACAACTCCTCGATCTCTTCATTGACAAGGCTCATCTGGCATTGAATGATGGTGAGATGTTCGGTCCTGGAGGCAAAGGTTTCATGCGTTTAAACATCGGAACCCCTCGCTCCATACTACGTCAAGCGTTGAACCAGTTGGCTGATGCTGTAAGAGGACTATAGGGAAGCCCCTTCTCAAAGAGGGATGTTTCCCTTATTCCGTCCTATCCGGATAATATTTTGAAGACACAACAAACATATTTTAAAGACATAGTAACATATAACAACAAATTGTTGTAGCAACAAAATATGTCATTAAAAAATATGTATCTATGGCGTCATATCTAAACCCTATGTTACTACAACCTTGCGTTCATTTGTTACTATGCCTTCAAACCCTATGTCATTAAATAATATGTTCTTCTGGCATTATGTCTAAACCCTATGTTACTATCCCCCTATGTTCGTATGTTACTAAGTCTCCAAAACTTATGTCATTAAATAATATGTTCTTCTGTCCTTATGTCTAAACCCTATGTTACTACCCCCTTGTGTTCGTATGTTACTCTGTCTTCAAAGCCTATGTCATTAAATAATATGTTCTTCTGGCATTATGTCTCTAAATCCCATGTTCTTCTGTCTCACACAAAAGCCCCACCCCGTTAGCTTGGGGTGAGGCTGTACCACGGAAGCGAGAGAACCAAATTAATACACTAGTTTTGAAAGACATTAATTTCACAATTAATATAATCGAGTTGTCTTATTACAGAACGATTAATACCCTGAATCAACCTTAAATGCTCCCGTGGTATAAAAAAGAAAAAGCCTCCCCAAGCCCCTCCAAAGGAGGGGATGTCCCTAACCCTACTTACATACTTTCGGACTATTCAAACTATACCAATAAGGACATCCCCTCCTTTGGAGGGGCTTGGGGAGGCTTTCTTTCCTAACCTGCTACTGGTCCATTCTCTTCTTTATTCTCCTTTTCTTTCGGTTCGGGAGTAAGGTTTTTCTTCTTTCCTTTCTCTTCTCCCTTCCATTCTTCCCACTCAATATCCACGTCTGACAGTCCACGCGTGGAAACACGACCCTTACCAGCACCACGATAGCGGGTTTCAGGAATGAAACGGACACGCACACCACGAATCAGGGTTGCATTTACATCTTCTGGTTTATCAACCCCGTTCTTACTTGTCACCGCTGTAAAATAGAACGAGCCTACACCATCAAGTTTTACCGAGCGACCCTGCGACATGTAATCGCCCATTACACCGCCCAGAGCTGTTAACACAGCGCGCACATCGGCAGGGCTAACCGTCGACTCGGCGGCAATACGTTTTGCAACCTGCTCGGTTGAAACTGGGCTCATCACTAGAACGGACTTTGCATACCATTTTCCGTTCACATTCATTTTGGTTTTCTTGTAAAATCCCATAAGTAAAAGATTGTTAAGCTGAGGAACGTAATTGTTAACATCGACGAAATGTACTTTCGTGGGGCACGGAAGTACAATCCGTGCCCCACGGTTCCGACACCCGTGCCCTACAAGTCCTACTTCCGTAGCCATCAAAATTACGCCTACTTTGGCATGGACTTTGCTAAGCTTTGCCTCCAATTTCGCTCCTCAGCATATTAATAATTATTGTTTATAGTTACTCAAATGGCATTGCTACTGCACCGTACCAGATTTCGAAAAAATTTTCAAAACTTACTTTACTACTATTAAAAGTCATTCCTTGTGCAGAAGCATACGAAAGTCCTCCTCCAACATATCCAGTATATGAGGATGAAGACCAAAAATGTCCAGCAACTCCAACGTCCTTGAGTGTACCTGATCCTCCATGTTGCCCGTATATAATAGCTTCGGGATGTCCACCTAATGCTGGCAGATAAAAATAATTAGGTAATTCTGTTGCTGTGGGCAAAGTAGTGCTTGGAGGATTATCGAACAAAACAGCGGTATTGCGTAGATCCGTCGTATTATCAGCAGCTACAGCTTTCATGTGTGCCAGAGTAACATGTTCATCCGTGGCTATCTGGTCTATCTTCTTTAGCCAGATTCCACCTTTATAAAGATGCCCCATTGTCACCCAAAGCTCATCTGCATCCCAGCGAGGGCTACCTTTCATAACATACCAGCTTATCTCGTTGGAATTAGGCAGAGTCTTGAAAAGAGAAGTAGCAGCATCATGGTATTGATATGGGCCACTTGGTCTGGGATGACGAGAAACATCACTACCTATAATAGGGGCATTACTGCCAGTTGTGCCGTTTGTGGTAGGCTGCGTAGGATTAGCAGAATCCCATTCATATCCAGACCAGTAATTCTGCTGAGCATCCCATGTATAGTAATCATGACCAGAATAAACACGAGTATTTAGGTTAGCAGCAAGATTATAATAAGTATTGGCTGCATAACCACGTGAAGGAATAACCTTTGTGATAGTACCCTCAACGTTTGTTACAATATCCTTCACCCAATAGCGTATCTTGAGCGTATGTGTTCCTGGCTTAATAACCATGTAAGCCCCGTTTGTCTCTACGCTAGCTGCGGCGTTGGTCAATGGGAATCCGTTAGCATAGGCTCCGCTGCCTTGTGTTGTAAGGACAATTTGCTTGCCACTACCCGTACCAGACAAAGTCCCTGTGACAGGATCAAGAGTATAAGTGTCGGTGATATCATCATCAGAGTTTACCTCTATCTTGGTCAGATAACAGTTCTGCAATACCGTGTTACTTGTGTAAGGTTGGAAAATCAAGTAAGTAGCTTGGTGATCAAGCTTGAAACTAAAAGACTTCCCGCCTACTACACCAGTTGCATCTGCCATTCCACAATCGCCTGATACTCCAAAGTGATCGGTTGTATTCGGTTTTACCTGGGTCTGCGAAGAAGAAATGACTACTTGGTCGTTGCTGCTGTTCTTGCCTGGATAATAAACTTTATAGGTTGCTTTACCACCAAATTTTCCAGGCACCTTAAACTTAAAAGATGCAGTCTTAGCTGTTGGGGCATTGCTACTTTTCCTCCATACGTTGTCATCATCCTTTACATAGATATAATCGCCTGATTCCCAAAAGAATTTACCTGTCTGCTCCATTGATGTACGCGTTACAGGCTCACCAGCCACGAACATCGTTAGGTTCTTGTCGTTCTCTGTGTCCGTACCATTACCAGCCTGAGCAACATCTTCATTAGCACAAGAAGCAAACGCCAGTGCTATGCCGCAAAGTACCGTCAGTGATAGCAGACGGGGCTTTAATAACTTTTTTTTCATTTCCATTTTAAAGTTTTGTTTTCTTTCTTATTGATAACTCTCTTAATCCTCCCATGAAGAGGATACTTCCACACCGTTTTCGTCCTCTACATCCTCCCATGTAGCTACTGACTTAGCACTAGAGATTGTCCCACCGGGCTGTGCAGGATTGTGCTGACTTGGGAATGAAGTTTCCATCAAATTAGTGGTTTCGTTTACTTGGACTATCATGCAATTAGGTGTAGAATAATCCCTTTTAGTTTGTTCTTTTCTCATAACTTTATTGATTAAAATAGCTGTTATTTCGTTCTTATTTTGCTCTAAATCGAGTTCACAAAAGGGCATAAAAAAGCGAACAAAGGAAACTCCTAGAAGTCCTTTGTTTACAGGGGTTACGGCACGCTTCGCGCGCGCGTATGCGAGAAGAAAAAATGTGTTATTAGACGCTAGGTGCGCATATTGTGTGTGTGTGTGTGTGTGTGTGTTAGCAAATTATTTGGATTGACCAAAGATAAAGTGCAAAAAGATGCAAAGAATCGGATAATTCTTTGCAGTACTTCATTCACTTGATATGTCATTGCTAATTCTTTCACGGCGGCAAAGGTAAGAAGAATAAATTAACTAGCCAAATAAAATAGGGAAAAAGAAGCCTCACCCCCGCCCCCTCTCCGAATGGAGAGGGGAGTGAATAGTACTGTTTGCAGGGGATTTGCTGACTAAATGGATAGGGTGTTTTTCATGTGTTTACTATATAATAAAGGTGGTTCAAGGAATATGTCATTAAAAGAATATGTCTCTCTGTCATTATGTCTAAAGAATATGTTACTAACGCTTCACGTTACTTTAGTCTTAAAGAATATGTCATTATGTCTAAAGAAAATAAAGGACTGAAACATGAAAAATAAAATATAAATGTCTATCTTTGCAACTAGCTTTTATTCCTTAATTATAAACTATTACTAACATACAAGTACGATATGGAGAAGAAAAGAAGAATCGGGCTCTTGCCAAGAGTGATTATCGCAATCCTATTAGGTATTGCTTTGGGCTATTTCCTTCCAGCCCCTGCAGTAAGAGTATTCCTCACGTTTAACAGTATTTTTAGCCAATTCCTTGGCTTCATGATTCCATTGATCATTATCGGGCTCGTGACTCCTGCGATTGCAGGAATTGGTAAGGGAGCAGGTAAGATGCTATTAGCAACAGTTGTGATAGCATACGTTGATACTGTCGTCGCTGGTAGCTTATCCTACGGGACAGGCTCATGGCTATTCCCATCAATGATTGCCTCAACAGGAGGAAGTATGCCCCATATAGATAAGGCGACAGAGTTAGCCCCTTACTTTACTATCAGCATCCCAGCAATGGTTGATGTAATGAGTGGGTTGGTATTCTCTTTCATCGTAGGTTTAGGTATTGCTTATGGCGGACTTCGCACGTTGGAGAATGTCTTTAATGAGTTTAAACACATTATAGAAAAGGTGATTGAAAAGGCTATCATCCCTCTCCTACCTTATTATATATTCGGTGTTTTCCTCAATATGACCCATAACGGACAGGCAAGACAAGTGTTATTAGTGTTCTCACAGATTATCATTGTCATCCTTGTTCTGCATGTTCTTATCCTCATTTATGAGTTCTGTATTGCTGGAGCCCTTACTAAGCAGAACCCGTTCCGATTACTATGGAATATGCTACCAGCTTACCTCACAGCATTGGGAACAAGCTCTTCAGCAGCAACGATACCCGTCACTCTGGCACAGACAGAGAAAGCCGGTGTAAGGAAAGAGGTGGCAGGCTTCGTCATTCCCCTTTGTGCTACCATCCACCTCAGTGGCAGTGCGATGAAGATTACCGCATGTGCGCTCACTATCTGTTTATTGACAGGTTTACCACATGATATGGGCTTATTCATTTACTTCATACTTATGTTATCCATTATCATGGTGGCTGCCCCAGGCGTACCAGGCGGTGCAATCATGGCAGCATTAGCCCCATTAGCAAGCATCTTAGGTTTTAATGATGAGGCACAAGCATTGATGATTGCCCTTTACATTGCAATGGATAGCTTCGGTACTGCCTGCAACGTAACGGGTGATGGCGCAATTGCCATTGCCATTAATAAACTCTTTAAAAAGAATAAACTATAAAAATATATAGCAAAGATTACCACATTAGACTATCTTAAAAAGATGTTGTACCTTTGCAAGAAAGACAATTAAATATCTGTAAGAACATGGAAATAGTAGAACGATTTATCAACTACACGAAGTTTGACACACAATCGGCAGAAGACTCCGAGACCGTGCCAAGTACTCCCAAACAACTGATTTTTGCGAACTACCTCAAGGATGAGCTTGAGCGTGAAGGACTAAAGGATGTTGAAATAGATGATATGGGGTATATCTATGCAACGCTCCCTTCCAACACGAAGAAGAAAGTTCCAACAATTGGATTCATTTCTCATTACGATACAGCACTCGATGCTAGCGGTGCAAACATCAAGGCTCGTGTCATCAAGAACTACGATGGTGGCGATATACAACTCAACCCCAACATGGTTAGTTCGCCACGTCAATTCCCAGAGCTATTGGAACATAAGGGCGAAGATCTTATTATTACTGATGGTACAACACTGCTGGGTGCAGACGACAAGGCTGGTATCGCAGAAATCGTACAGGCTATGTGTTTCCTGCGAGATCACAATGAGATTGAGCATGGAGACATCCGCATAGGCTTCAATCCAGATGAGGAAATTGGCAAGGGTGCCCATCACTTTGATGTAGAGAAGTTCGGGTGTGAATGGGGATACACGATTGATGGTGGTGACCTAGGCGAACTCGAATATGAGAACTTCAATGCTGCAGGCGTGAAGATATTGATTCATGGCGTTAGTGTTCACACTGGTTATGCCAAGGGAAAGATGGTCAATGCGAGTCGCCTAGCATGTGAGTTTAATGCGATGATCCCATCAGATGAAATCCCAGAGACTACTGAAGGTTATCAAGGCTTCTATCACCTTATTGGCATAGAGAGCCGTTGTGAAGAGGCAAAGCTAAGCTATATCATCCGTGACCATGACCGCGAGCACTTCGAAGACCGCAAGCGTTTCATAGAGAACTGCGTTAAGAAGATGAATGAGAAGTATGGTGCTGGTACTATCGAACTAAAGATGAACGACCAATACTACAACATGAAGGAGAAGATTGACCCTAATATGCACGTCATAGAGCTAGTTCTTCGTGCCATGCAACAGGCTAACATTGCTCCAAAGGTACAACCTATTCGTGGCGGTACGGATGGTGCACAGCTTTCTTTCAAAGGCTTACCTTGCCCTAATATCTTCGCAGGTGGCGTTAACTTCCATGGTCCTTACGAGTTTGTATCGGTACAGGTTATGGAGAAAGCCATGCAGGTTATCATTAATATCTGTAGGTTAACTGCGGAGTTTAATGATTGAGATACCCACCCCCTTCCCCTCCCCAAGGGAGGGGGGGATTGAGATGTTCTAAGGGACATGAGTAAGATATCAATTAGAATAAGAACGTATTTCTACAATAGATAAAACCACTATCATCAGCTTGCTTATGATGATAAGGTTAGAACAAAGACCTTTCTAAATTCTATGAATCGCTACGAAACAACGGATGCGTCGACTTACTATCTTTTACTTGAGCATGCAAGGAGGATGAGGAATAACCCCACTGAAGCAGAGAAGATTCTTTGGAAGTATCTTGCAAGTAATAGGATGGGAGTTCACTTCTGACAACAACATCCAATATATGGCTACATTCCCGACTTTGTATGCCTCAAGCAGAAACTCATTATAGAGTTAGATGGAGGATACCACTTGGTTGGGGAGCAACCACAAATGGATAAGGAACGCACTGAATGGCTAAGTAAAGAAGGTTATCGGGTTATCCGCTTCACTAATGAAGATGTATTCAATCGACTGGATGAGGTGCTGGATAAAATTGCAGAAGAGCTAGAAAATGCTAGCAAATGAGTTTAAAGGAGATAGTAAATAAGCTTAAAGAAGAGAACAAAAAAGCATAAAGGAACTCTGCAAATATACCCTATGATGTGAGCAAATATGCTCAACGTTAAAAGTAAATATACTCAATAACGAGAGCAAATACACTCCCGTTTCTCACATTCCCTCCACTAATAGGAGATTGAAGGATAGCAACAGATAAGCAACCGCCTATACCATCGTAATATAAATATTAACGCCAACCAACCTCACATATCAAGCTCTCCTCCCTTAGGGAGGAGCTGGAGGTGGGTAAAAGTATTAACAACTATCAACACCACATATCAAGCCCTCCTCCCTTGGGGAGGAGCTGGAGGTGGGTAAAACATATATGGCAGAACTACCATCACTCGTCAAAGACCTTGCGCTGATACTTGTTGTAGCAGGGTTTGTAACACTATTATTCAAGAAACTAAAGCAACCCTTAGTATTGGGATACATTGTTGCTGGATTCTTGGTATCACCTCACATGCCTTACCTGATGAGCGTTGTCGATAAGGCAAACATACACACATGGGCAGACATAGGTGTTATCTTCCTATTATTTGCATTGGGTTTAGACTTCTCCATAAAGAAGATACTCAAGATGGGAGCATCCCCCATCATAGCAGCCAGTACCATTATCCTTTGTATGACAACCTTAGGTATCGTTGTGGGATATAGTTTTGGATGGAAAGAGATGGACTGCATCTTCCTTGGCGGAATGCTTGCTATCAGCTCAACCACCATTATCTATAAAGCACTCAACGATATGGGACTCACACAACAAGGTTTCGTACCCACAGTGATGAGTGTTCTCATCCTTGAAGACATCCTTGCTATTGTGATGATGGTAATGCTTAGTACGATAGCCAGTGGTACCAACCTTAATGGTGCACAACTCTTCGGTAGCATAGCCAAGATAGGGTTCTTCCTTGTATTATGGTTCGTTATCGGACTCTTCGCAATACCTCTCTTCCTTCGTTCCACACGCAAACTCCTTAATAGCGAGACCCTCCTTGTTGTATCATTGGGCTTATGTTGCCTCATGGCTGTTATATCCACACAGGTTGGATTCAGTGCCGCTTTTGGTGCATTCGTTATGGGAAGTATCTTGGCAGAGACTATCGAAGCAGATAAAATCATTCGACTCGTCGACCCTGTCAAGAACCTCTTTGGTGCTATCTTCTTCGTATCGGTTGGAATGTTGGTCGACCCACATATCCTCATCAGCTATGCCGTCCCCATCCTCTTACTCGTTCTGACAATCCTCTTGGGGCAAGCAATCTTCGGCACAATAGGCTTCCTGCTCGGTGGTCAATCGCTGAAGAATGCAATGCGTTGCGGTTTCTCCATGGCACAAATTGGCGAGTTTGCCTTTATCATTGCTTCCTTAGGACTCTCCCTGCGTGTTATCAGTGACCACCTCTACCCAGTAGTTGTTGCTGTATCGGTTATTACCACCTTCCTCACACCTTATATGATACGTGCAGCCGAGCCAAGCTACAACTTCATCATAAAACACCTGCCGAAGAAGTGGGTGCGTCGTATCAATCACATCCAAACAGAAACTCCTGATGAGAATACAACTGGGCATAATCAATGGCATGAACTCATTAAGAAGATGCTGACGAACACGGTTATCTATGGTATTCTCTCGGCCGCCGTTATAGCTATTATGTTCTCTCTTGTACTACCAATCTGTAGGAAGTTCTCTGTTGAATGGACAGGCACGCATTGGGCTGGTAATGCTGTTTGCGGACTATTAACCATTGCTTTCATCTCTCCTTTCTTGCGTTCCATCGTGATGAAGCAAAACCATTCTGAAGCTTTCAAGACACTATGGATGGATAGGCGAATCAACCGATTGCCACTCATAGCAACCATCCTTGCACGTGTCGTAATCGCAATCAGTTTCATCTTCTACGTCTGCAACTATCTCACACGATTCCAGCATGCGTTCATTATTGCCATCGCTATCGGTGCGCTCATCCTCATGTTGCTATCAAGGCGACTGAAGGAAAGGAGTATCAAATTAGAGCGACTCTTCATACAGAACCTACGAAGTAGGGACATAGAAGCACAGGTGAAGGGTAAGAAAAAACCGCTCTTTGCCGACCATCTCATTGATCGTGATATTCATATCAGTAACTTCAACCTACCAGAAGACTCGCTATGGGCTGGTAAGACATTACGAAGTTTGCGCCTCCGCAATCGCTTTGGCGTGCATATCAGTAGTATCCTTCGTGGCTCGCTACGCCTCAACATCCCTAATGGAGAAACGATCCTCTTCCCTGGCGACACGCTTCAAGCCATTGGAAATGATGAACAGTTAACGGCACTATCAAGAGCCATCAAGTCTGAACAGCAGCCCGAAGACACCGAGATAGAGAAGCGAGAAATGAAGCTTCGCCGTGTCACCTTATCCGAATCTAGCCCTTTCATTGGCAAAACCCTCAAAGAGAGTGGTATTAGAGACAAGTATAACTGCATGGTAGTAGGCGTCGATGAAGGGCAAGATAACCTAACGCTCATCACTCCTTCCCGCTGTTTACAGGCTGACGATGTACTATGGATTGTTGGCGAAGAGAGCAATTTGGCGAAGATTCTCACGCTGAATTGAGAACCTCTCCAAGTCTTATGCTCCATACGTGCTAATTTTATTGTCATTTGATTGGTACAGAAACGACAGCAAAGCATACAAACAACAAGACGCCTTTCTCCATTTGAGAAGGGCGTCTTGCTAAAAGGAAGAGAGCATTGCTATGATAACAACCAGGGGCATAGTCGCTTATTCATGATAGCTACTTAGTTTTGAAAGATAAAACTTCTTAAAGTCGCTCCATTTATAGTAATAAGGTGCAGAAGTCTTCGGCAATGGTAGTGTAGCTTCCTCTTCATTCAATAAAACTTTCACAAGCGTTTCAGCCTTAGGCTTCCTCGGATTCTTATAGAACACGAATTGAATGTTAGCAGCCATAGGTACAATGCGTGTAGAACTCCAACCTTTCAGGTCAAGACTATCTATATCCGATACTCTGATGTCACTATTATTCAGATTAAGCAGACAGGTCAACGGCATCACCATCGTATCATGTCCGAAACGAAGTGTCGCACCGGGATGAGGAAGTGCCAAACAAGAATCGGCATCAGTGATAATCTTACGCAAGAGATTGCGCTGTGAAAAAGGTTGATTACCTCCGCTCTGTGGTGCACTAGCATATCGCAAATACCACCAAGCATTACTACGTTCCCAAAGACGATATAATTCTTCTGGGGTAAAGAGATTGTACAATGAAAGCGAATGGCGTATTTCCGAGTTCTGAACAATACTAGCCAGACTGAAAAGATCGAATGAGAGTTGCCCTGCATCCACCTTCTTTGCCACGTATTCCTTATCCTTAAAGAGGCGAGCCATCAAAGGTTTTGTGTCAATATTGCGTTTGCCCCACTCGTCAATCGTATTCTTTACAGCACTACTATCCCTTTGGTGAGATAGTGTTTTGTCTGATTGATTCATAAAATACATATCATGTGCACTCGCATCATGCCTAATACGCAAGCGAGGATTATGTCGGATTAGCTCTTGCAATTCGTTTTCCATGGACAGAATACAGCGGATAACATCCGTAGACTTAGCATCTATCCACACAGAATCACGGAAAACAGATGGGAAACGTTCGTACATTCTTCTCGCAATCTGCTGATGTTGCTGTGCTCCCAGAGGGGTCAATTCGCCCCATCGCTTATAAGATTCTGCATACATGAGGCGTAGTTTCTTCAAGACATCTTCCCCCTCATTCGTCAAAACCCCAGCAGAATCAGCCCGCTCAAGCACTTCAATCGGTCGAAGATATTGCTGCGCATGAATGAGATAGCGCGAACCATGTCGCCCGTAATGCGAGAGATACACAGGGAAATAGCCTGACGGAGCAGGTGTCAGCTTACCAGAAGGAGTCGGATAAGCTAGGTAATTGTTGGCAGAAAGTTCTGGATGAACACTAATCTGCTGTTTGAACGATTGTGCTGTGACGTGTAGAGATGCCGAAAATGCCAGCACGCAAAGCCAAAAAAGATGTTTTTTCATATCGTTTTGATTTGTTCTAATAGCAATACAAAGGTAAGCATTTTCCATAAAGGCACATAAGAATAAACTAAATAATAGCTTATTTCACTGAAATACGATAGTTGTTTTTCTATAGAATATACAACGAATAGAAGCAAAAGACGCCCACTTGTTTTGTAAAAGAATATTGCCAATTTGATAGGTTATTATTGCAATATTCTGGAAAGCCTACTTACTTTGCTCGAAATATTCGATTTTTGAGAGCAATAAGTCTTGTTGTTCTAACAGACTAATAACCAACCTATTACAAATAACGCTATCATATTATTAGAAGAAAACAGATAGATTTTAATGAAATTGGAGCATATTTTAGCCCAAAATGATGGTTATTTCCGTAAAAAACGATAGTACTTTTTAGCAAAAACGATAGTACTTTTTAGCAAAAACGATACTACTTTTTAGCAAAAACGATACTACTTTTTAGCAAAAACGATACTACTTTTCACTCAAAACGATAGTACTTTTTCATGAAAAGGTACTATCGTTTTGAGTTTATTGGTATTTAGTGACTACAAAAACCAATATTCGTTTCTAGAAAGAGCTAATTAGGAAATTTAGAATGTAAAATATCTTTCTAGTTGATTCGTCTATGAGAATCATCTAAAAAGATATTAGGAAATATTAGGAAACAGCCGAAAAAACTATCTAATCGAAGCATTTTTCCCACTCACGGAAGCGGAGAACACCCTCATCACCGAACTTCGATAGGCTCTTTTCCGCCTGTTCAATCGTCTTCTCTCGATCAAGGTGCGTCTTAGAAAAGAACTTATCGGCATAACAAATCACCTTTTCTTCCATCGTTTCGGGTAGGAAATCTTGCTGCGGAAGAGGGAGGTTTTGCGCTATAATCTGCGCTTTTGTAATCCCAGCACCCGTATGTCGTTCGCAAACACGAGCATGACGTGGGAAGCCTTCTGACCTTAATAACTCTGCTCCGATACGCCCGTGACAGATGTAAGGTTCGGTCCCGAAACACTGAATGCCAGCCGCATCGCACTTGAAAATACCGATATCATGCAGCATAGCAGCCTCCTCCAAGAACGCACAATCAAGCTTTAATTCTGGATGGTGAGCCGCTATTGCTAATGACTTATCAGCCACACTGCGACTATGAACTAGGAGGATGTGACGAAGCTCATTGTCGGTTGGGTAATACTTATTGATGATTGAAAGATAATCCATAGTCATAAACGAAAAAGTCACGGTCTTACTCAATAGCAATAGACCGTGACTTAATATTTTTTTAATGCGTTTTACTTATTCAGCATGCTCACGCTCAATGTAAGCAATAACATCGCCCTTGTTCACCTTAGCACCTTGCTTAGCGTTGATCTCTACCAACTTACCACCGAGTGCAGCTGGAACAGTGACGAATTCGCCCCAAGGTGCTTGGATATAGCAGAAAGCATCGCCCTCTTTATACTCCTTGCCAATGAATGGCTCTACAGCTGGAGCAGCCTCACCATCGCCCTGGAACTCCCAGAACAACTGACCTTTGACAGGAGCAACAAGTGCATCTGCCTTTGCATGCTTAAAGGCTGCAGCCTCTTCTGGGCTAACCTTTGCGCCGAGCTTAGCATCCTTAGCAGCTTGAAGATCAGCCAAGAAGTTCTTCTTAGCCTGTCCGCTCTTGTAGTTGCGATACTGCTCTGGGTGCATAGCCAATTCGAAGAGTTCCTCTTCATCCTGACCATAATCCCAACCATTCTCGTCCATTTCCTTGCGGAAATCCTCTAGATTGTTCTTCAACAATGTATGTGGGTCTGCATCTGTGAACTCAAGTCCCTTCTGCTTAGCTAGGTCTTTCAACTCTTGACAAATCTCACCTGGTACACGACCGCTCTTTCCGAGGATCATACCCCACATAGAATCATCCATCATAACGAAGCGTCCCTTACCCTGCTCAAGAGTGAGGAGGTTCATCAATGCGATGTTCTTAGTATATTGTGAGAATGGAGTTACCAATGGAGGATATCCTACACGAGGCCAAACATAAGCAACCTCATCGAACAACTTGATAAGCATGTCGTCAACAGAGAGTTCTTCCTCGCCCTTCTTCTTACGAAGGTTATTAATAGTAGAGCGAATACCACCGAGATCTGCCATCATTGAACCCATCATACCACCAGGTAAACCACAGCTGAGGAGTAAAGAGCTCATAATCTTATTCTGTGGATTAATGAAGTAACCTAACCACTCATCAATAAACTCTTGAGTCATGGCACGCGCCTTCATATAAGCATCCATATTAATCTCTGGAACATCAAAGCCTGCATTCTTCAACATACTTTGTACAGAGATAACATCTGGGTGAACTTTACCCCATGACAATGGCTCTATAGCAACATCGAGGATGTCAATACCATTCTTTGCAACCTCCAACATAGATGCCATTGAGAGACCAGGACCTGAGTGACCATGATACTCTAGTAATACATCTGGATGTTTCTCCTTAATACGGCGAGTAAGTTCTCCTAAGAAAGCAGGCTGACCAATACCAGCCATATCCTTCAAGCATAGTTCCTCAGCACCAGCTGCAATTTCTTCATCAGCTAATTTGCTGTAGTACTCAATAGTATGAACAGGAGAGGTGGTGATACAGAGTGTTCCCTGTGGAGTCATACCAGCTTCCTTTGCCCATTTCAATGCTGGAGCAATGTTACGAATATCATTTAAACCATCGAAAAGACGAGTAATATCTACACCCTGAGCATGCTTTACACGATACATCATCGCACGAACATCATCAGGAACAGGATACATACGTAAAGCATTCAAGCCACGATCAAGCATGTGTGTCTTGATACCAGCTTCATGCAGAATCTTCGTATAGGCACGTACCGACTCGTTTGGATTCTCACCAGCCAGTAAATTTACTTGTTCAAAAGCACCACCGTTGGTTTCTACACGTGCGAAACAACCCATCTCAATGAAGACAGGTGCAATGCGCACTAACTGATCTTTACGTGGCTGGAACTTACCAGAACTCTGCCACATGTCTCGATAAATGAGACTGAACTGTATTTTCTTTCCCATATCTTATTTTATTGCTATCTAAATGAAGGTGATTGCAAACTGCAATCTCGACTTGCAAAATTAGATAAAAAATTCCAAAAATCAACTGACAGACAATATTTTTTGCAATAATTGACTATCTTTGCAGCATAAAAACAACGTACATGAAGAATTTCTTTTTCCCTCTTTTAAGCCTCTCTCTACTGTTGCTTACGGCATGTTATAACCAAGCTTCAACAGGTGATCATGGGGCTATAGACATTGAAACTAGCCTGAAAGGTGATAGTACTCGGTATGGATTGGCATGTGATGGATGCTCTGATTCGGTTATCGTATTCCTACCTGATGAGGGTGGAGACCCTATAAAGTTTGATATTGTCACGGCTAAGCGAAATAATATGGTATATGGGGATATCCAGATAGGAGACAAACTGGCGATTCTCCCTAATCCGATTGATCCATACGAGGCTGCAATGGTTATCGATCTAGAACAGATGAAGGGAACTTGGACTTTTCAGGTTCTTCCTAAGTTGAAACCAAATCCGACAAAGACAGAAGACGAAATTCTTGCAGGGATGAGCGATTCTTTGAAGAAAGCACTCTTCATTCCTCGAGAATATGGATTCACACTCAAGAGTTATAATCAAGCCTCCCCCGTGGGATATATCATGAAGTCCAACTCTTTGGAAGATGAGAGTCCTGTAGAATACCCAAAAGTAACGGTTTATACAAGTTGGCATATTTTTAATGGTAAACTGTATATCTATAAAGATACATTGGATGAGCAAGGACATCGAATCCCACAAGACTCTGTTGGCTTTGATTCTGGCTCTATGCGTTATTTATCAGCTGATTCTATGGCTGCTCTCTTTGGTAAGAAAGTCATGCAATATCACCGAAAGAAGAGTGCTTTAGAGGCTAACAAAGAGGCACAAGAGGCTGAAGCGAAGGTGGCAAAGCAAGATACGATTAAGAAATAAGTAGGTATATTTATTTCAATGAGACTCTCCAAAGCTTCAAAATAATATGTTTAGGCTTGTTCTGAGAACCTATACACGTAGAAGGTAGGACACTCCTAATTGACGATATTTTTAGAATACCTATCAAGGGATAATAAAAAAGTAGGGGATTCATTGTATATGAATCCCCTACTCTGTATTACTTTCCTATAAGAAACTTCTCTTCTGAGAAGAAAATGTGGACCTGGTGGGAGTCGAACCCACGTCCGCACAAGGAAACCATACGCTTTCTACACGTTTATTCCAGCCTTCGGTTTTCGTATGTTGGCAAGACCTGAACCACCAACCAACATCTTATCCTCTAAATCTTCATCAGTGCATCGAGGCATACACTGACTATTTCCGATTGAACCTGCATCGCTTACTCTCTAGATTCGGAACAACATCCTCGGAGCGATGTCTCGTCCAACTATCTAATAGTCGGATAAAGCCAGTAACCTACTGTACTTCGGTTAGGCAGCGAGAGCGTAATTGTTTTCGCCAATTAATTGTTTGATAGCTGATATTAAGGAGCAAACTAACGACGCTCCGCGTGCTTACGTACCATTCCGTCTTGCCGTCAAATCCAAACAAGCCCATATGATAGTCGTGCAAAGGTAATGATAGTTTATGATAGTACCAAACTTTTTGTTATCCTTTTATCATTACTGCTTAACAAGTAGGGATATATGATTTGTTAGTCGGCAATAGCTGTCGCTTTAATGGTACGAACCATATATCCCTTCTTTGGATGTATTCTGTATGTTTCTTACTTATGCTTCCTTATCGTATTCGAGATGGAAGTTGATAATGGTCTCAATACCCTTCAACCAGAGGTCGACAGGCATATTCTCGTTTGGAGAGTGAATAGCATTTGACTCCAAACCGAAGCCCATCAGGACGCTCTTAGCACCGAGTAACTTCTCGAATGTTGAGATAATAGGAATAGAACCACCAATGCGAACAGGCAATGGACGCTTTCCGAATACCGCCTCAAAGCCACGTTCTGCTGCCTTATAAGCTGGGAAATCAATAGGACAAACGTACCCATAGCCACCATGATGCTTCTCAACCTTCACCGTAACGGTATCTGGAGCAACGCGATTGAAGTAATCTACCACTAATTGGCTAATCTTATTATGGTCTTGATGAGGTACTAAACGAGAAGAAATCTTTGCGTATGCCTTTGAAGGAATAACCGTCTTGGCACCATCGCCAGTATATCCACCCCAAATTCCACATACATCGAACGATGGACGATAGCCTGTGCGCTCAATCGTACTATAGCCTTTTTCACCGAATAGAGCCTTTACTCCGATAGATTTCTTATATTCTTCTTCGTTGAAAGGAATAGATGCAACGAGTTTACGCTCCTCATCCGAAGCCTCCTCAACGTCATCATAGAAGCCTGGAATACGTATCTTACCATCAGGACCGGTAACGTCAGCTATTAACTTACATAATACATTGATTGGATTAGCCACAGCACCTCCGAACGTACCAGAATGTAAATCGTGATCAGGACCAGTAACCTCTATCTGCCAATAAGACAAGCCACGCAAACCAGTTGTGATAGATGGTACATCAGGACTGATAATACCTGTATCAGAAACAAGAATCACGTCACAAGCTAGCAAATCCTTATGCTCTTCGATGAAAGGAGTAAGACTTCCTGAGCCGATTTCCTCCTCACCTTCGAAGATAAACTTCATATTATGCTTCAGTAAATCGTGCTTGTTCAGATACTCAAAAGCCTTTGCTTGCATGAACGATTGCCCTTTATCATCATCAGCACCACGTGCCCAAATGTGTCCATCTTTGATTACTGGCTCGAAAGGCTCCGTCTTCCAAAGCTCGAAAGGTTCGGCAGGCATTACATCATAATGTCCATAAACTAATACGGTTTTAGCCTTTGGATCAATCATTCTCTCTGCATATACCATAGGATTGCCCTTCGATGGCATCACCTCTGCCTTGTCAACTCCTGCTTGTAACAAAAGTTCCTTCCAACGTTCTGCACAGCGCACCATGTCTTCCTTATGAGCTGTTTGTGCACTCACGCTCGGTATGCGTATCAGACTGAATAACTCCTCGAGCATTCTGTCTTTATTCTCTTCTACATATTTCTTAATCATAGTCATTGATATTTAGAGATTTATTTTTCCATAGTTGTAACGCCACAAAAGCGAAAGTATCGCAAATATACAACTTTTTTTCAGAATGCAAGTAGAAAAGATGTTTTATCTCAAATATTCTATGGATATTGGGGGTTAAGTCAGTGGGGAAAGATGGTTAGTGCAGGAGCAAATGTCTATCAAGGATAACTATCTGTTATGAACAATTTTCTTTTTTACCATATATAATATAAGGTGTAAGTAGTGTGTTTTTTATAAATTGGATATTACGAATAATCAGTTTGATACCTATCGAATTACTATTTTGTATAATCGAATAATCAGTTTGATACCATTCAAACTGTTAGTTCGTATAGCCAAATAATTAGTTTGATACTATTCATACGTTGAATTTATTAGTAATTCTTACCTATAAAGCATATACTTTTGGGATAAAAACACAATACGTTTAGGATATAACGAGGGCATAAAAAAAGTGAAATCCTTATGGATTCCACTCGTAAGCATCAACAAATTCATCGAATTTCGGCTCTAAATTCGGACAAATAGCTTTGAAAACTTCTGCAATTTCAGCTTGTAAACTTTCTGAAATCAATTCATCTCCTTTCCTAACTTTGTAATAGTGATACCTTGTTGTAAAGCAATATTGTACCTCCTGTCGCATTAGTTTCAGCTTGCCAGCAGGGACTTCATCGTAAAAATGGCGCATTCCTTTAGCAAAATGTTTCAGCTTTGCTTCTGCAAACCACCGACAAGGCTTCGTTTCTGTACGAGTTTCTATATAGTACGGGGCTACTATTTCTATAAAATCACGATCGTTTTCTCTATGTTCTATCTTCATTGCCAACGCCCGTAGACATTGTTTTGCCAGTTTACACTGCTCGTTTGTGGCTATACAATATGTGTAATTGTATGGTACATCTGCTTTTTTTATTTCCATAATATATTGGTTTGTCATGAAATAAGTGTACTAATTAGATGGTATGCGGCTTTATTTTTGAATGAATCTATTGCTCTTTGTCAATCTCTCTCAATACTTTCACTGCCTGCTCAACACTCTTCACATCGCTAACTACCATAGATCGCTTGCCATTCTTCTCTTTCAAGTTACACTGGCGGGCGTGATAACCGATGTAGTTAAGTACCTTACCAAAGGCAGCACTTTGATAGTACATGCTGTTGGTATTGGAGACAAACTGCATCTGCATACGTTCTTGCTTGAGAATAATCTTCTCGCACCCCAATCGCTTGCCTATGCGTCGTAGCGCAACAACCTGCATCAACTCCTCACCTTGACGTGGAACAGGACCGAAACGGTCTATCAGACGTTGGCGATAAGCCTCTAAGTCCTCATCTTTCTCAATGTTATCTAATTCGCGATAAAGCAACATTCGCTCTGAACTACCAGGTACATAGTTGTCTGGGAAGTACATCTCTAAGTCGCTTTCAACGGCACAATCATCTATAAAGTCATCTCCCGTTATCTGCTTTCCTTCGTTCATTTCCTCCGCATAAAGGTCTTGGAACTCATCATTCTTTAGTTCGGTGACAGCCTGACTAAGTATCTTTTGATAGGTTTCATAGCCCAAATCCTCCATAAATCCACTCTGTTCCGAGCCCAGCAGATTACCCGCACCACGAATATCAAGGTCCTGCATAGCCAGATTAAAACCGCTCCCTAAGTCGGAGAAAGTCTCCAATGCCTCCAAACGACGGCGTGCTTCAGAGTTAAGCGCAGCCAATGGTGGAGCAAGAAGATAGCAGAATGCCTTCTTATTAGAGCGCCCCACACGACCACGCATCTGATGCAAGTCAGACAATCCGAACCGATGAGCCTCATTAATGATTATGGTGTTCGCATTAGAAATATCAATTCCATTCTCCACAATAGTGGTCGAGAGCAACACATCATAGTCGTAGTTCATGAATCCCATGATGATTTTTTCTAGTTCCTCAGGCTTCATCTGCCCATGTCCTATTGCCACACGACAGTCTGGGACATACTTCTTAATAAGATTGGCTATCTCTGGAAGATTACCAACGCGGTCGTTCACGAAGTAGACCTGACCATTGCGACTCATCTCGAAGTTAATCGCATCGGCAATTACCTCATGTGAGAACGAGGCGATCTCGGTCTGAATTGGATATCTATTGGGGGGTGGTGTGCGCATGATACTCATGTCACGTGCGCCCATCAAAGAGAACTGCAACGTTCGTGGAATAGGTGTTGCCGACATCGTGAGCGTATCTACATTCGTCTTCAACTGGCGTAACTTCTCCTTTGTAGTTACTCCGAACTTCTGTTCCTCATCAATGATAAGCAATCCTAAGTCGTGCCACTTTACAGTCTTACCAATCAGTTTATGCGTACCCACAAGGATGTTTATCTTCCCTTCGGCAAGGTCTTCTATCACCTGCTTCGTTTGCTTTGCACTGCGGGCACGGGATAGGTAATCCACCCGAACAGGCATATTCTTCAGTCGCTTCTTGAATGTTTGATAATGCTGAAATGCCAATACTGTGGTAGGTACTAATACCGCCACTTGCTTGTTATCTACGGCAGCTTTGAAGGCTGCACGTATAGCTACTTCGGTCTTACCAAAGCCCACATCGCCACAAACCAGTCGATCCATAGGGCGTGCACTCTCCATATCCTGCTTCAGTTCCTGCGTTGCCTTTAGCTGGTCGGGCGTATCTTCATATAAGAACGAAGCCTCCAATTCATGTTGCATAAACGAGTCGGGCGAGAAAGCGAAACCCTTTTCTCTGCGACGTTTAGCATATAGTTTGATAAGGTCACGGGCAAGATCTTTGATTCGTTTCTTCGCTCTCTCCTTCAGTCTGTCCCATGCTCCAGAGCCCAAGACAGATAGCAATGGAGGTTCACCAGAATTGCCTCTGCGATACTTACTAATCTTATAAAGGGAATGAATGGACACATCCACGATGTCATTATGCTGATAAACGAGTCGGATCACTTCCTGATATGAATCACCTGTAGGCACTCGGACAAGTCCAGCAAACTTACCGATACCAAAGTCAACATGCACAAGAAAGTCGCCAGGTTCCATCTCTTGCAGTTCTTTCATCGTCAGTGCCATCTTGCCTTGACGTGCTTTATCAGACTTGAGGTTATACTTATGGAATCTATCGAATATCTGATGATCTGTGAAGAAACATACTTTTAAGGTATTGTCAACGAATCCCTCGTGTATTGTTCGGTTAACGGGAGTGAATGGTAAAGCCCTAACTTTGCTTTCACCTTGGCTATTGGTAGTAGCTTCAACGACTGACAGATTCTCCGAATCGGGTGCCATATCCGAGTTAGATAACGATTCGAATATATCTTTGAGACGTATTGTTTGCTTCTCACTATCCGCAAAGATGTATAACTTGTAGCCCTGCAGAAGATAGTCACGGAGCGTCTTCGACAGCAGATCGAAGTTCTTATGAAATAGCGGTTGAGCGGTCGTATTGAATTGAATCGTTACATGCTGACCATCTGCTTTCTTGGCAGTCTCACTGATAGAATGGGTCACACCGAACTCTATGCGACGATAGTTTAGAGCCTCATTCATAAAGTGCGATGCCGTGATGAGTTGCCCTTCTTTACGGAACGCCTGCTCCAGTTCGTGCTGTTCCACCTCAGTCTTTCCCTCCCTCTGTGCCGTTAATGCCTGTGCAGTGAAGCCCTCTTTATAAATGTTTTCGATAGCATCACGCACATAAAGGAAGTCTTTGAACGCAAGGAAACTATCAGCTGGTAAGAAGTGAAGGAACGGCACTTTCTCTTCTGATAAAGTAGCCAGTTCGGGTACAACCTCTATGTGTTCTAACTTCTTACTTGATAACTGGCTCTCTACTTCAAAAGTGCGAATCGTCTCTATGTCATCGCCAAAGAAGTCGATACGATAGGGCAGTTCGCCAGAGTAGGAATAAACATCAATGATACTACCACGCACAGCGAATTGTCCGGGCTCATACACATAATCGGTTTCCGTGAAGCCAAATGAGCGCAAGGTCTTCTCTACCTCAACGATATCAATATGCTGATTGACAGAGAGCGATAGGTGTCGTTCATCTAACTGCCGCTTCGATACAACCAGTTCTGATAGTGCTGAAGGATCTGTGACAATGTAGAGTGGGAGCCTGTTAGCCGTCCCTTTCTCCGTAGCCAATGCCGATAAGCGTGTGAGCACCTCCGTGCGCAGGATTTCATTCCCAGCATCCCTCTGCCCATACTTGACTGCACGACGATAGGACGAGGGGAAGAAGAGCACTTCAGCCGTACTATCTTTGCTATCTTCAGGCATGACGATTGTCTTCAAATCATTATAGAAATAGCCAGCTTCTTCGCTATCATTAAGCACGATGACGACCGTTTTCTGCCATCGTTCGGCTATAGCAGCAAAGAGCATTGGAGCGGCTGATGCCACTAGTCCTTGCAAGAAGATGGCTCTCACTTGTTGGTCTTCTTGCACCTTCATTATCGCTCCCGCCTGTGGCAAGGTAGCATATATCTTTTGTATGTCTTGTATCTTCATCGCTTGTGCGTTGTGCCTGCAAAGTTACAAAAAAGTACAGATAGTAAGGCTTGAAATACGTATGGATTGAGTGAATGACTACTCTTCTCGATTTAAAGAGGGCGTTTCTTGATGGTGAGAAGAGCCTTTCATTGAAGTGAGAAGACGCCCTTCTCGATATGAGAAGGGCGTCTTGCCGTTGGGAGATTAATGATGAATATTATCCACAACTTGCAACAAGTCACGACCCCGTACATGCTTATTTGCAAATAGACGAATGATATTCTGGAAAGGAGCTGGCATGTGTGCAAAGTCGCTATTATCACAGTCAAAGACTGTACGCCTATTTACATTAAGCCATACACATACATCTCCTTGACCATAATGTTCAACGTCTTCGTCATGATCTATATATTCCTCTGGATGCTGGTGAATGAAAGCAACAATACTATCATTCGCCTCTTGGGACAACTTAAAACTAACATCAGTCTTAGAATCAAACCCACCCCCGTCTACACTCATCATCCGTGTCCGTGTGTTATATTCGAACTCATAGTTTGGAAGAGACCTTCCGTAACACGATAAATGACCATTGAGAACATAGTTTCGTTCCTTCATTAGATAAGACTTACGCAGGTTTAGGACTTCCTTCTGATGCCGCTTATATAATAAGGAGTCAGTAACAAAAAGGCTATAAGCCTTCATACCTCGACCTTCATCAAGCTTATTATCCGACCATGCAATCAGTACTCCCCATTGATCATAGAACTTCCATTGTGCTGAATCAGGGATTATCGGTGAATCACCAGTGAACCCTTGAGACTTCACCTTATCTACTATCATTCCCCTATCGCACACGAAGAACGAACACACCTGTGACGCATAACCATCTGTAATGATATGAGTCTTATCCTTATACCATACCGCCTTCGGTCCATCAATAGAGAACACAAACAAACCAACAACACCACAGACGAGAACGATAACACTCATAAGGATGATGACCAATACACCCAATATCTCATTATAGTTAAAGCTCTTTCGGATTACTTTCCCCATAGGATAAAACCATATAGGAAGGGTACCAAGCATGCCATAGTATAATAAGGTATCGAACAAGGGTTCCATCCGCAAATCTGCTGGTAGACATATATGTAATGCCCACCAACAGAAACTTAGTAGGATGTGAACCCAAAAGATGGAATATACAATCCGCTTAGTTGTCATAACAATCAACGTGTATTACCAACAAAGAGTGTATTTGCTTTATTCGTGCGTGATAAATCGTTGCTCGGCTAACTGCTCATACTTCGTACCCTTACGACCATAGTTAGCGTATGGATAGATACTGATTCCCCCACGAGGAGTGAAGATTCCTGTCACCTCAATATACTTTGGATCCATCAACTTGATGAGGTCCTTCATGATAATATTCACACAGTCTTCATGGAAATCACCATGATTACGGAAGCTAAAAAGATAGAGTTTAAGACTCTTACTCTCAACCATTCGCTCGTCAGGGACGTATGAGATACGTATCTCTGCAAAGTCGGGTTGTCCCGTAATAGGGCACAGACTCGTGAACTCAGGACAGTTGAAACGCACCCAATAGTCATTCTCTGGATGCTTGTTCATAAACGTCTCCAACACCTCTGGCGCATAATCCATTCTGTATTGGGTTGCAGAACCTAACGACTGCAAGCCCTCTTCGTTTCTTTCCATAATCGTTTATATTGTTTTACTTGCAAAGGTAATACATTGTTAGTAAATTGCAAACACCATCCCCATATATTACCTCTCTAACCAACATCTTATAGGCTTCGAGGTCCTCTCCCACCTGTTCCATTATCATTTACTCCACGTCTGCGAATCATTTCTCACGTGCTCTGCATCTTTTACAAACGTATAAAAAGTTTGTCTCATCGTGATGAGACATAAGTTTCATCATGATGAGACACAAGTTTCATCGTGATGAGACAAACAAAAAGTACGGAAGATAAAGACGTAAAACACATGAGAAAAGAAGAAGATACAAGGAAGAAACTGAGTGAAACTGTATTAGACAAGGAGCGCAAACGCACAACTAATAGGAACCGATATTGACCAATCCGAATAGCAAGCGGGGTTCTGGTTTGTTGTGCAACCTTACTCATAGTAAGCTCACTCGCATAAAGTTGCTCTGCATTAGATTAGATATTTACCGATGGTTGTCTTCTTATTTTGCCTCACAACACTATTCTTGCTTTGAGACAATATTAGGCACACTATCAGAACTTACAGAAGATTTGCATCCATGAGATACTACTACTCAAGCCTTACTTACATCGAGAAAGGGGATATGCCAACCGATTGGCACATCCCCTTTTAATTGTTTATTACCTTGTGCGCTACTGCAAAGAAAATATCTTCCAAATGCTGTAATTCACACCATTGTCATAGACATCTTCCCCTTCATGTTGCTTTAACTTCTTTACTACACGGATAGTGATTGGCAAAGCTATTACCTCGTAAAGCGTCTTTAAGACTACCTGCCAGAGCATTAGTTTTGGCAATTCTGGAGTTGGAACAACGCCACCCAATGCCAATGGGAAGAAGATGAGAGAGTCAAGGCTCTCGCCTGCAATGGTACTCAAGATGGCACGCCATGAGAAATGACGACCTCCATCACGTAGTTTCATCTTACTCATTACGTAGGCATTAGCGAATGAACCCACAATGAAAGCTATGAAAGAAGCCGCTGCCACACGTGGAGCAAGACCAAAGATAGCATGAAACCCAGCTTCGTTAGTCCAATACGGTGCACCCGGTATCCAATCACATAAAGCCCCCATAGATACAAAGAAGAAGTTCATTGCAAAGCCCGTCCATATCAACAGACGTGCTTTTTGGAACCCCCACACCTCACAAACACAGTCGTTGATGATGTAAGAGATTGGAAACACAATCAATCCACCCGTCAATGAGATACCTAATACAGAAATTTGCTTTGTCTCGAGCGTGTTTGCCGCAATAAGGCAAACGCAAAAGAGGATGCTGAAAAGCATAAACAGCACACTCACTTGTTGTTTACTTTTTATCATTGTCTTGTTTTGTTAAAGGGGGTTGAGCAAGTACCCCTATTCAATTAAGCGGCTGCAAAGGTACGCTTTTTATCTGAACTACCATAATAAGCCCTAAAAAAAAGCTAAATACACGTGGAGATAAGCATATTTTCATTACTTTTGTAACCATAATATAAACCAAATGAAAGATATGAAGAAAATCATTTTAATGACCATGTTGGCTGCTACAACACTTGCTGCTAATGCGCAAGATACAAAGCCATACGAGAGTAAGATGTCTCAGATTGAGACTGAATATAATAAGTTGAAAGCTGAATTTGAAGTCCTCAAACAGAAAGATCCATCTACATTTACTGATGCAGACAAGGCTAAGATTGGAGAAATCATGGCAAAGGCTGACTCACTAGATAGTGTTCAGTTGGCTACTGTACTAGAGATTGCAGAGAAGTTCAAGACTACTACTTTCCCTGCAAAATATATTGCGGAGGTGGCTGACGGACTAGAATATGCAGACTTGAAGAGGCTATGTGACCCATCAACGGGTTATTACAATGCGCCAGAGATGAAGAAAGCCAAAGATTTATATGAGATGTATAAGCTACGCGAACCAGGCTCTATGTATAAGGAGTTGGTAATGACCGACCTCAATGGTAAGCAAATGAAGCTAAGCGATTGGGCAGGTAAGGGTAAATATGTGTTCGTCGACTTCTGGGCTAGCTGGTGTGCACCTTGCCGCAAGGAGATGCCTAACGTTGTGGAGGCTTATAAGAGATATAAGGACAAGGGACTAGAGATTATTGGTGTTAGTTTCGATGACAACAAACTCAAATGGTCATCAGCTGTTGAGAAGCTCGGTATGACTTGGCCTCAGATGTCTGACCTTAAAGGCTGGCAGTCTGCTGCTGGTAAGGTTTATGGCATTCGTTCTATTCCTTCAAACATACTCCTCGATAAGGACGGCAAAATCATTGCAATGGATCTAAGAGGTGAAGCTTTGCAGACAGAATTAGCAAAGTTATTGAAGTAATATATATAATGTGTGTCAGATAGCCGCGCTATTTGACACACATTATTTAATAACACAACACGACCATATAGCCGATAAACACTATTGTAAGGACGACTCCTTCCCACCTTGCAATCTTATACTTCGTGAAGGAGAAAAGCCATACTAACAGCGTTGAGACCACCATCATTGAGAGGTCTAACATCGTTATACCTTGCAAGTGCATAGGAGTAATTACACCTGTAACGCCCAAGATAGCAAGAATATTAAACACATTCGAGCCTAAGACATTGCCAATAGCAATGCCACTATTGCCTTTGCGCGCAGAAACAACACTTGTTGCTAACTCTGGTAGGGAAGTTCCTCCAGCCACAATGGTTAGTCCGATGAC
The DNA here is from genome assembly GCF_000257925.1 of Prevotella sp. oral taxon 306 str. F0472. Lineage (NCBI taxonomy): Bacteria > Pseudomonadati > Bacteroidota > Bacteroidia > Bacteroidales > Prevotellaceae > Prevotella > Prevotella sp. oral taxon 306. Next base: position 103,180 of record NZ_AJIN01000036.1, read on the forward strand.
TGCTTCCGACACACCGATATGCTCTGCCACCTTCGTTGCACCTTCCACAAAAAGGTTACTACCGCCTATCAGACAAGCTAATCCAACGATTATCCATACGATAGAAAGCCATGCTGCCATAGGTTTTTTCTTATCTTCAATGGACTCTGTCTTAGCAGTGGTATCATCGTCTTTCGTCTTAGCACCCTTCAAGGTGACATACATAAAGACAAGGAATAGCACAAAGAGGATGCCTGCATCCAACCTACTAATATTACCATCAAGACACATTATTAGTAATACAAGTGAGGCAAATAACGCAAAAGGTATATCCTTCCGAACGGTTGACTTCAAGATAGTCATAGGTGCTACCCATGCAGAGACACCAACTATCAACAGCGTATTAAAGATGTTCGAACCAACGATGTTACCTACAGCCAAGTCGGTAGTACCTTTGAGTGCAGACACAAGACTCACACAAAATTCAGGCATACTTGTGCCCATCGCAACTATTGTTAACCCTATCACAATCTGTGGCATCTTCATCTTTTCAGCCACTGCTACAGCCCCGTCAGTCAGCCGGTCGGCTCCCCATAAAACGAGCACAATGCCCACGAGGATAAATAAAACATTTAGTATCATATACTTCTTACTCTTTTGGCAGGCAAAGATACAAATAAAAAGCTATATGCCAAAATGTTAGTTCTGCATCAATTATGGGCTACTTACAATGCAGTTATTTGATAAATAGCCCTCATTTCATCCATTATTTGCTTCCAAGTTGCCCCTCTTCACAATATGAAAGAGACTAAGGTCTATGTGTAACAAGGCTATGCCTTGTTAGCCAAGAACAAAGGTAGCACAAATGAAGAGACGCTCTTCTTGACATGAAGAGAGCCTTTCCTTACAACAAGGAAACGCCCTTCTCAATTAGAGAAAAGCGTCTCCTTACTATCTCCCGTCAGGTACTCCCCCTCCTTGAGAGGAGCTGGAGGAAGTGCTAGATATACTCTTTAGCCAGCAAGCCCACGTCGATTAAGTATCTTAATAATCTTACCCTTAATCTCGATAGCACCCTCTTTCTCCAAATCGGAAAGCACACGCAGAAGAGAGAACTTCTGTATTCCGAATGAATCAGCAATCTCTTGACGTGAGCGTTCAAGGTGTATCTCATTACTACCCTGCTCTCCTGCACGCTCTAAAAGTAGGTAGGCAACCTTCTCACGGACGGTAAATAGACTAAGAATCTTCATCTTTTGCGTAAGGAAAACATCTATATTAGAAAGGATACGAATGAAATTCATGCGGATTGCATCATCGTTATCAATAAGTGACTTCAGGCTATCGGGCTTCATACGAAACAATTCCACACGCCCATCAGTCTCGACACTAACGGGTAGACTTCGGTCTTTAGAGAAGATAAATGCAGGCGCAACAAGATTACCACTTCTCAGTCGGCTCACCTCTACTTGCTTACCCGACAGGGCTGCCATACGACATATCAACACACCACTCACAATAATATCTACTGATCGACAAGGCATTCCTGCCAATGCATAAACATCATGCGGAGGTAGAGAAACCAACTGATGTGGAACGTTCCCCAGCGTTATTTCTATCTCAATATCACTCATCCCTGCAAAAAGCGGACAGGCACGAAGGGCTTTCATAACATTACTTTCCATGCCTGCAAAGATACAAAGAATACTCGTAATCTTATACTTTTAACGTGCTTTAACCCGATATGGTCACATTTGTTACTCCCCTCCTTCCGTTATTTTTAATACTTTTGCAAGCAAGAACAAGATAACAATTTAAAGATATGTCACAGGCACAATTCAAAACAAATATCCCTTTCGAAACATGGGATCTAGACTTACTTGTTGATTACGTATTGAAGTTTCATCATCGTAACACACGCAAATATGGTAATGAACTATTAGAGAGATTGAACCAATTAGCAGCTAATCACCCAGAATTAGATCGTGTTGTAGATCATTTCCGTAATAGTATTGCAGACTTAGACTTGCATTGCCAGAAAGAAGAGAACGTACTCTATCCTTTCATCATAGAGCTTTTCAATGCAGCAGAATTGGGTCAGGAGCACGCTCCATTCCACTGTGGTTCCATCCAATTCCCTATCAATGCAATGATGGCTGACCATAGTGATGAGATTGAACGACACGATCGCATTGCAGAACTGACTAATAACTACACAGCCCCAGAAGGTGCAGAACCTGAATATGTAAAGGCTTTAGCAGACTTAAAACAGTTCCGCAATTATCTCTTGGAACATATCTATGTGGAAAACGAAGTGATATTCCCGAGAGCATTAGCTATAGAATAAGGTTCTTAAAAAGAGTAGATTATGAAACTAAAACGTGTTTACTTGCCGGCAGAAGAAACCGATGGTTATCGAATACTCGTAGACCGATTGTGGCCAAGAGGCATTAGTAAAGAGAAAGCGAAGATTGACCTTTGGCTGAAAGAGGTTGCTCCGAGCAATGAATTACGTAAGTGGTTCGGGCATGACCCAGAGCGTTTCAACGAGTTTACCGAGCGTTACAAAGCAGAGTTACAAGCATCTGGCGCATTGGAGGAGTTACGTCAAGCCATCCAAGAACATCCTGATGTAACACTACTTTATGCTGCACATGACGAGCAACATAACAATGCTGTCGTCCTGCAGGAACTACTCGAAACGAAATAAATAAACACAGGAACAGATATTATTGTCTGCTCCTGCGTTGCTTTATACACGATCCTAATAGTGAATAAAGCAGTATCTTAACATTTAACGTATTAAAGGAAAGCACATAGCTCCCTGTTTACTTCATGTTTCTAGATTATGATTTCTTATGAAGATAGCATTTATTCCACTACAAAAACATAGTTTGTAAGGCTACAGAATAAATTACAAACTAACTTGGTTTACCAACATTTATACGAAACTGAAGTAAAAGTTGCAAGAAAAGAGAATACCTTTCTCACATAGGAATAGAACACCCATATATTATAAAAATAGATTAGCTTCACTCATATTTAGTTGTATCTCAATGTTAAAAGACCTCCATTAAAAGAGATTCACATTACAAAATAGAAAAGAATATATACTTGCAAGCCATAATGTCAGTATATGCAGTCATTTTGTCACACATAATCCCTTGGTATGCTCCTTGCATTATGGTCAGTACAAAAACGATAATAATAACATAAAGTAAAGGAGATAAAAGATATGTATAGAAATTCATGGTTACCAGAAGTTTTCAATGACTTTTTGAATACAGCAAATATGCCTAAGACAAATGCAACAGCACCAGCTATCAACGTACTGGAGTCTGAAAAAGAATACACTGTGGAGCTTGCAGCACCTGGACTAAGCAAGGAGGATTTCGATGTAAACATCAATAGTGATGGTGACTTAACCATTAAGATGGAGAAGAAAGCCGAGGAGCAAGAGAAGAAAGGTCATTACTTGCGTCGTGAGTTTGCTTACAGCAAGTATGAGCAGACACTGATTTTGCCTGATGATGTACAAAAAGAGCATATCGCAGCACGTGTTAATAATGGCGTATTGACGGTTGTTTTGCCTAAGATTCAGATACAAGAACAGAAGGTTGCAAGGCAGATTGCTGTAGACTAAAGATTTGAAAGACTTTGGGATAAAGTCTAGTTGTCTAGTTATTGATGAAAGAAGGATTATACTGAATTGAATAAATTGTGATGTTAAAAGCCCCAAGTACGCTTGTACTCGGGGCTTTTTCGTATTCTAACACTTAGCAGCTCTAAGCGTTTTATATGATTTCAATTACTTTCTGTCATCGATGTTATCACCCTCGGTAGGCTTCATATCCTCTTCAAAGTTGGTTTCTCCTGCCTTTACAAGGATCTCGTACCACTGAAGAAGTTTCTTGATATCGCTGTTGTGAACACGGTCACGATCGAAGTTAGGAAGCACCTCTCCAAAGTAAGCCTGTAGCTCCTTTGCAGATGCCTTACGCCAATTAAGGGAAGCAACTTTGCCATTCTCTTTATCACGCAACTTAGTCAATATTTCGCCCAATGGCACATCCTCGCTATCAGTGAACATTGCAATATCAGCAAGACTGGTTACTCTGTCGGTAGCAAAAGCTGGTTGACGCTTGTGCGTCTCATCGAGTGATTCAACGATAAGATTCGATTTACCACGGCTAACCAACTTATAGAGTCCTGGTTTGCCTGCAATTGAAAGAATTGTCTGTAACATTTTCTTATAAATTGTTTATTGTTAAATTATTCTGAATTAATAACTCTCTTTATTCTTAGGAATGGTTCTCTGTGGAAGATAGTTGTGTGAGCAGGGAGTCTATCTGCTGGTCTAATGATTGTATTCCATCATTGATAATTTCATAATCACTACGCTTCAAGACTTCTTCTTGCGGTAATTGTCGGTTTATCCAATCGAGAGTTTTCTCTCTGCTGATAGCATCCCTTTGCATAACACGTTGTATACGCACTTCTATCGGAGCAGTGACACATACCACCTTATCTATATGTGTGCGTTCGTAGAAATGACTATCAAAGAGAATGGCACTCTCTATCCACGACATTCCTGATTGTTCGAAATCACGTGCAACAGCAGGATGAATAATATTATTAACAGCCTGCACATGGGCATCATCACGAAGGAGATAATCGGCAAGAACAGCTTTCTGCAATACACCTTTTTTATAAACATGATCGCCAACTAACAGCTTTAGATTCTTTTGCAACTGAATCGAAGTGCGCATGAGTAGCTTAGCATGGGCATCACAATCGTATACCTTTATACCACGCATAGCTAATATTTGGCACACATAGGACTTACCACTACCAATACCACCTGTTATTGCAATAATCATCGCTGCTCAATTAAATAATCAACAGTATTGACCGACGGACGAACATTTCGAACCCCATTAGGAGTATTGAGGATATATAGGCGGCATTTGTCCGAATGGGTAGACTCTATATCCTTATAATTAACGACAATTCGGAAGTCTACGGGCAGTAATTCCTTTGTCTCTGCATTCTTCGGCATACTACGCATACGATAAGCACCAACGACAAAGCGAACCTTTACCTTACTTGGGAATGTGCGCATTACCTTGTCTTCTGGCATGTTGATAGCCTCTATTGGTACTTCTACGCTTTCTTCCGTAAGGACATCAGGGTAGAGTTTCATCTTCACTTTCGATGGTATGCACTTCGCATTCGTGAACTTCCGAAGATCAATCGTCATCTCCTTCACGTCGGTGAAATTGGTAATATACTGACGTTTTGTATAGACCGTTTGAATACTGTCCAATACATTCCTAGCGGCATAAACCTGTACACTATCGGGAACAAAGTCAACGTGTGCTAGATAATAATTCTTACCTGGCACTACCGTTCCTAACAAATGCACAGGAACCTTCTTATGTTGTCCGAAATTGAATGAAAACGAGAGTTTTCCACCTTTGACCGAGGTTATCTTCGAGCTTTTAGCCAACTGAAGATAAATTTGTTTTTGAAGATCTGCGACAGAAATATCGCCCCGGCTGTGCCCATCAGTATAGAGTCTATAGTCTGCATAAATGGGGCGGAAAGCATCCTCTGCACCATAAGCTGCTATCATATAGCCTTTATCGCGAACCGTAAAACGAACAACAGAATCAGGATCACTCGTAATAACAACATTACGAGGAACGTCTGCCATACGAAGTGGTATGCTAAACTCCCGCTCATAGGTTTCATTTAGCGTCATAATAAGCCAAAATCCACCACTTAATACAAGGAAGAACAAAAAAATCAGAAACTCCTTGTTGATGATTATCGACAAGAAGCTTCTGAAGAGATTGAGTGTATGCAGCGATTTGCCTATCTTCATCAAATAAATTACTCCTTTATGAGATCGTTTTTACTTTGACTGCCCCTGTTGTGAAGCCTGTACGCTAGCAAAGACGTAACCTTTATCTACGGTGATTACAACATTGTGTGCAATCTCTATGTCAACCTTATTAGTTGCCAAATCAATCTTCTTGACTGTACCATAGATACCACCACCAGTAACAACAGTGTCACCTGCTTTCAATGCATTCTGAAAAGCACGAATTTCTTTCTGTTTCTTCTGTTGTGGACGAATCATTAAGAACCACATGATGGCAAAGATTACTACCATCATGACTATCATCTGCCAACCACCACCACCTTGGGTAGGTTGTGCGGCTAAAAACATAGCTGTATTCATTTTATCTATTTATTACTTTTATTGTACTATTAAAAAAAGTTTATCTACATGAAGCCTACTTTTCCAAAGAAGAACTCCATACATAAAACAAATTGATTATTCAATATTCTCTTGTGGAACATCAGGCTGCGTGCGACTAGCAATGCGCTGAGCCGATGTCTGCGCAATCGTTGGGCGACGTCCCTCTCGACGGGGAGCATTGTTCCGCTGATTATCTACATAGGCACGACGAGGACGAGGTTCTGGCATTACCTTCATCATCTTACCCGTCTGAATAAGATGGCGTGCAATAGCATCAAGCATTCCATTAATGTATCCGCCACTTCGTGGAGTGCTATACAACTTAGCTAAGTCAACATACTCATTGATGGTTACAGTCACTGGAATATTAGGGAATGTCAACATCTCCGCAATGGCTATTTGCATGATAACAACATCCATATAAGCCAGACGAGAGAAGTCCCAGTTACGACTAGACTCACTCATATAACGTTGATATTCATCAGCATTAAGAATAGTAGAACGGAATAGCTTAATAGCGAACTCACGATCATCCTCTTCTCTATATTCCTTCAAGAGTTCTTGATCTGCCTTATTTTCTGGGTCAAAACGCTTAATCGTTTTAAGAACAAAGGTATCAACAATCTCTTTATCATCATTCCAATAAAGACTCTTCTCCTCTAGAATTGCATCTAAGTCTGCGTTCTCTTGTATCAAAGTACGATAGATTTTACGCCAAACCTCACGATCTACATCATACGAATCCTCTTCGTTCACCATATACTCTTGGTAGATTGTACTCTGTTCTATCTGGTCACAAAGTTTACGAACAACCTCCATATCATCTTCCCAACGATGTTTCTGCGTCTCCATGAACCTGTTGAGCTGCTTATTCTCCTCTAGTTGTACTGCAAACTTATTATAAGCAAAACGTTGAGAAGGAGCCTCTGTTCCTTCACGTGTAGCACGATTAGCATTTATCTCAACGCGATGGCGCTCCTCTTGCGTGATAGATACAATTAAAGCCAAGAGGTAATTGTAGAGATCATACGCTTTTGCCAAACTGAAAAGCAATTCCTTCTCCGCATTGTCCATATTCCTGTTACCGTTCTGATAGTATGCATAGGTTAACTGGACAATCTTAATTCTAATTAATTCCCTATTGATCATTGTCTGTTCTAAAAGATTGTGTTTCTATTGAATTCTTTAACTTTGCAAATGTAGGAAAATTCCTTCGCACATGCAAACAAAACATTCTTTTTCTATGTTTTTTAAGACAATACTTGTGTAGTCCAGTGAAAAGAGGTAACTTTGCACCGCTTTCGGCAAATTGAGAAAGAGATATTAAAAGTTCTATAAAGACTTAGCGTTGTTATTTCTCAGTGTGTGATGGCGAATTAACGTTCATATTAATTTAGAGTAACACAAAGTTATGAAAGAAATTAAAGTAGCAGGTCAGAAGCGTACAGACCTTGGAAAGAAAGCTTCAAAGCAACTTCGTAAGGAAGGTTTAGTTCCTTGTAACCTTTATGGTGAGGCACAGAAAGACGGCAAGCCATTGGCATTGTCATTCACTGCTTCTATGGCAGAACTTCGCAAGTTGGTTTACACTCCACACATCTACGTTGTAGAGTTGGTTATTGACGGCGAGAGACACACAGCAGTTCTTAAGGAACTCCAGTTCCACCCAGTAACAGATGCTTTGCTTCACGTAGACTTCTATGAAGTAAACGACCAGAAGCCTATCGTTATGGGCGTACCAGTTAAGCTCGTTGGTTTAGCACAGGGTGTACGTGATGGTGGACGTATGAACATGTCTATTCGTAAGATCAATGTTAAGGCTCCTTATCAGCAGATTCCAGAGCACCTAGACATCGATGTTACCAATCTTCACCTTGGTAAGAGTATCAAGGTTGGTGAGCTAAGTTTTGAGGGTCTCGAGTTGGTAACTCCTAAAGAGGTTGTCGTTTGCTCTATCAAGGCTACACGTAACTCTATTCAGGCTGCAGCAGCTGCAGAAGCTGAGGCTGAATAATCTTAACGATATATTACAATTGGATAAGTATTTGATATGTGGACTAGGCAACCCAGGTCATGAATACGAGGGAACTAGGCACAACACAGGATTTATGGTATTGGACGCTTTCGCTAAAGCGTCCAATATTGTTTTTGAAGATAAACGCTATGGTTTCATAGCAGAAACGACTATTAAAGGGCGGAAAATCATTCTTCTCAAGCCTACAACATTCATGAATCTATCAGGGAATGCTGTTCGTTATTGGTTGAATAAGGAGAATATTGACCAAAATCGACTACTCGTTATTTCTGACGATGTCGCATTACCACTAGGTGCTTTTCGCTTAAAAGGGAATGGATCAAATGGTGGGCACAATGGCTTGGGTCATATTCAACAACTCATCGGACAAAATTATGCACGATTACGCATGGGTGTTGGCAACGATTACCCACGTGGAGGTCAAATAGACTGGGTACTTGGTCATTATTCAGAAGATGATATGAAAGTCCTTCAACCTGCAATTGATTTAGGTGTAGATATCATCAAGAGTTTTGTTTTAGCAGGCTTAGATATCACCATGAATCAATTTAACAAGCTTGGGAAAAAGTAACACAACTACTAAAAAAGACATGAACGACGTTGCAAGAATAGATAAATGGCTATGGGCTGCACGCATCTTTAAAACTCGCTCTATTGCAGCAGACGCCTGTAAGAATGGTCGTGTGACGATTAAGGGCGTAAACGTAAAGCCTTCTCACACTATCAAAGTGGGTGAAGTAGTAAGCGTAAAGAAGCCTCCTATAACCTATTCGTTTAAGGTGCTTAAAACCATCGAACAGCGCGTTGGAGCAAAACTAATCCCCGAAATATATGAGAATGTCACCGAAGCAAAGCAATACGAACTACTTGAGATGAGTCGTATCAGTGGTTTCGTTGACAGAGCACGAGGTACTGGTCGCCCCACTAAGAAAGATCGTCGCCAGATAGATGCCTTCATCGATCCAGCAATGTTTGGCTTTGATGACGATGAGGAGGACGAGTAACACTTCAACAGGTATTTACTTTGTTTTCAAGAAAAGAATAACTATCTTTGCAGTCTAAAACAAACTACATGATCATGGCTTATAAAGTATTAGACATAGCTAACAAGTTATTACTACGGGCAAAGAATAATGAAAGTGGGGATCTCATGTCTAACATGAAATTACAAAAGATGCTTTACTATCAACAAGGTTTCCATCTTGCTTATTTCGGCACTCCTCTCTTTGATGAGGATATCGAGGCTTGGATGTACGGACCTGTTGTACCATCTGTGTACTCTCATTATAAGAATTGTGGTAGACAAGGAATTATGCCCGAAACCGAAGAAGAACTTCCTCTTGATAAAAAAGAAGAAGCTCTTTTCTCTGAAGTTTATAGAGTTTATGGTGCCTATGATGCCATCGGACTTATGGATATGACACATTCCGAAACTCCTTGGAAAGCAACACCAACGGGACAAGGCAATATCATCAACAAAGAACTTATGCAATCTTTCTTTAAAAAGCGATTGAAATAATGGCAAAAGCTAAGAAAAGGAAAGACACAAAAAGGAACTCCTTTATTAAAGGAATCTCTACCAACAAGAACATCACAGAGGAACATATAGGGGTCTACGAGAGTATCGATTACCCCTTATTCTCTTTTAAGTACCTACAGGAACATTCCATCAGAGATTGTAAAGACCATAAGTTCTTTTTCGATTTCCTTATACGATTGAGGAAACTATCCGAATTAGGATGGAACCAAATAAGAACTTCTGCACGCCATTCCTTTGGCATGGAGAAAATACCGAGAGAAAGTATCATACCTCAAATTCCTAATTTCATAACACCAGACGTAGAAGAGCTCCATGTATTCCGATCAAATGGAAACAACACAGCACTTGTTGGTCTACAAATAGATAAGATTTTCCATGTTCTCTTCATTGAGACAAAACACGGAGATATATACAAGCACCAATAGAACCTTAATCCTTCTAACCTGTATAGAGAATTACCCCTTATCAATATATTAAACAATAGGGACAGACGCCATCGTCTGTCCCCATTTTCTTGCCTTTCTTTACTTTTCCATAACTAGCCCCCGTAGGCACATCCCCTCCTCCGGAGGGGCTTGGGGAGGCTTCCTACCCAGCCTGTGGTCCAGGGTTCTCTTCACTCCCCTCTCCATTCGGAGAGGGGGCGGGGGTGAGGCTTTTTTTATCCTCCCCTTTCCACTCTTCCCACTCAATGTCAACATCTGACAAGCCACGGGTGGAAACGCGACCCTTGCCAGCACCACGATAACGGGTTTCGGGCAAGAAGCGGACACGAATACCACGAATCAACGTGGCATTTACATCTTCTGGCTTATCGACACCGTTTTTCGTTGTCACAGCTGTGAAATAAAACGAACCGATACCATCCAGCTTTACCGAGCGACCCTGTGCCATAAAGTCGCCCATCACGCCACCCAAGGCTATCAACACCGCCTGCACATCGGCAGGGCTTACCGTTGATTCGGCTGCGATTCGTTTCGCTACTTGTTCGGTTGTTGCCGGACTTACCACTAGAACGGACTTAGGATACCATTTGCCGTTCACCTTCATTTGAGCTTTTTTATAAAACGCCATAATAAAAGATTTTTACACTGCAACACTGTTTCTACCAGCCATCATTACGAGTCGCACACCCGTGTCTTACGCCATATACTTTCGTGGCTGACAATATATACTTTCGTGCCCCACGAAATGTACTTTTGTGCCCCACAATATGTACTTTCGTCAAACTGCCGATTTTCACAGCTTGCAGCCTGTTAATAATTAGATTTATTACTTCCGCATAACTTGCGGATTTTTCTTTACATTTTCCTCCTTTTAAGTACTATCCATAGGGATAAACTCGGTAACCTCAAAGAATGGAGACAACTTCATCCATTACAACTCCTACAGATTTCAACCCTGCCACATAAAACCCTCCAAAGAAAAGGAAGTACCGATAAAACGGGTGGCGGTCAACAGCTACTTTCCGAAGCAGAAATGATTTAAAGTGCCCTAGATAACCACAATAAGAGTTTATCACGCTCCGTAAGAACAACACCTGCCGACGATTCAGAGCCTTCTCACGGCTGCAAAACTGTTCTATCTGGCGCATCCGAAAACGAAACTTTCGTATCGTGCGCCACCGCGGATAACGTCTGTAAGGCATAACGTAAGCACCAAGAAACGTCATCCCCTTTGAGCAGTGCTGCAAGCTAATCTTCTTTGGGTGCAACGTAAGGTGTAACTCATCATGCAGATAATCACGAAACAGCCCTATCAATCTCGCCAGCTTACGATGGTCAGTATCTATAACATAAAAATCGTCAACATATCGTCCATAATGCTTTAAGTGTAGCTGACGTTTAGCAAACTGGTCAAGCTGATTCAGATAAATGTTACTAAATAGCTGTGACGTGAGGTCGCCAATGGGTAGCCCTGTACCTTTTGTCGAACGGAAGAGACTCTTTGAGGGTGGCAATCCCTCCCAATCCTCCTCGCCCCCAACAATGCGCACATCACTCGTAGGGTCGCGCAGCAGAATGCAGTCAATTAGGAAATCAACCAGCCCACGGTCAATCATCTTGTTCCATTGCGGCTTCTTATCCATCTCTTTGCGCAACAACTCCCGCAGTTCACGTTTCGGAATACTCATAAAATACCCTTGTATGTCAAGTTTCAGCACGTAAGCTGATCGAGTATAGTTCTGCGTGCAGCTACGCAGGTGGTGTTCAAACCGTTCCACACCCATCAAAGTCCCTTTCCCCACACGGCACGAGTAACTATCGTGTATAAACGTTGTTTCAAACAGTGGTGCAATGTAGTTGAACAATAAATGATGCACCACACGATCCTTAAACGACGAGGCAAATATCTCTCGTTGTACAGGATCAAACGTGATAAAGCAGATGCAAGGTGAGGGACGATAAGAACGTAAACGCAGTTCGTCGTAGAGTTGCATGAGGTTATGTTCAAGATTCATCTCAAACTTCATTTGGCTCTCTGTGTTCCGCTTATTCCGCCGAGCATCATAGTAGGCTGCAAATATATCGTTCAATAGATTCATTGATTGAGGAGTAATGGATGATAATAAATGATGATAGCTGACTTTCTCGTCAACTCGTCCACATGCCAGGCGGTAAATTCTGAGACAGCCCGAACCGCGAACCCATAGGTACGAGTGTTGTTGTTCAGCGGGTTCACGTTGCCCGAGTTGAAGTTCAGGTTGCAACCATTGTTCGTGTTGTTCGGAACCGCCGACCAATAATAACCGTTGTTGCCGACGTTGTTGAGCGAACCATCATTGTTGTTGCGTAAGCCCGAAGCAGGGAAGTGTAGTAACCACTCATTAAATGAAGCATGGGAACAGCCCCTGTTTGCAAGCCCATAAAGGAAATGCGAAGCAAAGACTGATAACCACCCAACAGATTGGAATACCATAACCAGCCACGACGCATTGCCACGGGGCTTTTGCGCACCATTTACGTGTACTGGTGGGTTACTGAATTTACTAATGCACGCTGCCTGCGACCGTAATCGCTGACATTCTGGCGTAGCCTGAGCAGGGAGAGCAGACGAGAATAAGACAAGTATTATCAGCACAAAGCACATGAACAAGTCAGTGTGCCCTGAGTATATCTTTTCGTAGGTTGTGATTATAGTTTGTTTCATTGCTTTCATCTTGCTTATTCGTATAATTAGCGATATTCGTAGTTCGTTCTCCTTCCTCTCTGTTCACACCTTCGTTTCAGTGTCTTTTCCCTCTTCGTTTGCAACCTTTTGACTGTACTTATGCCATGCCGTCAGTTGCTTTGAGATGCTCTCCGTCTTTAGGCAGAGTTGTGCAAACTGCGGTATGCTCAAGTGATGCATGTCTTTCAACAGGCGTATGCGTAGCCGTACATACATAAACACCTCAAGGCTCTTCCGTAAAAGAGGCTCTTTCTCACGTTGACCATTCGCTTGATAAACAAGAACCATCAAGTCCAGAAGTTCATTCTTCAAGTCCTGAACCAGTGTATAACGCAAATCACGAGGGACATTGCGCGTACGCTGATAAACCTCCAACAGTAAGTCATAGATAGCCTTAAACACTGGCAAATTATCGTACTGTGCCATGGGCTTCTCCTTTTCTTCAAAAATCGGTCCTTACTTCAATCCTTTTAAAATCTCTTGCAGCTGCGCTATAAACATCATGCACTGCATAGGCGTACTATTAGCAAGATTAAACGCTCGCAGCTTCTCCAAAACACCATTTCCTTCGCAATGCCCCATAACTTCTGGCACCGAACAGCTCGCTGGTGCCGACTCCTTTAACTCCACCCCCTGCTTCCACTCTGCAAAAGCATTCAAATCAATGGGATCTGCTAAACCTATCACTTTGTGAGCGTCATCCGACTCTATGATATTCCGACCACTCAAATATTTTTCTTCTGACGAAGCAGGGAAACCAACATAGGCTACCTCCTCACCATTAAGCACCTTCAGCTGACGCTTAATAACCTTAAAAGGATGCACAAAACTGCACAGGGCAAATGCCGAAACCTCATAAGCACGAAAAAACAAACCCTCACGATAAAGATAAATCTTGCTCGTATTGCTTTTCTCTGCTTCAACAATCTCTTTTATACTCATTGTCGTTACCATCTTTTTATTTTAAAATCTTTTTTTATGTTTATCCTCGCCTCCTCACGAGGGAGGCAAGGATAAAAAACAGAAATTTTCATCGACCGGCTTCGCCGGTTTCTTTTGCCGGCGGGCGGGGCGAGCCCGCCGGCAATAAATCAAATGAATCAAATCAATCGAATTATTCTGAGACAGCCCGAACCGCGAACCCATAGGTACGAGTGTAGCCGAACAGCGGGTACACGCTGCCCGAGTAGAAGAACAGGTTGCAACCATTGTACGTGTTGTACGGAACCGCCGACCAATAATAACCGTAGTAGCCGACGCTGCCGAGCGAACCAACATTGCTGTAGCGTAAGCCCGAAGCAGGGAAGTTGATAGTAGCTGTCTTACTACTATTGGTCCAGAAGTTATGACCAAAATTATTTGTCCACTGCTGCCAATCACTTGTACCGTCAACATTCATCTCTGATTGAGACGTTGAATTCAGACCCGTTGTGGTAAACCCTGTAAACGCATTGTTGGCTGGCATCTTGAAACCAACAGGACTAGGATCGTAAACCGTCTTAACGACAGGATTGTCATTACCAACATTATAACCACCTGTAACTGTGTTATCAGCTGACCAAAGGTTATAATAGCCATAGTTGGTATATACCGATGAACCGTAGATATAGAACTTATCTGGATTCTGAATATTATTCGAAATAGTCATATTATCACCTGCATTCTCGGTGATACTACCAGCCTTTAGATCACTTGTAGCAACACCAGGGAAGGCGTCCTTACGACCGAACTGGTAAAGGGTGGTAGCACCCTGCTTTACGCTACCAGGATTCTGGGTAATATTAATAACGGCGTCCTGTTTTGTGCCGTTGTTTGCAACGGTCTGTTCGACCTTGACTTTGACAGTACGAGGCTTGTCGTACGTAGAACCACTCCAATTGGTTGGCTTCCAACCCAAGGTCTCCTTGGTAAAGTTATAGACCTTACCTTGATGGTTAGTAACAGGAATCTTATCGAGCGCATCCTTAGGAGCAAACCACAAATGCCATGACCAAAGAACTGTTTTTGAAGCACCACTACCTTTGGTAACTGCAACAACGGCATTGCCACTTTGGATGTCGGCTGCTGTAACCTCGAAGTCGAGGAAGCCCTCACCACCAACATGTGTGATAGAAGGAGAATGAACGAGGTTGGCAGCATCTGCCCAGACTACTTCTGCACCATCGACACTCGCATTAGCACCACCGTTGGTCTTCTCTATCCAAGGATCAGTGATGTTTTGGTTATTGTGGTCTTTAAAGTTATACAATACGTATGAATTACCTGCAGCGGCATGGCTGGTGTAAGAGTTCGCATTGGTTGCCCCATTCTCAATGGCATTACCATAAACGAGCGGGATACGGTAATGACCGGGAGCAGAGATAAGGTAAGAGTTGGCAGTGTTGCGTAATGTCGTATTACCATTGTGGTCATGCAAAGAAAGGTCGTAAGGAGCACTTGCAGAACTTGTGATTGTTGCCTCCTTGAGAGTCTTATTACGCAGAGCGAGCAAATCGGTAACGTCTTTTGTCAATGTAGCTGTACCCTGGTCGGCAGCAGTACCACCAGCGCCCTCTGTCTTGCTAAGGCTGGTCAACCAAGCCGGCTTCTCTGTCATAGAGAAGGTTCCATCGCCATTGGCATCGTAACCAACAACCTTCCAAGCCACTGCCTGCTGAACATGTGTGGCAGGATCTTCACGGAAACTCTTAATGCTGTAAGCTTGTGAGGTGGTCTCATCATAGTTGGCAGCACGTGTAGGGTCAGTGCCCTCAAGCGTGTAAGTCCAAGTAGAGTTGGTCTGGCTTAGCTTATAAGTACGGGTTGTACCTGCTTTCCATTCACCCTTTAAAGGTACGGTGATAGTGGTTCCATCGGTGCAATGCACGTAAGCAGTGACAAGACCTGTGAGCTGCTGCGGAATCATATAGAACGTGTAGTTATCGCCTGCATTACCCATGATAGTGGTGTTAGGGCTCGCACTGGTGCTAACGCTGACACCAGAGAGTACGGCATTGCCACGCATGCTATATCCTGTGTGATCCCATGCTGCTCCTGTGCCATTGAATTGCTTTGAGAGCACATACTTGCTCTTGAGCAATACGTTTCGTAACTCTACCTTATCGATGGTCTTGTTCCAAGAGAGGTTTTGACCAACGGCAAAGCGAATACCCGTAAGGGTGTGGCGGAAGTCGAGGCTGGTGACTGGTTGCACGTTCTTTGTGGCATACTGTACATCGCCAGAGCAGGCGGTCATTAGGTCGACCTCTTTCTTTACATCAGTATCGACCTCAAACTCAACGCTGGGGCTACCGCTGGCAGCAGTGTTGTTGATAGTCATCTTTGAGTAGCTCTCTGTGTTAGGAGAGACAGCAAAGAAGCGAGCAAAGGGTTGTGAGAATGCCCAATAGATGGGTGAATAGAGTTCACCATTGCTCTTGGTCTTCTTGGCATGGAACCACTCTGGAGTAGTGAGGATGGTTGAAGCCGAGGTGCCACGAATACCAGAGGCGGAGAAGTCACCAAGGGTAGAGGTCTTGATGATTTCTGCACGTGTGTGGGCATCTGCCTTAACGGGATTGACACCCTCGACAGTGGTTTCGATCAAGCACACATCAATGTTGCGATTGCTATGGGCTGTGAGCTTACCGCCGGCGAGGTCGCTGCTACCCAAGCCGGGAGTGATGGCACCGCGTGTCACAACTCCACGAGAGATAGCTCCCTCCTGCACATCGTTTACACTAAAACGGACAACGGCACCATTGCCGTTCGTACCGCCGTTATTATCCAAATCGTCGTCGGCACACGATACGGCCGTCAACGCTGCGCCGCTGGCTAAGAGTGCCGAGCAGGCGTAAAAGAATAGTTTGTTCATTAATTAATAAAAGAAAAAAAGCCTCATCTCCGACCGGCCTCACCCCCACCCCCTCTCCGAGTGGAGAGGGGAGTAGATAGTGTGATAACCTTTAAAAGGTTGCTGGTTATAAAACCATACTAAGGAGAATGAGGAATTAATACTGTTTGTTTTGATTCTTGGACAAGCAACTTGTTTACTCGCAACTCGTTTACTCGTCCACTTATTCACTTGTTAACCCTCTAGCTCATCATCATCGCCACCATCTTCTTCGGTTGGATCAATGACTTTGATGCCACCAGGAGGAGTACCACCGCCACCGGGACGAACAAGAGGACTACCAGCAAGGAGGCTGCCCTCGGATGCCACACTGACGACATCGATTGTAGGACAAACATAAAGTTGTCGCACGGTCTTTCTAATTTTTTTCATAAGCTTAATAACTAGTTAATTTATTAATTACGTTAGTTCACTCAAATTACGTAATGGGGAATTAGGAAACCACATTGACTTGCAGGGGCAAGGACACAAACGGCACGTTGCCCACGCTTGTCAACATGGTTCCAACCAGAGTATATGAGAAAAAACTATTGATAAGACAAAAACAACAAACGACAAAGGAAACTATCAGTAAGTCCTTTGTCGATACGCTATAACGTGCCACGCATTGCGTAAGCACGTAAACCGTTAAGAAATAGAGAGTTATAGTACTATGAGAGAGAGAGAGAGAGAGAGAGAGAGAGTACACAATTATTTGGAATATCCAAATAATTTAACATCTTTTCTTTATTTTCTTTCTTCAGCACCTCTCTAGCATTGTTCGCATTGCAAGCAACAGGCATAACAACACGACTTACACCTTTATTATATAGGGTGCAAACATTAAGGGTTGAAATAAACTGGTTTGTAACTCTCATTATGCGTTATAGCAAGTTAATTTTCGTTTAACTGGGCGCAAAGGTAAGAAGAAATAATTAACTAGGCAAATGAAATAGGGAAAAAAGCCTCAACAATCGACCCAACCAGCCTCACCCCCAACCCCTCTCCGAATGGAGAGGGGAGTAAATAGTACTGTTTGCTAAGGAGTTATGGGGAGGATTTATTGGTGGTTGGATAGAGTGCCTATCAGGTGTTTACAATATAATAAAGGTGATTCAAAGGATATGTCATTAAAAGAATATGTCTCTCTGTCATTATGTCTAAAGTAATATAGTAGTGAAAGAGTCTCTTGTTCCTTTTATCTACTTAGAAACCACCAGGACCACCCATTGGTGGGCGACCACCACCCATTGCTCCACCACCTGGAGGAGGTGGTGGCATATTGGAATTAGGGCGTCCGAAACCACGATCCTTGGGCTTTGGAGCATTCTTGCCACCAAATAGATTCAATCGATAAGTAGCACGGAACATGATGTAACTATTTATACTATTATATTCCGTGTCGGTTCTGTTTACAGCACTGATAGTGCGTGAGAGATTGCTTTGTTGATGTAAAATGTCATAGAACTGTAAGCTCAATGTCAAAGCATTACCCGCTAACAAACTCTGAGAAAGCTGTGCATTCCACAACAACTCATTCGTATTTAGTGCCGCATCATTATATCCTCGACGGCTATTCTGATGCAAATCAGTAGATAAACTCATGTTCCAAGGCAAGGAGAAGATAAGACTTCCACCATAAGAGAATTGCCATGTACTCAAGTTATTGAGGCTTTGGAGATTATTCTTAGAGTGTGTGTAATCAACCGAACCATCCAATGCTAGTTCTAGCCAAGAAGTGCGATAACTAGCTGATAAGCGTTCGCCAAGTGTCAGAGACTTAGTGATATTCTTCTCAACAGCACTTGTTACATTCTGTTGTAAATAACTAGCGTAACGATTGAAACTGCCTCGTGTGAACGTATTAACATTCCATACACCTGCAGAATCAATACTTGTATTAAACATCACAGCTGCATTTGCATCCCAATTACCATTCACATTGACTGGTTGTACTGTACGAGCTCCAGTCGTTCCATCATACGTAACACTGTTTCCAATGGCGTTACGTGTAGTAGAGAAGTCCGCAAAAGTCATCACTGATTGCGCATGTTTTTGCCTAAAGGCATTGTAGAACAAGCGGAACTTATTAGTAAAGGCTGGCTTCAAATTAGGGTTACCTTTCGATATATTCTGTGGATCAGTATTATCGACAATATCAAGTAACTGCGTCATAGATGGTTGCGAGACCGCGCCATTATAATTGATACGCAGATTGCTTTGTGCATTGAATTTATAGCGGAAATCGAACGTTGGACTCCAGTTCACCACTGATCGTTTATTATCAACATGCACACCTAAATAATCCTGCATATAGGTGGAATGTTGTGGTTGTAACTTCATTCCGACATTCATTTTCCACTTTGTATGTAACATTCGCAACATCACTTGCATATCGTGAGTATAGGTTCGATACTCTGAATAACGGCTTAAATTAGAGTCTAAATAACTTGCCAAAGGATTCGTCAATAAACATAGATAATTATCCCATGATCGATAAGCTGGCTTCAAACTACCGAATGTTCCAGATGGTAATGAGGAGAAATCATAAGTATCACGATCGCTCTTTGAGAAGCCATATTTGAACTGGTAACTGAATTGTAAGTATGTCTTCCGTGCAAGTGGTTCGCTATAAGTAGCCTGCAAAGCGTAATCCCAGCTCTTTGTTGGCATAAGGTTATAACGATAAGCACGATAGGTTTTATAATTTCCCAGCGCATCTCTCAACTGAAAGTATTGTAAGTCTTGTGTAGAGAAAGTCTTCGAATCTGAATCACTATAATCGCCATCCACACGCAGGGTAACGTTTCGTCCGTTCTGACTCAAGCGACGATTCACTTGGATCATAGCTCCCAAAGCATTGTTATCACCATAAGAAATGGTTGTATTATGCTGATTGTTCACCATTACACCTTGTGCTTCTAACTGTGCAATAGCTGTTGCCGACAATGGATCATCCACACTCTCGTATGGGTCGGTATTGTAAGCTGCCGACTTACTAACAACCTGCCCATCACTCTTTGATAGTCGGATATTAGGTCGGAACATGATATTCCACATAGAGTCAGGTTTCCACTCCAAACGGAAACGACCATCCCAAGAGTTCTCACGAGTATATTCCTGCGAGCGACGATTGGCGTATGAACCTTGTGACGCAACGAAGTTCTCTATTGATACACGGGTGTTCAAGTCACCATCAGAATGATTCCAACGTACACTACCATCCCATTGT
Source organism: Prevotella sp. oral taxon 306 str. F0472 (assembly GCF_000257925.1). Lineage (NCBI taxonomy): Bacteria > Pseudomonadati > Bacteroidota > Bacteroidia > Bacteroidales > Prevotellaceae > Prevotella > Prevotella sp. oral taxon 306. The sequence goes on from NZ_AJIN01000036.1 coordinate 123,276, forward strand.
AAGGTCTTACCATTATCATAGTTCATATTCAAACCAACCATCTTTGTAGCATTCAATCCTTGACGTATGCCACCCCATCCGCCACGAGGACCACCACCAAAGCCCATATCGTTGACATTATTAGCAGACAAGAAGCCCATCATTCGAAACTTATCATTGAAATAAGCTGCCATTGCTTTCTCTGAATAACGATGCTTGGTTCCTATTCCAAGGTCAATATTTGAGAAGAAACCTTTGTTCATTCCAGCCTTAACACCAAAGTCCAATACTGTCGACTCGTTGCCATCATCAATCCCCGTCACACGACTCAAATCACTCTTCTGGTCGTATGCTTTAATCTTATCTATTATAGAGGTAGGGAGGTTCTTGAGTGCTGTTTTAGTATCACCAGTCATGAACTCCTTACCATTAATGAGTATTTTCTTTACCTCTTTACCATTAATCTTTATTGTACCATCGTCCGACACTTCTGCTCCTGGTAGCTTTTTTACTAAGGCTTCAATAGTCGATCCCTCTGTAACACGGAATGCCGACGCATTGTATTGAAAGGTATCAGCCTTCACAACTACCTTTGGTGCACTTGCAACAACCTTAACTTCTTTCAACGTGTGCGTATCCACTTGAAAATCGAGTTGCCCTATAGCAACATCTTGATCATTAGCAATCGTAACATTCTGAAAGATCGTTTTATAACCAACATAGGATGCTTTCAGAATAAACCTGCCATTCGTTGGAGCTGTCACTTTGAAATTACCACCTTCATCGGAGGTAGCTCCAACAACATAGGTGCTATCCATCTTCAACAGCTGGACAACTGCAAAAGGAACTTTCTCCTTCACTTCTCCATCAAAAAGAGAGCCTGTTATCGTTCTATTCTGTGCAAGTAGTGTGATGCTACTAAACAACAAGAATACAAACAAGAATAATCTTTTTACCATAAAACTATCTCATTAACTGATTTATATGATGGTTTAACATATAAGAAGTTTAGCCTTAATCTTCACTTTTAACAGCTTATATAAGACATTTACAATTATTTTTTGTAACATTGCAGTTGATAGTAAATTTAACTAATAACAATTAAATACAATACAATTAAACATAAAGGAGTATGAGGCATAAAGTATTCTTCACAGGTATATTAATTTCCTTTGTCTTATCTTCATGCAATAATACAACGAAGAAAGTGGATAACAACCCTACAAATGATAGTGCGGCTTCTATCGTTTTGGTTGATAAAAGTACTCCCGAAAAAGTGGTAGCACAACCTGACCGATTTGTTACTTACAAGAAGACGGAACGTTACCATCTAAATACAGAATGCGGAACTGACGAAGGACAGGATGACCCCACTTATAATGTAGGGCACAAGAGTCTTGACCTGCAATGGCCAGTCTACCTCAATGGCGTCACACAATTACCTATCTTACAAGACCATCTAATGATTCTCATATTTGGTAAATCATGTCCTGATATACAATCAGCTATGGCAGAGTATTGGGGGCTGGGAATATCAGATGAGTGCGGTCCATACGATCCAGGAGAAGAGATTACATTAAAAAGAGTGAAGAGTAATAATCCTAATTTCGTCCAATTCATATTGAAGCGCATGCTTAGCTTGGGTGGAGGGACAGGTGCGTCTGTGTCGTTCACAACCCAAGGTATCACCTATGACAAGCGTGTACAAAAGATACTTCGAAAGAAAGACATCCTTAAAAACCCACATAGTCTCCAGCTCGTACAAGTTCTAAATAAAGAAATAAAGAGGATTATGAAGGTTCAAAATGAGGAATACAACCTACTCTCCAAGATGCCTGATAAAATCATTGTTGGAGATAAGGGACTAACTTTCGTATGCCCAGATTGTATACAATTTACTTATCAAGGAGACGAAATAGAAGTGTTCGTACCTTACTTCCGAATAGCAAATTATCTTACAAACGACTTCAAGCAATCTATTAATATGCAATGACTTGCACAGATAGGACAAGCTTTTATACGGATTGGAAGTAAAGAGATAGTTTATGAAACAGCGTATCATCATATCAAAACAATTACAGACAGACTTGGCAAAAGCCATTGCTGAATGTGAACATGATAGAATCTTTGTTCTCGTAGACGAGACTACTAACAAACTCTGTTGGTCTCTTGTCAAGGATTATTTATGTCTGAAAGATGCCCAAACAATTATTATTGGTGCAACTGACAGACGTAAGAATCTTGACACACTCGTCCATGTATGGGAATCATTACAGCAAGGGAAAGCCACACGCCACAGTCTGCTCATCAACCTTGGAGGTGGTATGGTGACCGACTTAGGTGGTTTTGCAGCTTCAACCTACAAACGGGGAATTAACTTCATCAATGTTCCAACAACCTTACTTGCCATGGTGGATGCCAGCGTTGGAGGTAAAACGGGTATCAACTTTGGTGGGTTAAAGAACGAGATAGGAGTCTTTAATGATGCTGAATTTGTATTGCTTGATACCAATTGGCTCCGAACACTTGATGAAGAAAATATCCGCAGCGGTTATGCTGAGATGCTCAAACATGGTTTGATAGCTGATGATACGATGTGGGCAGAGCTCATCAACTTCAATCTAGCACAACCTAATCTTCGTCAACTAGCCTCTATGCTGGATAAGAGTGTACGCATTAAGGAACGTATAGTTACAGAAGATCCACACGAAAAGGGTATTCGTAAAGCCTTAAACCTCGGTCACACCTTTGGACATGCGTTCGAGTCATGGGCAATGAAGCGCCAACCTGTCTTGCATGGATACGCTGTCGCCTTCGGACTGATTGCTGAACTGTATCTTGCAACGACACAAACAGACTTCCCTACAGAGCGCATGCGCCAAACAGTAAACTTCATTCGAGCGTATTATGGAAGTCTTCCTATCACCTGTAACGACTATCCTGAGCTTATAGAACTCATGCACCACGATAAAAAGAATCATGGTAATGAAATCAATGTGACGCTCCTTGGTGGTATTGGAGACATCCGCATCGATCAGACCATCACGGAGGAAGACATTAAGGAAGCACTCGACTTTTTCCGTGAAGGGTAGACTTATGTTCGTAAGTCCAGCTTATGAAAGGTATTCTTAACCATCTTAGTAATACAAAATCTGTTCATTTATATTACATAAAACCCCTAATTAAGTTTTAAAATCATTTGCTGTCAGTTTTAACATCTACACTATATCATTGATTACTAACACCTTATATACTGTGAAAAGATGACAGGAATGACAGCAAAAATAATTTCCTTCAATTTTAACAATAGTATAATACCATCTTTACCACAATGCTATACGACCGATTCCCTGCGCTTCAAAGGATGCACTAATTCCCATTGCTTTAAAGGCACGAGCGATAGTAGTGAATGTAAGATTACGTCCTCCTTCAATACGTGATACTTGCGCTTTCTTAACACCCATAAGTTCTCCTAACTGCTCTTGTGTTAAATGCCGTGACTTACGAGCTTTCTTTATGGCTTCTCCCATAAGGAACGAGTTCATATCAGACTCGTATTCATCACGCAAAACAGTCCCTTGCTTGCCCAAAACAGTGTCAAGCATATCCTCATGTGTATATAACTTCTCCTGTCCCATTATTTTCTTCGCTTATTATTAAAATATTCTTTTCGCTTTTCCTCAGCCTTCTTTATTTCTTTTAAAGGTGTCTTTTGCGTTTTCTTTGTAATGCCATGCGTAGCAACAACCAATGTCTCTGCATCTGTATCCCAAAAAGCAAACAGGCGATAAGCCATCCCATCATATAGAGTTCGGAACTCCCATATATCTGTATTACCCAGTTTTTTAAACAAACTATTGTCGAGTACGAACATACTCTTACCTATATTGTATACCACTTTGACCCTTGCTTTCTGTGGTAAGAGGGTTAAGAAGTCTATTGCATCCTGCATATAGGCTATCTTAAATCTTGCTTCTCGTTCCATGTTATTGATTGTCTGCTACAAAGATAAGCATTAGTTTCCATATATGTAACCTTTCTCTTTCTTTTTTTGACCATAATTTATACTAAAGGATTTGAACAAGTTCCTCCATAAAAGATAATACCAAGCCCCTCCCCCACTAATTCCTCACATCTAAAATACTATAAACAAGAATACTACTATCTGATTATTTACAATCAAGGGAACTTCCACTTGATTGTAAACATGTTCCCTTCTGTCGCCGAATATCATTTTTTCTTTGTATCTTTGCAGCCCAAGTACAACAGCTAAAAGGCAAACATGTTCCCTTTTGTCGCCGTTGTCTCATACACAAAGACATTATGAAAGAGAAGAAGATAATTAACGGGCTTAATGATCAAGAGGTGTTAGCAAGTAGGCAGAAGTACGGTGAAAACCTCCTCACACCACCTGCGAAAGAGCCTATGTGGAAGCGTTTTATAACGAAATTTGAGGATCCTCTGATTATCATCCTACTTGTTGCTGGCGTTCTCTCTATCGCTATCTCTTTCTATGAATACTATGGTTTGCATGAAGGAACAGAGGTGTTTTTCGAGCCAGTAGGCATTTTTATCGCCATACTATTGGCTACTGGCATGGCATTCTTCTTCGAAGAGAAAGCGAACAAAGCCTTTTCTGTTCTCAACCAAGTCAATGACGAAGAGCCAGTGGAGGTCATTCGCAATGGCAACACCACCCAAATAACAAAGCGAGAAGTGGTTGTTGGCGATATTGTTAGGCTCAACACGGGCTCTGAAGTGCCTGCAGATGGAACGTTACTACAAGCTATCTCACTCAATATAGACGAGTCTTCTCTCACAGGAGAGCCTATCTGTCATAAGAGTACACACGAAGCTGATTTCTATAAAGACGCAACATTCCCAACAAACTATGTCCTTCGTGGAACGAAGGTGATGGAAGGTCATGGTTTATTCCGTGTTGAGAAGATTGGAGATAACACCGAAAATGGTAAGGTTTTCGTAGCTTCTCAGATTGACAACAGCGTTAAGACACCTCTTACCGAGCAATTAGAACGATTGGGCAAACTTATTACTTGGGCTAGCTACACCATTGCCGCCCTCATTCTCATTGCCCGCATTATCATGTTCTTTTCGAACTTCTCCTTCGATTGGGTACACTTCCTGCAATATCTCCTAGACTCAATTATGATTTGCGTGACGCTTATCGTCGTTGCTGTTCCCGAAGGATTACCTATGGCAGTAACGCTTTCTTTGGCTTATTCAATGCGTCGTATGCTAAAAACAAATAATCTTGTGCGCAAGATGCACGCTTGCGAAACAATGGGAGCAACGACTGTCATTTGTACAGATAAGACCGGAACGCTAACGCAGAATCAAATGCGTGTGAGTGAAATGGCTATTGACAGGGAGACTGAAGAGCACAGGGCGCTAGCAAGAGAGGCTATTGCTGTGAACTCAACAGCGTCTCTCGATTTCACTGATGCCCATCACCCAACCGCCTTAGGCAACCCAACAGAAGGTGCACTCCTACTTTGGTTAAATGATCAGGGCTATGATTATCGTCAGTTGCGCACAGAGGCTGAGGTTATAGACGAACTTCCTTTCTCAACAGAACGCAAGTGCATGGGAACTTTGGTGCGCTCTGCTCAACTTCCAGGGAAGACCATCTTATATATAAAAGGTGCAACTGACATCATCCGTAACTATTGTTCTTCTATCATGGGGAATCGTTCGTGGGATGAAATTAGCAACCAGTTGTTAACTTGGCAGAACCAAGCTATGCGCACATTAGGCTTTGCTTGTATGCTCATCGACGATGACAACTTACACGAGGGGGTAATTCCAACCCTCCTCGATACCATTAAACAAACAGGGAAAGGGTTAACTTTCCAAGGTATCGTAGCCATCTCTGACCCTGTTCGTAAGGAGGTTCCTGCTGCTGTTCGGGAATGTCTTGATGCTGGAATAGATGTTAAGATTGTCACAGGCGATACTCCTGGAACAGCAAAAGAGATAGGTCGACAGGTGGGACTATGGACTGAGAAGGATTGTGACAACTGTGTGATAACAGGTTCGGAGTTTGAAGCTCTAAGCGACGAAGAACTTTCTAAACGTGTAAACAGTCTAAAGATCATAGCCCGCGCACGCCCAATGGATAAGAAGCGATTGGTTGAAGCCTTGCAAGCCCAGCACCAAGTCGTAGCTGTTACGGGTGATGGTACAAACGATGCACCAGCTCTCAAAGCGGCACACGTGGGCTTATCAATGGGAGATGGAACGAATGTAGCGAAAGAAGCATCCGACATCACCATCATTGATAACTCCTTCCGTTCTATCGGTCGTGCGGTAATGTGGGGGCGATCACTCTATCAGAACATTCAGAGATTTATCCTTTTTCAGATGACAGTAAACGTTGCTGCCTGCCTTATCGTTCTAGCAGGTGCATTGATGGGGACGCAGAGTCCACTGACAGTAACTCAAATGTTATGGGTCAACCTCATTATGGATACCTTCGCAGCAATGGCTCTCGCATCCCTCCCACCATCGAAAGATGTCATGCGTGACAAGCCTCGCAACCGCAAGTCATTCATTATTAATCCAGCAATGACAAGGCTCATTATCAGTGTTGGATGTTTGTTTTTTGTAATCCTACTCACATTGCTTTATATGCTGGAACATGCTCCTATTCAATCAATGACCGACTTCCTTACATGGAAGAATATGGGAAATCAAGGACTAACTGACCATGAGTTGAGCATCTTCTTCACACTCTTTGTGATGATACAGTTCTGGAACATGTTTAATGCGCGAGCCTTTGCAACAGGACGCAGTGCCTTCCACTTGAAAGGTTGTAAGGGTTTTGGGGTTATAGCCTTGTTGATATTTGTGGGTCAGATCATCATTGTGCAATGCGGTGGAAGGATGTTCAACGTTACTCCCCTTAGCCTTTCTGATTGGTTGATCATCGTCACTTCAACCTCTATCGTTCTATGGATTGGAGAGTTATTCCGCCTCTTCAACAAACGAAACAAGCAATAATCACAAATCAAAGAGAATACCAACTAATAAACAGAAGAGCCTTTCTTTCACGCAAAGAGAGGCTCTTCTTGCTATGAGGAAAGGCTTTCGTCACAATGAAAAGGGCGTTACTTTGATTGGAGAAAAAACTCTCTTGCAAGAGAAAGAACATCTCATAGAGATGAAAAAAACATCCTGCAACTTGATTTTCATTATATTTTCACTATCTTTGCAAAATACTATTTATCGATAAACACATGGTCAGAAAAAGAAAAAACAAGCTAAGAGACGTATGGGAGTTCTTAGTGATTGCTTTTGCAATGTTGCTTGGTAGTTTTGGATGGTGCGCCTTCCTCTTACCTCACAAGATTACAATTGGTGGCATTGCGGGTATTGCCTCTGTTATCCAATGGGGTTTGGACATTCCCGTTCAATATACCTACTTGGCAATTAATGGTATCTTACTCTTTATTGCTTTGAGGATTCTTGGATGGAAGTTCTGCATTAGAACTATCTTTGCAGTGGTCACCTTTGCCATCTTTACATCGTTCTTTAGACAGGTGTTCGCAGGTCATGCACTCTTTGCCGACCAACCTTTCCTTGCCTGTGTAGTAGGAGGTGTACTATTAGGAGCTGGTGTTGCCATCGCATTACAGTACAATGCAAGCTCTGGCGGATCGGATGTTGTGGCTGCAATGATACATAAGTACCGTGACATCTCACTAGGTCGTGTCATCTTGGCATGCGACCTTTGCATCATTAGCTCAAGTTATCTCGTATTGAACAACTGGGAGAAAGTAATCTATGGATACATCGTTCTCTTTGTCATGACATACGTTGTTGATTACATGATTAATGGTATGCGAGGTTCCGTTCAGTTCTTTGTTATATCAGAGCACTGGGCAGAGATAGGAACAGCAGTCAATAACGATGTGCCACGTGGATGTACCATCATCAATGCACAAGGGTTCTATACGGGTAAGGAGTTGAAGATGCTCTTCATCATAGCAAGGCGTTCGGAAGCACGTGCCATCTACCAACTCATTGATGAAATAGACCCTAACGCATTCGTTTCGCAAGGGGCTGTTAATGGTGTGTATGGCGTTGGTTTTGATCGCATGAAGGTATCGCATCGTAAGAAGATAACCGAAGAACAGGTACAAGCCTGATGGTATTTTAGATAGGAAAGGATTATAGAATGGATATTCAGGAGATAAAAGACAAACGCATCGCAGTGCTTCTCTCTGGCGGTGTAGATAGCTCGGTCGTCGTGTATGAGTTTGCTCGACTGGGCTTACACCCCGATTGTTTCTATATTAAGATAGGACCAGAAGAGAAGGAGGAATGGGATTGCAACTCAGAAGAAGACTTGGAGATGGCTACTGCCGTGGCGCATCGTTATGGCTGCAAGTTGCAGGTCATCGATTGTCATAAGGAGTATTGGGATCAGGTAACGAGCTATACTATGGAAAAGGTAAAGGCTGGTTTCACTCCAAACCCTGATGTGATGTGCAACAGACTCATAAAGTTTGGTGCCTTCGATGCGAAGATGGGACATGATTATGACCTAATTGCAACGGGGCATTATGCGCAGACTGAATGGATTGATGGGCGTAAATGGCTTACAACAAGTCCTGACCCTGTAAAAGATCAGACCGACTTCTTAGCACAAATATACGATTGGCAACTAAAGAAAGCGATATTCCCTATAGGGCATTATGCGAAGAATGAGGTGAGAGAAATTGCCGAACAGGAGCACTTAATCAATGCTCGTAGGAAAGACTCACAGGGTATCTGCTTCCTTGGCAACATTGATTACAATGAGTATGTACGTCGTTATCTGGGAGAGCAGATGGGTGACATCATCGAATTAGAGACTGGTAAGAAGATTGGTGAGCACCGTGGACTATGGTTCCACACCATCGGACAACGCAAAGGATTAGGTCTTGGCGGTGGTCCTTGGTTCGTTGTTAAGAAGGATGTGGCGCAGAATATTCTCTATGTAAGCCATGGTTATGATCCAGCAACAGCTTATAAGAAGGACTTCCCACTGCATGATTTCCACTTCCTAACCGAAGGTATCACAGAACTACCCGCTAAGGTGACTTTCAAGATACGCCATACACCAGAGTATCATACGGCTACTGTGGAGCAACTAAGCGAGGGGAAGTGCCTCATCCATTCTACAGAGAGTATTCATGGAGTTGCCCCCGGACAGTTCTGTGTCATATATGATGAGCAGCACCACCGCTGCTTTGGCTCTGGAGAGATTACTCTCTAAGGCGCATTAGAATCGTATCACACAATTATTTATAACTTCTTAAAGCGACATTCAAAAGCAATGTCTCTTTAAGAAGTCTTCGTATTGATTGCTATACCCATTGAACACGTTGATATCAACATCACCATGAATACCACGCACCTTACCATCAGGACTAAGCTGCCAGTAAGCTAACTTGAAGTTAGGTTTATACTCTCCATAACGCGCAATCCACACGAGATAGTTATCACCAAGGTCGGGGGCTAAGGGCATATAACGATTGGCAAACGACTGACTGATATAGAGTATAGGGCGATGCCCCGTATGTTTAAATACCATAGACATCCATATCCTCACTTGTTTGAACAGCACTTCTGCACCTCCCATAGCATGAATTTGCGCATCAGTAGGCTCTACGTCGAGCACAGGGGGTAGGTCGCCTTTCCGGAATCGAGCTTTCTTTAAGAAGAAGTTAGCCTGCATATAGCCCGAAGACAAGGTTGAGAAGAAATGATAAGAGCCCACTCTGATCCCCTGCTGACGGGCTGCCAAGTAATCAGAATAGTAATAGTTGTTGAGTAAAGTTCGCCCTTCAGTTGCCTTAACATAGGCGAATGAGACAGGATAGTCAACTATCCCTTCCACCTTCTTACTACTTAATGTACCGAGATGGGTGATTCTTAACTTGCTCCAAGCTATGCTGTAACGCTGCTCCCCCTTCTCATGTTGATGTTTAGAAAGGTCTATGCCATAGATACGGTCAGCGTTGTAAGTGAGACGCTCGCCCTTAAATACATTGTTCTTCCACTCCCCCACCTTCAGAAAGTCATGTGGTGCAACATTGATACCAAAGCCATTTCGCTTGCCATCCTGCCAATGCCCATCATAAAAACTACCATCATTACCATAATACTGACCATACCCCTCAGCCTTTCCTCCTCGTTGCTCGCCAACGTAATAACCTGCAGAATCAATCAAAGCTCCTGCTGGAAAGCCAAGAACAGGATGCGAATAAGCCTTGAAGTTACGCAAACTCTCTTGCATTCCTCGCTCTCTGCCGAAGCGTGAAGAGATCATCCAAGGAGTCATACAATCGGATGTCTGCAAGCAAAGAGCCCATCGGTTTGACTCATCATTCAAGCGATTACAAACCATTATCTCGCCTGGCTTATACCATACACGTGCTGTGTATTGATTCACTTGACGGATTCGAAGACGTGCAGTAGGTTTTATATCTTGCAAAACGTGTATAATCCTTTGCAATGAATCTATCTGATGAACCACCGCTGTATGATAATCGGCAATCTTGTTATAACCATAGTCTTGCACACTATGAACACGCAAATAATAGGCAGTTTCATTGCGTTTGGACTGTAAACCCACTAACTTTATATCCATCTTCATCAATGCGTACATCAATACCTGACGCAACTTCTGATCCTTCAGATTGATAATTGTGGAAGGATAATGACGCCTTATCACAGCTATACGCCCAAAGCTAGAAGGCAAAATGGGTAGTTTATTCACCCAATAGCCCTCTGTTACGGACATACGTGAGCGTATAGAGTCACCTGGCAGACTACCCTCTACAAAGGTGGAGTCGGTATAATTGGAGAAATAAGCTGCAGGTTTACCATCAACGTCCAACTGATAATAAGACTTTTCAGTAACATCTACGGCACATCTTTGTATATGTCTTCTTGTCAACGAGAGGTTACGCTCGGAAATAGATGACAATAAGAAGACTACGAGAATAAAACTTGCACTCTTGTAAAAACGCCTGTTAAAAAACGAACGAAACATCTAAATAACCTTTAAAAACGTTGCAAAGTTACTAATAAATACCTAACTTTGCCCCGCAAAAGATGAGAAAATCGGTAAATATAACACTTTCCCTCCTACTATCACTGATGATTGTTTGGATTGGTTCTGGTGTGCTGACAATGGTTTGTGAGCATACTGGTAATGTGTCTGTAGCCGATAACATGAGGGATGGACATTGCAAGAAAGAGGCTAATAAGCACTGCATGAAACTGCAAGTAAAGAGCTTGTCTGCCACAAATACTGCACAATCTTCTATACAGAAGATGCATCCTATCCAAATATCTCTACTCCCGCAACTAGTTACAAGTTGCTCGTTATTGCCTTTGCCCACATTGACAAAGGCTCCAGAGAAAGTGCTGTCATTGCTTTGGCATAGTCCGCCTAGGCAATATCTACGCTTTCTTACCACACTTCTTATTTGATATAAAGTCTCTCTGAATCCCTTTCAATAAGGGATACACTCGGCGTATCAGAGCTTTAACGAGGCACTATTAGGCACCAAGAGGATGTCTTGATGGGCTTATCCATCATGCATCTACGTTTCTCTCGTTGGCTCGAAGGATTATTGTATGGCTCATCAGACAACACAGAATGCCATACGATTCATTTCAAACTATCATTTTAAAGACTTTATATGAATAAGAAAATACAACTTGCAGGGCTTGCGCTGCTCTTTACTCCAACGGCTTTCGCACAACAGACGGCCATTGATTCCACCACAACAACCCCAATTGACACAACTGCAACACTGAAAGAACAAACGCTTTCAAACGTGACGGTAACAGCAAGGGCAGCGACTGTGCGCACGTTGGCGGGCGCTATCAACGGAAAGGATATTCTACGTGATGAACTCTTCAAAGCTGCATGCTGCAACCTTGGGGAGAGTTTCGTCAATAACCCTTCAGTAGATGTCAACTACTCGGATGCCACTACTGGAGCAAAACAAGTGAAGTTACTCGGATTGAGTGGCACCTATGTTCAAATGCTAACAGAGAACCTCCCTAACTTTCGCGGTGCTGCCCTACCTTACGGATTGGGCTATGTCCCAGGCAACTGGATGAAGAGTATGCAGGTGAGCAAGGGTAACTCTTCAGTGAAGAACGGCTATGAGGCCATGACTGGACAGATTAACGTCGAATACATCAAACCAGAGGATGAAACGGGCATGAGCGTTAATCTATACGGAAGTACTATGGGGAAGTTCGAAGCCAATGCGGATGGTAACATTCATATCAATGGTAACAAGAACCTTAGTACGGAACTTCTTGCACACTTCGAGAATAATTGGAGTAGGCATGATGGTAATGGGGATGGATTCCAAGACGACCCTCAAGTGAGACAATATAACCTACAGAACCGATGGTACTGGAAGACGGGCAACTACATGCTCCACGCTGGTTTGTCACTATTAAAAGAGGATAGAATGAGCGGACAGGTTAGTCATCACGCATCCTTAATGCCAGCTATGACTACACCTTATCGCATCAACATCGCAACTGACCGCTATGAGGCTTACATGAAGCACGCTCTTATTCTCAATCCGGAGCACGGCACGAACATCGCCTTAATGGGTAACGTTTCCATGCACAAGCAGGATGCGCAATATGGTATTAAGCAATACTTCGTCAACGAAAAGAATGCTTATGCCTCATTGATATTCGAGACGAACTTCACACCAGAGCATAATCTATCGGCTGGATTGAGCCTCAATCACGACTATCTGCACCAGCGACTGACGCTCCCAACAGGCTATAACCCATCTGACTATGGTAACCTCTATCCGATGACGAGGGGCATTGAGAGTGAGACAACACCTGGTGCTTATGCGCAATACACCTATAACTTGAATGGTAAACTCATCGCTATGGCGGGCTTACGCATTGACCATAGTAATATATATGGCACCTTCTTCACGCCAAGATTCCATCTGAAGTGGGTTCCAGCGAGCTTCCTTACAATGCGTCTATCGGCTGGTAAGGGCTATCGAAGCCCTCACGCTTTGGCTGAAAACAATTTCCTCATGGCATCAGGACGCCGCCTTATCATAGACAACCTCAAGCAGGAGGCTGCATGGAACTATGGGGCAAGCCTAAGCTTCACCTTCCCTATCAACAACAAGTTACTCAAGTTGAATACGGAATATTATTACACGCACTTCATCTCACAAACGCTTGTTGATTACGATACCAACCCACAGGAGCTGCACATCACCAATCTCAATGGCAAAAGTTTCTCACACACCTTCCAGGTGGATGCCTCTTATGAGTTATTCAAAGGGCTCGACCTCACAGCCGCTTATCGTTATAACCTCGTCAAAGCGACTTACAACAATCGACTGATGTGGAAACCGCTGCAAAGCAGATACAAGGCTTTGCTCACCGCAAGCTATAAGACGCCTCTAGGTTTGTGGCAGTTCGATGCTACATTAGCACTCAATGGCGGTGGACGAATGCCCGAACCTTACACCTCACCAGTGACAGGCAACCTATCATGGGAGCGCACCTACAAGGCTTACGGGCAAGTGAATGCACAGATAACACGCCACTTCCGCCACTTCTCAGTCTATGTTGGTGGCGAGAACCTAACCAACTTCAAGCAGAAGAACCCTATCATCGGATATGACAATCCATGGTCGAACACCTTCGAACCAACGATGGTCTATGGTCCTATCCAAGGTGCGATGGCATACGTGGGCTTACGTCTTAACTTAGGAAAGCGACTACAATAAGTGTCAAACATATCAATTACTAAATATAAAATATAAGATTATGAAAAAGTCAATCATCACTTTGGTGCTTCTCATGGTAGCCATGATTGCATCAGCAAAAGAGCTCAAGACTGTTATTTTCACTACGACTCCTCAAATGCACTGCGCCAACTGCGAGAACAAAGTAAAGGGGAATCTCCGCTTTGAAAAAGGCGTGAAAGAGATCAAGACAAGCACCGAAGAGCAGAAAGTTTATATCACTTATGATGCCAAGAAAACGGATGAAGCGAAGTTGCAAAAGGCTTTCGAGAAGTTCGGTTATAAGGCTGTGAAGACTACAAAGGACGCTAAGATTCCTGTACATGAGGGCGAAGAGTGTGACAACATGTAAGTCTCAGCAGCATTACCCAAGACTGAGACTGTGCGTTCCATATACTGAAACCCTGCGTTCCATGTATTGAAACTGTGGGTTTCATGTACTGAAACTGTGTGTCTCAAAGGCGTGAGACTGTGTGTATCACGTACGTGAGACGCTGTGTTTCAGACGTATGATACAATGAGTTTCATGGGCTGAGACTGAAAGAGGTCATAGGTAACAGGACTAAAAAAGGGGTGCATCAATAATCCTAACGGACATTTGATGCACCCTTATCATTGCGGAATAAGAAGGTTCGTCGTTATGCCTTCTTCATCCGAAGGGCTAATTGGAAGATGGACGGGATGAGTATGCAAAGCGAAAAAAACAGTCCGCCATACATCATTCGCTCACTTCCATGGAAGAAGTCGATGAGCTTTCCGTCGCTCATCTGTGGCATTAAATGGAACATCACATAGGCTACTGTGTTGTTCATCCAATGCAACATAAGCCCTGGCAGAATACTCTTTGTGCGATAATACATCCATCCAAGTACCAAACCGAGCAAGAAGGCGTGGACGCCCTGCGCCAGGTTGAAGTGGATGAAACCAAAGACGAGAGCCGAGAGGATGATAGCTATCCAGTGACTCTTACTGCCCGTTGCATTCAGGAGTACACGGAGTACACCACCGCGAAAGACTACCTCCTCTGCCAATGGTGCCATGATACCTAAGGCGATATATCCCCATGATGTCTTCATAATGCTTTGGAACATTGCTTCCGTTTGCTCGGGCATGGAGAGATTAATCTTCTCTGCTATAAACTCCATCGGGAGAATAGAACCTAAAGCGAGCAAAGCTGCCCAAAGGAGAACGCCCCACGGACGTGACTTGAGATAGAGGTTAGATACTGGTGCCCACTTTGTACGAGTGAAGAGGAGGAGGGTTAACAAACTACTAATCACTGCTGAGAGAGCTATCGAAGTACCATCTTTGACACCATTCATTGTGGTTAAGAAGGGAGTTCCATGAATGAATGAGACTATAAGATTGGTAATTACTAATGCAATAACTTGCAACACAATGAAGAGTGCTACGAATAATATGATATAAAGAACGGCTGTCCATAATTCTCTTGACTTCATATTCTTCCTTGTTTATTATTGTTCTACAATGTTATCAACCATCGGATGACGCCTATCAAAGAGTGCGTTGATGGTATGTTTGTCTTGTTCGAGCTGTTGGGATAGGGCTTCAAGAGAATCGAACTTACGCTCATCTCGTATCTTACTGATGAATCGGATAGAGACATCTTGCCCATAGAGATTGCCCTCGAAATTGAAGATGTTTACTTCTAAAGTTTCTTTTGTTCCATCGAATGTGGGGCGTTTGCCGATATTCATCATCCCACGCTTCCACACGAGGGAATGGTCTAATTGAACCATGACAGCATATACGCCACGCATAGGTAGGAGCTGTTGGCAAGCGTTGATATCGAGGTTGGCAGTGGGAAAACCTAGCTTGTGACCATTCTGAAAGCCGCTCACAATCTTGCTAGAGATGGTGTAATCGTAACCTAAACAGTGATTGGCACGCACGATATCACCTTCTTTTATATACGTCCTTATCTGTGAGGAACTAATCTTATCACCATCGGGAAGGTAGGCATTATTGTGTATGACCTCTATTCCTAACTGCTCGCCGTATCGCTTATAATCATCGAATCCCTCCGAACGATTATGCCCGAAACGATTGTCGTAACCTATGAGCAGCTTCCGTACATTCAGTTGATTGCGTAAGACGTCCTCCATAAACTCGCATGCAGATAAGTCTGCCAATGCGACATCAAAGTGTAACACGATGACTTTATCAATGCCTGTCTTTGATAATAACAGCAGTTTCTCATCAAGCGATGATAGCAATTCTGGTCGGCTATTCACATCGTCTTCTTTCCCTAATGATGCTTTCAACACTTGCCGAGGATGCTCATCAAACGTTATCACAGCCGACACCATCCCTACCCGATGCGCCTCATCAACCACATTCCTTATCAAATACTGATGCCCACGATGCACACCATCAAAGAAGCCGATAGTAGCTACCAGCTCTCCTATCTCAACCTTCTCTCCTTGTTTTATATATATCGTTTCCAATTTCCTTATACACTATTTACCATCCTTCCAACAGTTATCTGTCCTCCTTCTCCCCTCTTCCATCTCTTCAAACAATCCTCCTCAACAGCACTATTGTCTTACCTCTCTTTCGCTCCTCTCACTCCTCACTCTCCTTAACAAAGCCCCTTGCAAAGTTACTTAGAAACCACCACAAACGCACTTCACTACTTCTCAAAATGTGTTAAAACTGTCATTTTCTTTCTTCTCCATTCTCCTATTTCCATTTATTTCATTACCTTTGCACCCGTATCAACCACATCTCGGACTTGTAGCTCAGTTGGTTAGAGCAACAGACTCATAATCTGGAGGTCCCTGGTTCAAGCCCAGGCTGGTCCACATTAAAAATCAAGGAGTTACGAAGAAATTTGCAACTCCTTTTTCTTTATCTGCGAACACCATGCGAACACGGAGACTTTCGCAAAGCAACTATCTTTATTGATTATTTTATTGGATTATGGCTTCTGTGTTCGCAAAATGGGGTTGGGGTGTTCACAAACAAGAATTACGCTAGGATAAATTTGTGGCACTTTTGACACTTGACACTATAAAACAGCGCGAATATGAATTGGTGCAAAGATAAACTTTCAGAAATATACATGCAAAATTATAGTGTAATGTCTCTTAGCTCAAATAATTTTAGTAACTTTGCCATTAGATCAAGACACGTTCACACTGAATGCGCTTGCAAGAATCTCAGAACTACTAAGAGTTAATTCTATAGCACTATTAGTTGAGCAAAAATCAATTCTTAAAAAACAGCGAAAGTATATGAAAGACTTAAAGGATTTAGCAGCAATCGTGATTAATTTCTACGATGATAAAGTTGCATGTGGCAAATTCAAGGAATTTGAAGAATGTAATTACCCATGTGTTTCTTTAGCTCAAATTCCAAAATTCCTAGAATCTAAAAATATAGATTGGCGACAAGATTATGGTCACGATAAATTGACTGATTTAATTAAATCACTTGATGGCATTTCTATTTATTTTAAGGGTGTGCCGTATATGTATAGAGAAAGCAATAGCATAGATTCAGAGAAATCACCCGCTTCTACTTCAGCTTCAGCTGTCTCAAATACGAGCCACATATCTGGGACTTCTCTTAATGGCGATCTAAAGCCACACGAGGTGCGTAAAGCATATAAAAAATTAGCTAATAGTACGGAAGGTTGGGTAAGTATTGTTAGGTTAATGAAAGAAGTAGGATGGAAAGGTAAACCAGCAGAGTTTACCTTCAAGTATAAATTACAATTTAATCCTACCAATCATTGCGTAAGAATACACAATATTTCCAGATACGAGATGATTGACGACATATATTTTGATCCAGATAAAAATAGTTTCCCGTCTAATGTTAATAAGTTGCGAACGATGGCTCTAGACGAAAATTGGGATGAAAACAATAGAACAAATAAACTTCTTGATAATTATTTGTGCTATACTTATACCCGTGTAAAATACGAAAATAAAATATCAAAATCAAAAGATAATTTATATGCTTGCTGGAATACAGGTCTTGTTGACTATCGCTATGAGCCCATTTTTTGCTATATGACACGTAAAGATGTTAATAACAGATGGATGTTTAGGTCATTCTGTATAAATGGGGAGGATTTAGGCAAAGAGATGGGGCGTAATATATCTGACATGCCTAAACCAGCTACGTATTTCAAAGAAGGTAATTTGCTATGCCAACCAAATGAGAATAATTTATCTATAGATAGAGATCATATTATCAGAGAACATCCATCTCGCTTGCCTATCGAATGGTTGAGACAAGTTTTAAGAGATGATGCCGAATGGAAAACTGATGAGACACCAGATCAATACGATAAAAGAATATGTGATTTACTTCCAAAGGACTCCACAAATAACCTCTTTCTTCAAACACTTTTAAAACAGACAATAGGTGAATCTGTGAAAAGGTGCCAATGGAATTACAAAACAGCTATTCCATATTATGATCCAAATAACAAGAGAGTTGGATGGTTTTTGCCATTGTGCACAAGAGCAGCCCAAAAATTCCATGGAAAGGAAAGGGCAGTCCTCAAACCATTTGCTGCACTAGTAGTTACTAAAGGAGAAAGTGGTCGCTTTCAAGGAGAAACCATATATAGATTAAGTTGGGCATATAGATGCGCACGATTAGTTTGCCGTCCCGACAGCGATTGGCTTACTCCGTTATTTGCAACTGACGACAAACTTGATGCAGAAGATGAGGATGTCATTTCAACTGTGTCATAAGCAAAACATCGACAGCTATGACGGAACAACAATTAGAGGACTATTTTTATAAAAGAGACCTAGGATGCTCAGATGCTGGACAGTATCAGACCATAGAAGACGAGTATTATAACATTGTAGGTTACTGCAAGAAGGTAAGACATGGTATTGAGAATCTTACAATAAGCAGTGGTGAAAGAGCACTTTGGGAACTTGTACAGAATGCGCGTGATATGAGCGAAGACTGTCGAATTAGGGTAGAACTTAATGAAGATAGTCTTGTATTCCTGCACTATGGCAAGCCCTTTTCTCATTCTTCACTGTCAGCTTTGGTAAAACAGAATAGTTCGAAGGATAATCCTGCTCAAGATTTGGCAGGCCAGTACGGCACTGGCTTCATGACGACTCACGCTTTTAATCGTGTGGTGGATGTCTGTGGTCCTTACGAAGTGCACACGAGCAGGGCGAAAGTAGATAAATATATCAGAATGCACATAGTCTTAGATAGAAGCAACACGGACTCTCTTGAAGCCTATAAGGAGATGAACCGAGAGCTGATTCAAGTGAAAGACATGTGGAAATCGACAGAGGAATGCGAAGGTCATATTCCATCTACATTCAGATATAAACTAACACCAGAATTGGTTGAATCCGTCTCGGATCAAATCAAAAACGTGGCAGAGCTGATGCCGTTTGTTCTAGTTATCAATGAACGAATAAAAAAGTTTGAAGTTTGCGATAATCACAGGAAGGAACATTATGTATTTTGCAAGTTGGATACCCCTGTTAAAGATGAACCTTTTGGAGAGGCAGGATGGCATGAGGTTGAGGTTGTAGTGAATCGTATGGATATGCTTTCTCCAAAGCAAACACCTGCCCCTTATCACTGCTACTATCTTGTATCGAGGGACAAAGAAGATGTAGTGATCATACCTCCTTTCCCAACAATCTGTGGCGATGTTGAGAAGGTTCCTTCATTATTTCTCTGGTTCCCATTGCTGGGAACAGAGGATTTTGGAGTGAACTTTATCTTCCACTCCAAAAAATTCTATCCTGTGGAAAAGCGAAATAACATTCAACTTCCTGAGGATGTTCCCGCCAAAAAGGAAGCAGGAGAAAAAAACGAAAGTGTACTGAAATCCATGATGCAAGCACTGTTTGCCTACTATCAGATAGAAGGAAAGGATAGTACTATAAGTCGTGATTTGTGCAAAGTAAATTTCATTAAAGAAACCGAGGATGAAGAGCAAAAGAGATTCTACCACGATATGCAAACGACATGGAACGAGCAAGTCAAAAACTGGAAAGTAATTCCCACAGCAGAGGGTAGGAAAAGTATAACTGATAGGAGGGTGCGTCTCTTGCATCATGATTTCTATGCCAATCTTAATGAAGAAAAAAGAAAACTCTATGAAAGTACGTTGGCTAAATTCGCTTCATACATTAAGGACAGCAATGGCGAAGAATATCTATTGCCAACAACGGATCTCATCAAATGGTCAGAATTGGTTGATACTTGGAATTGTAAAGAAGTAGGTGGTTTCTATGTGACACTGGATGATGTTTGTAGGGCAATTAAAGACAAATCGGATGATTTGCTGGAGTTCCTACAGTTCTTGAAAGATAGCGGTAATGAGTGTTTATATGATAAATATGCACTTATACCAAACCGCGCCGGTAATTTATGCCTACGAAATAGTCTAGTGCATGCTGACTTTATGACTGATGATATGTATCAGCTGATATCTCCACTTATGGGTGACGCTGCTGCAAAGATTCTTGATCAGGCTTATCTCTCGCTTGCGGAGTATACGGAATATACACCGAGTGCATTGCATGATGATATTCTTGTAACGATGAATAAGTGGAGAACAAATACACTAGTGCGAAAAAATCCTTTAACGGATGAACAAGTAACTGCTTTGATTAATTTCTGCTCAGCTTCTTCTCAAGAGGAGTTCGCTAATTTCAGAGGCAGGATAATGGCAGTACTACCCGCTTACTATAATAAAACATTCCGCAAGAGCCACATGCAAAAACTAGAGGAGAAAGAGGAAGATTTTTATAACACTGCATTCTTTCTGCTCCTTGATTATACTTTGTATCAGATAAGCAAGGAAAATGAGGATTGGGTAAAAGTTAATAAGTCTTTTCTTCTGAAACTCTTAACGGAATATGCAAAGAGCAATGATAACAATAGAAAGGAAAAACTCGATTCTTATGGTGTTATACCTTGTCAGAAGGGCTACTTGTGTGTAAAAAAAGAACTTTTAAAAAACGACGGCATTATTCCAGAACTAGCTTATTTTTATAATATCATTATAGGACAAGATCTTCACGAGAAGTGGATTGATACTGATTTTGAAAACCTGTATGACGATTATGCTACCCAAACGCCAAAAGACATAGCACCAAGCATCCAAACAGAGTTGGTAAATTACATGAAGGGTGTAAACAATGGCGACTGTGATAAGGATAAAACCAAGGAAGTAATTATCCGTAAAATTATTCTGAACTTAGACAACGGAGAGGGCTGGGATGATTGGTTTGGTAGCATTGATGATAATAAGGCTAAATACACTTTTGAGATGGCGAGTGGCGATGTCCAGAAAGGCATATTCTCACTTATGGATTTGGAAGACAAGGACATTCTCCGACTTGCTAACTTTAATATTAATGGTGCTTTACCTTCGCTTATCAGCCATATGGAGCGTCAGAAAGAGCTTGACGACGAGCGTAAGAGTACGTTCAACTTCTGCTATCGGATAGGAAAAACTATAGAGGACAGTATACGCAAGAGATTAGGAAATGAATTGTTGGAGGTACAAACGCGTAAACATGTTGATGATGAATTGAGTGTCGATGACATACAAAATGGTCAGGACATGATTATCAGTTATAATGGCAAGAATGTGTATTATGTTGAAGTGAAGGCTAAATGGAATTTTGACTATGATAATTATGCGCATATGAGCACAAACCAGATAAGAATGGCAGCAAGCAATCCTTATTGCTATGCTCTTTGCTGTGTTGATTTGTCGGATTCAGAAAAGGTCAATATCCCTGCAGATTCTTCAATTGAATACGTTGAAGAGCATGAAAAAGAAATCATTGAGCAAACAAAGGTGCATTTAAATATCGGTGAAGAGTTGCGAGAAATAATAGAACCAGTTCTCAATGCCGAAAAAGATGTGACCGGCAAACGAATTAGACTTAGTGACTACAGAGCTAATATATCAAAAACTGCTTTCACTTCTGGTGTCCATCTTGATTTTTTGATAGAAGATATTTTGAAAAAGTGCAAATAGTTATTTTCCTTAATGCGATAAAAACTTCGTAAATATCCATATTTTTGCTTCCTAAGCAAATTACTTAGGAGTTATGAAGGTAAGATAATCTTAAATCCCAACAAAAGCCACACCCAACCCTCCATTATGGGGCGGTATGGCTTTTAGAATAAAGAATTAAAGAAAAACTTATTTTATCTTGCTATTTTCCCGCACCCGTATCAAACTGTCCTGCAAGGCATTCCACTGTGCTTCGTAACGGTCGGCATGGTCGAGGAGCTGGGTGCGTTCCTTGTCATGTCCCTGTTCCAAGAAGACGGTGCGGAGGAATTGCAGATCGTTGGCACTGGCTCCATGATAGGCGCGAGCGACACGGAAGATGTTGCGATAGGCAATGTTCTCCTGCGCTTGATACTGGACTGTAAATCCCCAACAGATAGCAGAGAAGAGAAACAAGACAAGGGCGATGATGGTGAGTACGCCACGTGATTCCACCCATTGCACCCGGTAGTGCTTGATTATCTCACGGGGCTTGGCTGCCTCGACAAACTTGGTTTGTAGATCTGTAAGCTGTTTGGTAATAGGCTGGAGGGCATTGTTCATGGTTTGAGCCATTTTCTCCCAAAATTGGTGCATGTATTCTTCCTGCTGTTTGCGCTTCTTTGCTTCTTTTGCCGCGGCTTCCTTGTCAGAAGCTACCGCATGGTTACCCGGTTCATTACTTTTGTCGGGTTGTCGATTCTGAACTTGCGCAGCCAACTGCTCCAGCTTTTCCAACTTTTGGCTCAGCAGTGCCAAAGTTTTCTTGGTCTCTTCATGGGCTTGAAAAAACGACCCTTCTGTTAATGTCTTTTCTGACATGATAAAATGATTTTAGTTGATTAAACTTGAATGATTAGATACTATATCCCTTTGAAACTGCTTGTTTCTCCATTTCGGTCATATCCTCCCACCGCTTGCCGTTTCGGTTGTCGGCTGGGTTGTGGTTGACGGAAGCGTGCATTGCCGCATTAGGGATACGGAGTACGTTGCCTGTTGGAAGTCGGATGGTTGCCCGGTGGGATTCCTGCTGATAATTAAATCGGTGCCGATTGTAAGCGTACAGGTTGGCTCTCAGTCGGGCAGTAATCTTGGAGAAACTTAGGCTGCGGTCAATCTTCGATCCATTGAATCGGTATTTGCCTTTGGTGAAGATGACACCCTGCACCTCGTCGGTGTTGCCCTTGGTCTTGAACTCCACCGTTATTCCCTCCTTGTTGAGTGCTTCAATCAGCTGCTCCCAATGTCGGCACCGCTCCAGCTCACGCATGAGTATATGATACAACTGGTATTTGGTCTTGGCTGACTCCCGCAGCCGTTCCTCCTTTACCTGTTCCTTACCCTTTGCCATGTAAAGCCCATGGGCGAGGGTGAGTTCCCTACAAACGTCCACACTTCGCTTGAAGTCGAACTTGTCGGAGATCACTTCGCCATCGTTATCAATCCGGCTAAAGGCGATGTGACAGTGAGAATAGTCGTGGTCGAAGTGGCGGGTTATCATGAAAGGTGTGTTGGTAATCCCCATCTTCTCCAGATACTCCTTGGCAATGTCCGCCATATATTGGTCGGTCATGCGGTCGTTGTCCTGTACGGCAAACGAGAGGGAGATATGACCAACATACTTCGTTAATTCCGGGTGTAATAGATGATTCACATTCAGACTTTGTGCCATCGTATCGTGATTGATGGTACAGATGCCTTTGGCTGCAATGAGCTTGGCTTGCTTCTCGTCGTTGAGATCGTAATCGACAATGCGTTTGGCATTGTCCCGTTTTGTAATCTTCACTATCATTTCTTGATGTATTTGATAAGGTTCATTACTTCTGTTGCTGTTATCTCACAATGCGTAGCCAGTGGATCGGTGCCGTGGATATGCGCTTCGTGTGCCAACTGGTTGAGGTTGTTTGCCATGCCGATGAGCTTACGGATGTAATCCACCTGCTCGATGGTAAAGCGTGGCACGACTTTTCCTTGACTGATGAGCTGGCGCATGAGGTCACTCTGCGAGAGTCCACTCTGTGCGGCAAGGCTCTTCAATCGGTAATACTCTGGTGTCGCCAATCGTGCATGTACTTTGTACTTCAATACTTCGGCCAACTCCTTCTTCGGGCGACCGCCTTGTTTTATGTTCTTCATTCTTATTCTGTTTTAAGAGGTTATTCATTTCTGGAAAGTAGACCAACGGGATGAACGGCAAGTGGTTTTTGTGGGGCAAAAACATAAACTTGCCGTTATTCCCCTAATCCATTACCAACTCCAAATGCAGTTTATCTACCAAATTCTTAATGTTCAGGTTCCTTTTGATGAGAAGATCAAGCAGGAATTGCCTTGGCTCCTGTTGCAAGAGGTAATCGGCCAGATCCAATCCTCTTGCTTTGTCCTCCACGGAGGCCTGCTGCTCCAGAAAGCTGTACACACTCACGTCAATGCCTTGTGCCATCCACTTTGCCGCCTTTAGTCGCCAGTTGTCTAGCATGCCCAGGTCAGGGAAAAGTATTACCTGTCTACCTCGGAAGATACTCAAATCAGCCTGTGAGAACATGCCATCCTTACCACCTGAGGCAAGCCATACATATTGTGGGAGATAGAACGAGGCGATGATGGCGGTCTTCTCACTCTCCACGATAGCGATAAGCTTATCTGGATTTTCTGCCAGAAGATGCTCACCAATGAAACATTGCCGGATATGTTCCTTGTCTATCTTCATCAGGGTATGCAACCATGTGGGATGATGACAGAACTCATGAGAGCGATGCCCCGTTTCCTTATCATAGTACATGATCTTTCCTTCGTGAACATTCCCGTTGCTATCCACCTGCCAATACACGCATGCACCGTTCCAATGTTTGGAAGTACCCAGATGATAACGATGTGCCAACGCAAGGGCATTCTCCTTTCCGAAGGTCTTAGCGAGATAGAGGAATAGATTGTTCTGCTCATAGCATTTCTCCGACTTGCGCATGAGATCCAAAGGGAAATAGCAAGGTGGATTGACTGGTTGTTCAGGTTTGGGCTGCATCATGGGTTGATAATAGTCTTGCACTCCCGTCCAATCACTCCCTTCCTTCAGTTTCTTCTTTGTCTCAGGATTGTTATGAAAATACTGCTTGGGCGTATAGTGGTACCCACATCGGCTCTCATGGTCGCAACGCCCCACATTATCAGGAAAGGTTATCTTCCCTTCCGTATCAATGTATCGGGTGAAGCTGCGCCTGTCATGACACTGCGGACACTCATGTCGGGTAGCCGGGCCCTTATATTTATGTAAGATAAATCGTTGTTGTTCCATATCGCTTCTCCTTCATTTATGTGTGGCACTTTTGTCCTTTGGCACTTCGGATGGGTCAAATCACTGCTTTTTCGTGCAAGAAAGTGCCAAGTGTCATTAGTGCCACGTTGTTTTACTCATCCTTCTTCGTGTAAATGCCCCGTCTGTTCTTCACGAGATAGATACCTACACCATCTTTAAGGAAACGCTTCACCGTCCTGTCTGAGAGGTCGAGCAGCTGGCCAAGTGAGATTGCCTCGGCAGTCGTGAAGCTCTTCGGCAACTTGTCAAAAAACAGTTGGTGTACTTCGTCCACGGGTCTCTTACTGATAAGGTTGTTTACACGCTGGTCCATCATGAGGAAATAATCAGCCAATCTACACGCTGCATGGGCGCTTAGTTCGTCTATCTCTTCAGAAGAAGTTTCTCTGCATACCATCCGCATGACATGAAGGATCAGGCAGAAGCGAATGACGTAAGTTTTGAGTTTGCCGCACACGCCCTGCATATAGTCGTCTGCCTCATTCCATTTCTGAGCGATATGTTCTTCCCAATCATAGAGGATATTCTTGGCCTTCTTTGAAAACTCCAGTGAGCGAGGTATGATTTCACCATTGATGTCAAGCGCGTGATCCATGGTGGCTACCTGTCGTATGATACGATCCCACTCGTCAATATACACTTGTGGCATGTCGCCATGTTTCCATCGGGGCATTGAGGTGATTTTGGGAAATACTTTGAGAAATCGACTGGTAAAGCCGCTGTTAGCACGCTCTCCTCCAAACATCTTAGGCAATAGTCCAGGCTGTGTACCACCGATGATGGATACATAGGGATGCAGGATGCTGATGTACTCATCATTGCTCTTGCGCTCATACTTCACTTGGTTACCATCGAAGAACTCCAACCAGTAGGCTTCATCGGAACCTTTGCCATAGCGGTTCATGTTGCTCACTAGTGCATTGAGTTCATTGACGAACATCAGAACACCATGCGGATTGTGCGAGAGGATGCCAAAGAGCTGCTCAATGGTGGTGTTGATGACCAGCAGTTCTTGATGGTGAGGTGGTTTAGGCAATTCCAAATGTTGCTGTTCCCGTTTCTGTGTGGTCATGTTGGAAATGCGGTCATACTCATCCCTGGCTCTGCGATAGGCTTCATCCGATTCCATGTCTAGCTCCTGCAAGGGCTTCTCGACCTGTCGAAGTGGTGGTGTCTTACCACAACTGGGTGGACCGATGATCACCATATATATAATAGGTGATAGATGGAACGTAGCGGAAAATCGCACTTCCCACAGATTGCCCATAGCTGTGGCAAACACCGTGAGCATACTGGCACAAAGGAAATCCATGTTGAAGCCTTCGTTCTCTACAAAGGATTCGGCTATCTCTGCTATCTTCTTGGGAAAGGCATCTACAGGGAAGGTAGCATCTGGCGCTGTTGGTGATTTGTTCAAAGGAGCCTGTAAAACCCTCTGCTTTTCTCGCTCCATCGCATTTTCTACCGAAGGCGTGTCCTCCTTGGCTGTAGGACATGCCTTGGACGGGGCTGACGAAGTAAGCAATTCCATCAAAGCACTAAAATTGACGGATAGAGATTCAGCCATGTTTACCTCCTTTCTTACTACTCGTGAAAGTCGCCGTCTTGGATCAGTTGTAGAGCAAGGTCGGAATCAACTACAATCTTCCGTCCCACCTGCGTGATGGCAGCGTCAATCTTACCACTACGTTTGATACGACTTGCAGTTGGAATGCTACACCCAAAGATTTGAGCGATGCCAGCTACACCATACACATAGCGCGGCTGGGGCTGACTGTCAAATGAGCTGCGCTTGTTGTCAATAATCTCTTTAATGAGCGTGGCAAGTTCTCCTCCGTCCATCATGCAGACGGGCTTGCTAAGCAACTGGTCTGCCATACGATTTTTACTATCCATAATTGTACTTTTTAGATTGTGAATACTTCATTTTGCGTCACGACACTTGATGAACAATGAGTGTCATTGATGCTCGGTTCATCGTCGTGATGACCGCTGCAAAATTGGGGAAAAAGGAGTGGAGAGCAAAAAATAAAGTGTCGGATTAAATCGAAGTCCAATTTAATCCGACACTTTCGGGGTGTTTTCTTAACTATTTGCTAGGAGTTGACCTGCTTGAACAAGTTGTAATAATGATTATAAGCAGCTTCTAACTTGTTTCTTTGACGCTTATTGATTTCCTTAAAGCCAAAGCGCAGGAGGATTCCAAACAAATCTCTTGGGCAATCTGCTTCACCAATATTTGCATCAGGGAATTCTCCCTGCAAAGCACGATGAAATGGGGTATATTTGCACGACTTCGATATACAATCAGCTTTCATTAACGCATAAAGTACACAGCCCAATTCGGTATCGCTTTTGCGATGAGAGACCCAATCCTCAATCAGTTCCAACAAGGCTTGCTTATTGCCAATCAAGAGTTCTCCCAAATCATAGTTTTCAATATTCCGTCCATGGTTCGCGCTGGGTATTCTAGCAAGAGTTCCTTTGATGGCATTGCGTATATCTGTGTCATGATAGTTCGGAAGTTCCTTTTTCCAGTTTGTCTTAGGGGTGATATTCTGTTCTATGCTTACACGGACTACATTAGAGAACATGATTTGGGTAACAGGAATCGCATATTCGCCAAATACCTGTTTGTTTAGCTTTTCGCTGAGCAGTCGAGAGAGTTCCGTGTCTCCATTTTCATTGAGCATCCAATGATACATATAGAACGTCTGCCCTTGTCCCAAGGTCATGCTTTGTTTTATGTTTTCAAGGATTTGATTTTGAAATTCTTGTCGATAAGTGTTCGAACGAAACCATTTTATGACGTACCAGATAAATTTCAAGAAATTTCCTTTTTCAATGCAATGCGAAAGTTCCTTAGGAATACAACTCTTCAACAATTCAAAATTGCGTGTACAGTTCTGCAAGAACCCATCAGGCTCTTGGTATAGGCAAGCTTTCCATTGGTCGTACCCTTGAGGGTCCTGCAAATATGCTTCACGCAATTTCTTCTTAAACTCACTTAGTCGCTTTTTGCCCATAGTCTTCACAGTCTATAGATTTATTGTAATTCACTACTCATTCTCTTTTCCCTTCCATCTTATCTATGAAAGTCTCATAGACAAGTGGGTAGGCATCATTTGCATTGAAGGTTATGCCTGGACGCAAAAGCGATTGCATATCACCAGTAAACTCAGCGTCATGCATTTTCTCCTGCATATTGTTGACAAACTGCTTGTATGAAGGAGCCTTTCCAACCACAAATTCCATGTATTTCTTGTAGCATTGCATGACTTTTTCAACATCTACTTCCCTACGTTGCAGGGCAATATAAAGGTCAAAGAGGTCACGGCCTTTCTTGCGTTGATATAGTGCACGGAGCTTTGTGCCCAACAGTTCCTCAAAATGATAGGTCGTAATATTGGCTTCCCCAGTGAACCATGAGTTTTCCACTCTGAATGGGAACTTTGTCAAACCAAGAACATTGAAATGCTCGAAGCAGTTGATTTCTACCTTTAAGCGTATCTGTATCGTCGGCGGTATTTCCGATTCTATACGGAATAACATCGTGTTGTTATACCGTTTCTGTTTGGTAACTCTGTCTGGTAGCCAGTCCAGAACTTCTCCAAGACGATACATGATGGACTTGATAGGTCCGGGATTGATCTGAACCAAGTCTATGTCCTCGCTATATCGTGGCTGGGGTGACAAATATAGCTTATGCAATGCCGTACCACCTCGAAATGCCAGCTGCGATGCCAAGAACTCATCGCTAAAGATGGAAACTAAAGCACGACAAATAATAAGGTCTTGCTCTATCTGGGCATTGTCTATCCACGGAGCATGTTCGCTCCACTGTTGTATAGCTGTTCTGTTAATCATATATCGTCAGTTTCTATTTGTACGTTAATGTTTATCTTCCATCGACTGTCCCTGTTTGACGGATTATCTGCTGCCGATGTACTTAATGGGAGATAATTCAGATAACCTGTTGTCGAGCGCAGTTGTTCGTACAGGTCGTCAGCCAAAGCCTTCTCTTCTATAATATTTTCAAGTAAATAACCAAGTCGCTGCCACACGACCTTCTTAACATAGGGAACAAGTGGGGCGAATTGTCTTCTGATGTCAATCTGTTCCGATAGTTCTTCAAGTATCGTTGCGACGCGAGACAATCCTCCGACATGTTGTTGGTATTGTACGAGGTCAGCAGCCGTCAAGAGGGCGTTGGAGATTTGGATGGTTCCCGTCTCTGTGTTCTTTGTAATTAGACTATCTTCTGGCAGTTTATCTCTATAGAACCAGTCAATGGTCACGTTACGAGCAGAAACAATCCTGCGTTTTGGGAACGTAGTCATTATTGAGAACTGCTGGGGGCGTTGATGGGCGGCGCCAAGCAGCTCAGCAGCACTAAGCATACAAACATAGTAGGGCTTGCCAAGGCCTGTCATCAACTGGTCTATATAATAAGTAGCGGGAATGGATCCTCGCAAAATATATTGAGTGGGTACAATGACATAAAAGCCTTGATATACATTGGCTATCGTATTGTTTGCACAAAGTCTGGAGAGTTCGTTGTAAAGAATCTGTTCAGAAGAATATATACCTGCCGCCCTCACATCGTCTATCGAGAACGTGGGGAATCCATGAATGGCTCTATCTTCTATCCACTTTTGCAATGTCATGTCGGGTAGTTTTGGTGCAAATATAATAAAAATGTTATTAGTATTGCACCAAAATTACCCAAATCTTGTTTCACCATGTGATTTTTAAGGAATAGTTCCACAGTATATACCCACCAATAGGATTAACATTCAAAAGCGACTAAAGGTTATTGTCCCATCATCTTCTTCAATAGCTCTTTCATCTGTTCGGGCGAAAGACTATCAATATCGATGGGATTCTCCTTCGGTTCCTCCACTTTGAGCAACTTGGCATTGTTGCGAAAACGTATCTCCAATGGGTATTGGTCTTGGTAGCCCGCTGTGATGTCATTACCAATGGAATGCCCCATACTCTCAGAAATATATTGCTCTTCCACTCCTGCCAGCTTCAGATTGGTAGCAAAGGAATGGCGTGCCCATGTACCAGAGGGAAGTTTATCCCAATGTAGCACTTCCTGACAGATCCTATTCAATCGGTCTTTGATGTTCGAGTTCTCCTGCACGGTGAGCTTTCTGCGGATGGTTTCATCCTCAATGCCATGAAATAGCTGCGGAAAGACATAGGAATCTTTCTTGGGCTTAGCGGCTATCTCTTCAAGGATAACCTGTAATGGCTGAATGATAGGTACAATCACCTGAGACATGCTGTTACTCCGGGCCGATGTTTTCTTGCGAAGGAATTCAAAAGCCTTTCCACCCTCGGCAAAATAGACATTGTTGTATTGCAGTCGTCCAGCGTCAGCCAGGTTGAATCCATTGCACAAGTATTGTGCTAAGAATAGCCCAAGTGAATCATGGGCACGCTGCTTGTATGCCTTATCCCAGTTGTCAGGATAACGCTTCTCTATGAACACCTGATACAATTCGGTCATTTCATCAACATTGAGATAAGACTGCTGTCGTCTCTTCCCTCTCGGAATGGAGATAAGCGACTTATCCTTATTCGAGAAAGGATAGCGATCCTCGGGCAGGTAGCCTTGCCGGATGCACTCATTCCATACCACACGGCATGTGCGAAGATACATACCTCGTGTAGCATCAGCTATCTTGCCAATGAGTTTTCCGTCTTGCATCACACCCTCTTTCATGCCTTGATTCCATTTTTCAATCACACTTCTATCCACCATGAAACCTTTTATCTGCCCCACAATCTTGTTGAACGAGTTGAGAGCCCACTGGTAGTTCTCAGCCGTTCCCACACGATCCTGCTTTTTGAGTGAAGCAATCAGCCCTTCCCAAATGCCAACAAACGATAGATCGTGATAAGCTGTTGTACCGGCTCCTGATATACTGAGCTTGATGAGGTCAAGCGTTAGTGTCTGCGTCTTGCTAATTCGCACTATCTTTTCCCGGTAGCCATCTAGTATCTTTTCCCAAGCTTTCTTGACGGACATTAGCTGGCTACGAGCACTTGCTACGCTACACACCTCGTTAAAGTATTTCTCTGTTTGATATGGTATCTCCGGCACATTGTAATAGTACCGTTTCCGTTCTATTGTGAAGCACACTGACACAGGATACTCATCCGTCTTTTTGTTGGTGCGCTTATCCTGTACCAACTTGATGGAGCAGTACCCTACACGGTTGCAATTAATAGATGTTTTCAAGACCTTCATAACTCGAATCTGTTAGACGAAAGCCCTAATTCTGCGAACACTTTGCGAACACCATGCGAACACTATTGGTGTTTAAATGCCAGATCATGGGCTATCACGATTTTGGAGCAAAGTTAGTAATTTGCTGAATATAAAGCAAATAGAGCGGCTTAAGTAAAATCATAAAAAATCACAAAATCTCACTTTAACAGACTCATAATCTGGAGGTCCCTGGTTCAAGCCCAGGCTGGTCCACAAATAGGTTTCAAAAGGATGTCAAACAACACGTCATTTTAGCCTTCAAAACAAGGATAATCGCTGTAAAATCAAGGTTTTACAGCGATTTTTTGTTTTTTATCCATATCCGTTTGACTGCCAAACTATACCTTTTGATAGTCATCATTCGGTCATTTTCTGCTACAGAAATTGCTACACAAAAGCAGGCTCTCAAAAAAATGTAGCAATGAATGGAAAATGACTATTAAATTGACGGCATGCAAAACTTTCGTTTTCAAGAACTTATGTCGAACTTTGTAGCCAAAAAGCTACACTAAAATGATGCGTTATGAAAACAACTTTCAAGGTATCCTACTACCTACGTTCCAACTATGAGAACAAAGAAGGAAAATCACCTGTAATGCTCCGAATATATCTCGGTGGCGAAAAGGCGAATCTTGGATCCACTAAAATTTTTGTGGATAAATCCAAGTGGAGTAACAAAACCAGCAGAATGATTGGCAGAACAGCAGAAGCACTCTCCATTAATGCTTCTATAGATGCACTGACAACAACACTGATGCAGATTTACAGGAAATATGAAACATCAGAGGAACTTTCCATAGACCTTATCAGGTCAGTATTCCTTGGTACAAACAAAGAATATACCACTTTTCTGCCAGTCTTTGACAAGTATATAGACTCCATCACACAACAAGTTGGTAAGACATTAACAAAGGGTACTTTTTATAAGTATAAGGTGGTGAGGCAGAACTTTCAGGATTTCCTACAAGCAAAGTATCATCGCAAGGATATTGGACTGACAGAACTGACAAGTGCCGTTGTTCAGGACTTCGAATTATACCTTACATCTGTTGTAGGTGGTGTGCATAACACAACCACCAAGAAATTGAGAAACCTGAAAAAGGTCGTGAACTATGCGAGGAACAGAGGACTTATCATGCATGATCCATTTGCGAATCACAAGCTGCGCTATGAATTAGTAGATCGTGGCTACCTCACAGAAGAAGAGGTACTCCGTATTATGAAGAAGCACTTTGACATAGAACGGCTGGAGTTAGTAAAGAATATTTTTATTTTTTCCTGCTTCACGGGATTAGCCTACATTGACGTATATAATCTTACATACGATAAAATTGTTACTGTAGAAGACAGACAATGGCTTATCACCAAGAGATACAAGACAAGCGTAGATGAAAACGTCATGTTACTGGACATTCCACTTGCCATTATAAGAAAGTACTACGACATCAATAGAAAAGGGGGGAAGTCTTTCCTATGTTGAGCAACCAGCGTATCAACTCATATTTGAAAGAAATTGCCGACCTTTGTGGCATAAAAAAGAATCTAACTTTCTACATGGCAAGGTATAGATAAATTCGTAAATATCAAATAACCAATAGATTAGTTTGATTATCAATAAGGGATGGTAACGATAAGGAAACCAGTGAGCTTCTATACTTTACCTTGTTTTGCCAATTCAAAGAACCACTTTGTTTATTGCAAAGATAAGGGTATATCGTGAGAAAAAAAGAATCTTCTCCAAATTATTTTCGTAACATACATTGGGGTGGCTTTTTGTTTTCCGTGTATTCTATTCTTTAGATGAAATGCAGTCTCCGAAGACTGCGTTTTTGTTCTCGCCCTGTTTCTCTCCCTGCATATCCTTCATTAGATAGAAATTATGTGTTGTTTGCTTCAGAAAAGATAGTTTCGGAGCTGGATGAGCGAAAATCATTGGGACAACAAATGCTATACTGTATTTTTCTGAGAATCAATGCGGTTTTTTCCATATATTATCACTAACTTTGCAAGATAAGTTAAGTTATTGTAATTGAAGGACAAATCAAAACGTATAGAATCTTAAAAAATCAATAGGCTAAAAGTTGTGTTAGTTGAGAATGGTAAAACAGGAAAATGGCTAGCGGAACAAGTTGGTAAAAATGAAGCAACCGTTTCGCGATGGTGCTCCAACAAGATGCAACCCTCGCTTGATATGCTTGTTAGAATTGCAGAACTTTTGAACGTAGACCCTCGCCAACTTATTAACGGTGGCAACAAAGAATAAAAACTGATAGTAATTGATATTATTGTAATTGAATTCATATGAGCGTAATAACACCATCTAAAGAGCAAAGCAAACGTTCGGCTGCTGATATTTTTGCAGCCTTTGAATATCAGTGGAATTACTTTGTATTAAGGCTATTAAAAGAAAACGATGATGCTGCAACTGTTAGCTTTGAGTTGCATGATGATGTTGATACACAAACGGAAGAGGGTATAACCCTATATCAAATAAAACATAGTGTCCGTAAAAGTTCAAAAGGAGAAACGATTAATTTAAGCAATCGAGATACTGATTTGTGGAAAACTATTTCC
The DNA here is from genome assembly GCF_000257925.1 of Prevotella sp. oral taxon 306 str. F0472. Lineage (NCBI taxonomy): Bacteria > Pseudomonadati > Bacteroidota > Bacteroidia > Bacteroidales > Prevotellaceae > Prevotella > Prevotella sp. oral taxon 306. The sequence goes on from NZ_AJIN01000036.1 coordinate 157,289, forward strand.
ATTTGGATGAAGTTTATTGAAGAACAACCAGATATTTTAAAGAATACAAAGTTTCAATTGATAACAAATAAAGCAATCTCCAAAAATAAATTTGTTGAAGCAATTGAAGCTTTTCATAATACTCATTCGGTCGAGGATTTAAAATCAGCCTTTGTTACTATAAAAGAATCTGAAAGAACAGAAAAGAGCAAAATAGAATCTAATAAATCGGTAAATAATCACTTAAATGTTTCACAAATAATCCGTGATCTACTCAAAAAGGATTATCTGAAGGAGTTTTGTTCTCGAATCTCTATTTCGAAAACTTCTGATGTCTTGAAAGAATATATAAAAAGAATCATGATTAATCGCTTTGGTTTAAATCGCAATCGTATTGATTGGGTATATAATCAGCTTATGACATCATTAAAAGATGATTCTATAGATAATATTATTAATAGAACCCCAGTATCATATAACGGTTCTATTTTCACAGAACGATATCAAAGCATACTTGATATTGGTCGTAAGAAGCTTAATTTTAGGTTCGACTATAGTCTTGATAGTTTAAGTGGAGACTTTCGTGATTTTCTATTTATAAAGCAGCTGATTTCTATTGACGACACAAAAGATGATGATTTAGACAGAATAGCTGATCTGACAAAAAACTGGTTATTTTTTAACAATAATCTTCAAGAACATTGGAATAATAATGATATAATACATGAAGATGTAAAAAGGTTAACAGAAGATGTATATGCAAAATGGCGTACTTATTACCATTCTAATCATCGTCGAATAAAATCAGAAGCAACATGTAATGAATTGTGCGAGGCTGGATGCAATACAGTCGATTCAATGAGACAGTGTGAATTTTTATTGGCAGATACACCTTTAGGAAATTTTTTAAGTGAAGGATGTATTTATTATTATTCCAATTCTGCAACAGAAATAATTCCAGATTTACCATTGATAGGTTGGCATCGTGATTGGAAAAATAAATTCAAGAAGTAATGAACAGAGTTTACAATAATGAAGCATTAATTATGGCATGTATTGTTCATCTTCTCAGAAGAAGGAATATGGATATGCCAATATCTTATATCATGGTTACTTTGCTAATAGATAATCAGTTGGGGGCGATTATCCGTAAGTCCCAGAATTTTGAAGAACTTTCTGATTTGATTAGTAACCAAGGATTAATTTCTCGTAAATTAGCTTCTTTTGGACCATATTTCATAAATGCTATGGTAATTCTCAAGCAAAGTAAGGTTATCGATATCTCAGACGGTGTTGTGCAATTAATTGATTATTCCTTTCCTGATGAGAATTTACGTTCTAAGCGATTAGACAGAATCATTAAAGATTCTCATGCTTTATTGGATATGTGTAGTAACTTATCTTCCAAAGTAATTTATAACAAATTGAATGTACACTTATGAATCTATATATTGCTAGCATAAAGTTGTGGTTCAAGGGGTTTAGAGAGAATACAGAAAGATCGATAACCTACTCGTTCGAACCAAATAAAATTAATGTTATTACAGGAGATTCTTCCACAGGTAAGTCTTCTATACTTGATATTATTGATTACCTCCTATTGTCAGATAATCCCACCATAGTTGAGAATATTATCAATGAAAATGTTGAATACTATGGAATGAATATATTTCTTGAAGAAAGAAGCTACATCCTTATGAGGAAGGCACCTCATTCAGGACAAGGTACGCAAGCTGTGTATTGGAAGGAGCAAGAGGAATATCCTATGCCATACATACAAACTCACTCTGTGGGTGAGATGAGAACAATTCTAACAAGGATGTTTTATGTTCCTCAGCATGAAACTAAAGTTGGTAATCGGAAGTGCAATATGACTTTCAGGCATTTTTTGCCATTTAATTATCTAACAGAGGATATTATTTCATCAGCAAACACTTATTTTGATACGGCATTTTTTATTAATCGTAGTTATGATGTTTTCCTTGATTATGCATTAGAGCTTGTTAATGGTATTCAATATCATGATGCAAAGGCGATAACAGCAAAAATTGAAAAAGCTATAAAGGATTTAGAGCAATATCAGAAAAAACATCAAATAGCTCAAGAAAATGCGACAAAATATAAAGATAGTCTCACTTCTATTTATGATGACGCCGTAAGTCTCAACCTTATTCCTGCAGATAATTTTTTTGTTCGTGAGAATACACATGAAATGTTACATTATATCAAAGAAGCTTTAGCTGCCTATAATAAGCTTATAAAAAATGATGAGGATACAAAGAAATTGGAATTGCTTAAAAAAGAGAGGTATGAATTAAATAATAAATTAAGTATCTATAATTCTTTACTAGCTGAAATGCAGAAGCAAAAGTCCTCAGGAAAAAAGATTCAAGATAGTTTGCGTCCTATTACCTTTATAAAGGAGCACATAGATGAAGTTATAATTTCTCCTGAAACTCTCGAACTTCTTAATTTGTTAGAGAAGCAACTAGTACAAATCAAGGAGTCCAGAAAGGAGAAGCCCCAATTACCTCATGATTTTGCTAAAAGGCACGAAGAATTAAAGGAAAAACTCAAGGCATGTGAGCGTGAACTGAAGCAATTAACGAATCTTCGTAAAACCATAGCAAATCCCACATGGCTAGAACGGGCAATAGGTCTTAAATACCGATTAGAAAATTTGAAAAGACCAAAAGAGGATACTTATCAGGTAAGTACAGAGCAAAATATGATTTCTTTAATTGAGTCTTTGAAGATAGAGCTGAAGAATATGTCTTTATTGCCCCATGATGTAAAAGAGGAATTGAATAGTTATATAAATAAATATTTTCACTCAAGCAATGGCATAGTAGATTCTTATCCAGATTCTACTATGCGTTATGATAATGATGAAAGAAGAGTCTCTTTATTAAAAAATGGAGAAGAATATCCTGTTAGAAATATCGGCAGTAAATCAAACTATATGTTCCTGCATTTGTGTTTCTTTTTGGGGTTGCATGAGTCTATAATCTACCATAAGTCCAAACAGGTTGGTTCGTTTCTTTTTATTGATCAGCCAAGTATGCCTTATTATGCAGATAAGAGTATGCTAAATAATGACGATAAGAAACAACTTATGAAAGCTTTTCGTCTGCTCAACGAATTTATGGAAGAGATTATTGGAAACCAAAAAAGGAGTTTTCAGATGATATTAATTGAGCATGCGGATGAATCATATTGGAAGGATTTAGAGTATTTCCATACTACAGCAAAGTTCTCTAAAATTGATCAAGGAGGCTTAATTCCTAAATATATCTACGAATAATGGTAAACTTAAAATTAGGAGTCCCTACAATAGCCACAGTACAAAAAGTAGGCAATAAGTTAAAGGAAGAAGGTGTAGCATTTGCTTCTAAAGCAGATGATATGTCATTTGCTTCTGATTTTATTTCAACATTGGTAAAAAACACATTCAAGTTTGATGTTTTTAGACAATTCGATTCAATAGAGTCTTTAGACATGAATCTGTCTTATAGATTTGTACACAAGATATTTGAAAATAAAGATGATATAGTTAAGCAATCTAACAATCTTGCTATACACCTTTATAACCAAAGCATACACCCTAATATAGCTAATGGTGAGTTTTATGTAATCTACATTGACGGTTGCATTCTTAATAATGAAACTGTTGATGCGCTCATGCTTCTCAAAACAGAAGCTAAAGATAGTTTCCTAACTGTATCCTATGAGAATGGCGAATATTCAATAAAGCCGCAGTTAGGCTTGAGTACAAAACATTTGGATAAGGGTTGTTTGATTTTTAACACCAAGTCAGATGAAGGTTATTTGATTTCAATTGTGGAAACATCAACTATTCGTCAGGATGGTAGATATTGGTCGAATAACTTCCTATATGTTAAGGATATTATCACCGATTTTCAATATACAGAAAACATAGCGAACTTTTGCTCTTTTATAGTACAAAAGGTAAGTAAAGAACAGCCTGAAAAATCCTTGAAATTAGCGAAGGTGTCTCGAAAAATTACACAAATGTTGCAAGATGATGGTTCCGAAATTAATACAAATGAATTGATTTCATCATTAGCAATAGATGACGAAGTAGCATCCTTATTACCAGTGTGTCGAAAGGAATATGAAGATAGAACAGGAAAAATACCAGAAATATTTAAATGCACACAAAATGCGACGAAAAGAAAAGCGATAACAAAGGCAAACATTATAAAGATAGGAGCAGATTTTGAACTTAAGGTGTTAGATGCGTCTGCCTTTATTGAACAAGGGTATGATGATAAGAAGAAAAAGAATTTTATTAAACTATACTATGGATAAATATCATAGTATCCAAGGTGTCGAACACATTCAAGGTATGGACGATAAGGCTATTGCCTTTGAATGCTAGGCAAATGTATAACCTTTTTTGTACATTTCTTCTTTTTCACAAACATCTCATACCATATTCAATTTGATCATATGAACCGTCCGTTGGGGCGGCTCTTTTGTTTTCTGTGTATTCTATTGTTTTTTGTTTTCGCCCAGCTTCTCTCCCTGCACATCCTCCACTTATGCCTGTGTATCATGTCGGGAATGGTTGTTCGTTGTCAGTGGTAAAGATAGTTCTGGGTTTCTACGGATAAAAAAGGTCGAGGGGGCAAACCGTTTAGACGACAATCTTCACACTTCCATTTCATTGCAGGTAGTAATCTCGCCATAAAACCTTGTTTGTCCTAAGCCCTACCTTTTTATGCCACCTCAATTCCGCAGCATTATTCCTTGTGAGGTACTTTTATATATTGAAGTGACATTTTGGGATTTATCCATTGATTTTGGAATTTTCCGGAGTTCTTGGTTCTTGCATAGGCATAAAATCCCCACCCAAACCAATGGGGAGGTATGAAAAACCACAAAGAAATGCTGTTTATTCAAGGAAGACTTCGGAGTAGTATGTTTTATTTGTATATAGGTTCAGAACGTTCTGCCTTCCAGTTCGCACCCATTTTGCTGGCACACTGACAAAATGCAGGATAAAGGCTTTCAATCTGCTTGTCTTTTTCAATGGCTTAACCTTTTCGCTGATACGACGGAGGAGATAGAAGTTCTTCAGCATGGCGGTAACCATCATGAACACCATGTTCTCAGCCATAAAGGAAAAGGGCAGATGTGCCCAGCCGAAGTCATTGTTCTGTATGTCGAAGTTCTTTTCACTCTCTCCACGTTTATTGTAAAATGTAATGATGTCTTTCTCGGTTGACACCCAGTCATTGGTAAGGATACAGCGATATGTGTATATCACTCCGAACATATCCGTCTGTTTCTTACCATCCTTGTCTCTTAAAGGACTTCGCTGTACGACAACCCTGTATGACTTTCCTTCAATGAGGTTGTCCATGTTGACGGATGTGACATCGCATTTTTCATAACCAACCTCAACGCTCTTCCATTCTTTCAGTTGGCGGAACTCTTCATAACGAGTGCCACAGTTGGCAGCACGTATATAGAATGTGTTACAGCGTTGCTCTACGGTTTGGATAATTTCCTTTGAGAACGACCCACAGTCGGCACGGAAACGCTCTATTGTCACACCAAGTTCTGAGATTACCCGGTCCTTAATGCGACGAAGCGTGTCTTCCTGATGAAATTTCACATTGGTGTTTCCATCACGATTCTCACCTCCAACGATAATGCCCCCAATGGAAGCCCAACCAGGGAAGTAGCCAAAATCCTGTTTGTAAGAATACTTTGCATCGAACTTGTGGGCAGGAATAAACTGATGATCAAAGTCCAAGTCAACATGACTACCCACCTTTATAAGCCTCATCCTCCGTATCATTCGTAAAAGTAAGGTATTCAACTTCTGTGCCGTGTTGAAACTATACGACTTGTCGGAGGTTTCGCTCTTATAGACAATACTTTTCTCGGCAAGTCCCTTTAGTCCGCGCCCCACAGTGTCGGCACCGAGTAATAGCGTATCAGGTCTCTGCTTGAACTGTCCTATAAGCACATTGATGTCCTCAAGGCATTCTCCACCACAAAGGTAACTGAAGAAGAGAGAGCCGAAATTACTTCCATGGCTGAATGCTTTGCCGCTACTTCCACGTTTACCCAATACAGATTCGGTAAGTTTTTCAAAGCCCAACTTTGAAAAAACGTCCATAATGTGATAAATTCCACCGAAAGAAGTGATATTCATGTTTTTATTTGCTACCTTTGCCATGTCAGATTTTTGCTTACTTGTTATGTTTGCAGCATCAAGATAGGTGAAATTTCTGACATATCCAAGTGTTTTGAGAACTTTGTTTCTCAGGCACTTGGAGTTCTCACAAGAGTTTATGCTGCGGAATTAAGGTAAGGTAAACCATATATGAACCATCATTTTATCAACTCTATACTTCAATGGCTGCTCATTGCTATTGTCTTGACAGCAATCGGAGCATTGGTCTTAGGGGTCGTTGCCGATGGTGGTAAGGGGCCGACAGTAATAGGTCTGCTCATCGGCGGGGCGCTCATCTGGGCAGAGCATTACACCAAGAAGCGGGCCGAGAAGCGTGACGTGCTGGAGATGGAGACGTCGGCAGATAAGGCGGAGGACGGCACGGATGCATTGCCAGCGAGCGAGGAAGCACCGACCGAGAGCTATCGCATCGAACGGGAAGACAATTTTTCCACAGCCATAGAGGCACTGACGCATCAGGAGATTGCCGCAGGGCAGAATAGAGTGCTTGCTTTTGAAGACTCGATGGTGTACGCCTATGAGCTGACGGAGGTAGGATTGCTCACGGGAAGCGGAGAGCAGATGCGCTTCTCGGTGGTGATTCCGCTGTGTCGCAGCAACTGGCAGACGGAGCAGGAAGAGATAGAGAGAAGGCTCGCAGAGGTATGGAGGTGTCTGTGGCAAGACTATGGTTTTGAGACGGCGCATGCGTTGTCAGAGAGCAGCCTGATGCTCAAGATAGAGGCTTGCGGGCCGGTAGCCCACGCCGTGAAAGCGTTGAAGCCAATGCAAGATATACTTCACGAGATTATCATACGTCGGGATCTGCATCTGTTGGACTCGTATTTGCTCATTCATGGCTATGATTGGCCAGAATATGCCTATCTTAGAGGTGGACAGGTGGTGCACGATTTCAGAGAAGAAGAGGGTGTGGCAAAAAGTGTGTACCATGAAGATGAGGCGATGGCTGTGGAACGACTGTACGATACTTTTCAAGACTGCCAACGCATCAGCGAGGCGGAGTATTTAGAGGCACTTTCCTCTTACGCTCACCTGCCTTTTGCGTATAATGATTCTTACGAGGCGTATAAAAACAATAAGTTCAAAGGCGTAGTCTTCACCCTGATTGCGGGCAAATTCCACTTGTTTTGCGGTATTGACGAGGCCTACTTTACGACGGATCTGAGCATGTTTGACCTTTGGGAGGAGGCACGTCAGTATAACTGTCGAGTGATGGAGGTACGCTTCAGATACGACCATCTGCCCATGATGCGCCTGCTGACAGGAGAGATATTATATATCGATGTGGTGCCGGACAAGTATGGAGAGCTCTATTATCTTGTTCCAAGCTCGTATGGCGGCAGAGATTATGCTCGCATCAAGGCCGATTATGATGCTGCGAAGGTGGCAGAGATAGGGGTGAAGATGAAACTTTAATATAGTATAGCCTCAAATCCGCAACTAAGCCTTTCAACGTCCTTCTTGCGTGTACACATCCTCTCATTACTGAATTTGCAGATAATTTGAACTTGAAGCACCCACTTTTGCCTACAATATCCCCTTACCCCACAATGTGACTTGAGGCAATACGCAATATCATTCCCATAAGTTGGGCTCTTCAGCAATAGGGAGTGATAATCTGAATCTATTACACAATAAGCCAGACTGAGTTACCAAAACAGCTATTTTCTCTTTACCTTCCTTAATACTATTCTCAACGAATCAGTGAGCACCCTTTTGTCATTACACATAATGAAATCTGAGGGCAGAACAAATAAGGCTAATGAATCTTCGTTGCCTTTGTCTTGGCGTTCATAACGTAATTGAACTGAAATGATTTTATTCTTTACATGCGTATGATTAGTTTTATATGTATTGGTGCCAGAGAACGGAAAAGATTTACCTACCTTTATATTCTTATCATAAAAGTCCAAGCGTAAGGAGTCGGGATTCATTACATATTCTCCTTTTAAAGTAAAGAGAAGGTAATACCAGCCACCGAAGTACATACTGCTGACCTTCACCATACGATTCTCTGATAAATGAATATCGTGGCTAAACTTATTGTTATCTAACGGAAGAGTAAATCCAATATCACAAGATTGAAGAGATAACAAGAAGAAAATACAAAGCCCAAGCCATTTGATGCGCCGACAGCTAAATATCATTTTCGATAAATTCTTCATAATAAAATTTACAGTTCTTCAGAACTTTCAAGTGAAAAGGTTTACCACATATGTTTAGATAATTAAAAATAGTATTGCAAAGTTATTTAAAAAAATCATACTACCAAAACAAGTTATAATCTTTTTCAAAAAGAAAAGATGTTAAGAAACAATACCACACAATACTATCGTAAGAATCTACATATTGTGGTCTAATGACCAATTTAAGTTTAATCTGTTTGAGTTATCGTAGTTATTTATGCGTAAAGACGCAGTCTTTGCCCGCAAAAGATTCAAGAATATTGTATCTCTCAGATAATCAACAAAATAAGAATGGATAAAGAATAAATGGGGCACAAAATGGAAACGAGCAAGTTTCTTTCCCATTCTTGATTCTGCATTGTCTCAAAGAACACTTAATCTTATAATTCAAAGACTATCATTTTCCGATGAAATACAATTCTAAAACAAGAATTTTATACGGAAAAAACAATTACTTTTAAATATGTTTGGAGAAACAACCTTAAGAGTGTATCTTTGTACTTACGCATTCTGCAATATACAATGATAAATCAACAGAAAAAGGCGATATATAGGATTAAAGCTGTTTTGGCAGAAAAACAATTGGCTGGCAAATGGCTGGCGAATGAAATAGGTCGTACAGAGAATACCGTTTCACGGTGGTGTTCCAATAAAGTGCAGCCGTTCCTTGAGAATCTTCTTGAAATCGCCAAGGCGCTAAAGGTTGATGTGAGAGATTTACTTAGGTCAACCGAAGAATAACCTTATATGCTAAACAAATAATAACTAAAGAATAATAAATATGCCAGTACAAAGTGAAGCGGCCCTTGAGAACGGACTTATTGCTACTCTTCAGCAAATGAACTATGAATATGTACAGATTGAAGAAGAGAAAAATCTACGGACAAATTTCAAAAGTCAACTTGAGAAACATAACAGGAAGAGACTGGAAGAGATTGGGCGTACGGAGTTTACTGAAGCCGAATTTGAGAAAATCTTGATTTATCTTGAGGGTGGCACACGTTTTGAAAAGGCAAAGAAACTCCGTGACCTCTTTCCACTTGAACTGGATAATGGAGAACGCCTGTGGGTGGAATTCCTGAACCGCACCCACTGGTGTCAGAACGAGTTTCAGGTTTCCCATCAGATTACTGCTGAAGGAAGAAAGAAGTGTCGTTATGACGTGACGATACTAATAAATGGTTTACCTTTGGTTCAGATAGAGCTAAAGCGCAGAGGGGTAGAGCTGAAACAGGCTTACAACCAGATACAACGTTATCATAAAACTTCCTTCCACGGACTGTTCGACTATATTCAATTGTTTGTGATTTCCAATGGAGTGAACACACGCTATTTTGCCAATAATCCCAACAGCGGCTACAAATTCACATTCAATTGGACAGATGCTGCTAATGTACCTTTCAATGAATTGGAAAAGTTCGCCACCAGCTTCTTTGATAAATGCACGTTAGGCAAGATAATAGGCAAGTATATCGTACTGCACGAAGGAGATAAATGCCTAATGGTATTGCGTCCTTACCAGTTCTATGCCGTCGAGAAGATACTTGACCGTGTGAAAAATTCCAATAACAATGGCTATATATGGCATACAACTGGTGCGGGAAAAACGCTGACTTCATTTAAGGCTGCCCAGCTTGTAGCCGAATTAGACGATGTGGACAAGGTTATGTTTGTTGTTGACAGGCACGACCTTGACACACAGACGCAGTCCGAATATGAGGCATTTGAGCCAGGTGCTGTTGACAGTACCGATAACACAGATGAACTTGTGAAGCGCCTTCATGGTAATTCCAAAATTATCATCACCACCATCCAGAAGCTCAATGCTGCTGTAAGTAAGCAGTGGTATAGCAGGCGGATTGAAGAAATCCGTCATACTCGTATCGTGATGATTTTTGATGAGTGTCATCGCAGTCATTTCGGAGATTGCCATAAGAATATCGTCAGGTTTTTCGATAATACACAGATATTCGGATTTACAGGTACACCTATCTTCGTTGAGAATGCTGTGGATGGTCATACAACAAAGGAAATCTTCGGCAATTGCCTCCACAAGTATCTGATAAAGGATGCTATTGCTGATGAAAATGTACTTGGTTTCCTCGTAGAATATTATCATGGCAATGCCGATGTAGACAATGCTAACCAAAACCGTATGACGGAAATTGCCAAATTTATCCTTAATAATTTCAATAAATCAACATTTGATGGCGAGTTTGATGCTTTGTTTGCCGTACAGTCTGTGTCAACACTCATTCGATATTATAAAATATTCAAGAGTCTTAATCCCAAAATAAGAATAGGAGCCGTGTTTACATACGCATCTAACAGCAGTCAGGACGACGCCCTTACAGGTATGAATACTGGTAGCTATGTGAGTGAAAGTACGGGCGAGGCAGATGAGTTACAGGCTATTATGGATGATTATAATGATATGTTCGGTACAAGTTTCACTACAGAAAACTTCCGTGCATATTATGACGACATCAATCTTCGTATGAAGAAAAAGAAAACAGACATGAAGCCACTTGACCTCTGTCTGGTAGTCGGCATGTTCCTAACGGGCTTTGACAGCAAGAAACTCAATACACTCTATGTGGATAAGAATATGGACTATCATGGATTATTACAAGCATTCAGTCGTACAAACCGTGTTTTGAATGAAAAGAAACGTTTTGGCAAGATTGTTTGCTTCCGTGATTTGAAAAGCAATGTGGATGCTTCTATCAAGCTTTTCAGTAACAGCAATAATCTTGAAGATATTGTCCGTCCGCCTTTTAATGAAGTCAAGAAGAATTATCAGGAACTTACGACAAACTTCTTAGAACAATACCCAACTCCCAGCAGCATAGATTTGTTGCAGAGTGAGAAAGATAAAAAGCAGTTTATCCTCGCATTCCGTGATGTCATTAAGAAACATGCAGAGATTCAGGTTTACGATGAATTTGAAGAAGATGCTGCAGATCTTGGTATGACAGAGCAGCAATTTATGGACTTCCGAAGCAAATACCTTGATATTTACGATACATTTGCCGGTGGCTGTAAGCCTTCAGAAGAAAATCAAACGCCTGAAGAAGATACAGAGTCTACGGAAACTCCAACAGAGTCAGGTATTGATGATATTGATTTCTGTTTAGAATTGTTGCATAGTGATATTATCAATGTAACTTACATACTTGAACTGATCGCTGATCTTAATCCTTACAGCGCAGATTATAAGGAAAAACGTACGTATATTATTGATACGATGATTAAAGATGCTGAGTTACGTAACAAGGCAAAACTGATTGATGGCTTTATACAGCAGAACGTAGATGATGACCGAGATAACTTTATGGCACGCAAACAGAAGTTTGACGGAACAAGCGACCTTGAAGAACGATTGAACAATTACATCACGACTGAGCGGAACAACGCAGTAGATAAACTTGCAAAAGAAGAGGGTTTGGATGTATCTGTTCTCAATCATTACTTGTCTGAATATGACTACTTGCAAAAGGAACAACCAGAAATTATACAAGAGGCGTTGAAAGAAAAGCATTTAGGATTAATAAAAAAACGCAAAACATTGACAAGGATACTTGACCGCTTGAAGTCTATCATACGAACATTCAGCTGGGAATAATTAAAAACATATATGAGTTCAATAAAAGTAATAGATTCAATACGGATAAGTCCTAAAGGTGTACTTGTCAAGGATGCAAATGGTAAATATGTTATATTACATAGACGTCAAGGACATATGGATGGGGCTTGCGCTGTTTATTCCTTGTCTATGGCGCTATTGTGCATTGGTGCTGTCACCGAGGAAGACTTGGAGATATTCAACAAGCCTGACAGAAGAACACCCAAAGGAAAATTTTTAAGCCATTTTCTTGATGAGCAAGGAATGGTAAGGTCTGGCTATTCCTATTCAACTCTTAGAAAAGAAATTAACGAGCAAAGTTTCGGGATAAGAGTCAGAAGGAGAAACCCACGAGACAAGGAGAAACTTATTGGTCTCATTGCAGATACGCTTGATGAGGACAAACCGGTTATAATATCAACTGTGTTTACTGATGGAGCTCACGCCATGCTTGCTGTTGGCTACGAATTTTGTGATAAGAATGGTGCAATTATGAAAATCTTATGCTTAGACCCCAGTGAAGAAGCACCTACATTTTCTTCATGGAATTGTATAATTGATGTTTCACATATACACAGCAAGTCAGAATTTCCATTTGATAACATAACAAAATCCCAATCATACAAAGTGGCATTGAGAGATATTTTAATAATAGAAAATAAGAAATAACAATAATATGAGCGAAGAATTACAACAGAAACTCCGTGACCAACTTTGGGAAGTTGCTAACAAACTGCGTGGCAATATGTCGGCAAGCGACTTTATGTATTTCACCCTTGGGTTTATCTTCTACAAGTATTTATCGGAGAAAATCGAAAAATATGCCAATAACGCATTAGTGGACGATGAAATCTCCTTCAAAGAACTATGGTCAATGGAAAAAGATACCGATATAGAAGAGCTACAAGAGAGCGTAAAGACCGAATGTATCGAAAATATTGGCTATTTCATAGAACCTAACTTCTTGTTCTCATCCGTTATTGAGAGTATTAAAAAGAAAGAAAATATCCTGCCGATACTTGAGCGTTCTTTGAAGCGTATTGAAGATAGTACTCTGGGACAAGACAGTGAGGAGGACTTTGGCGGTTTGTTCTCAGACATAGACCTCGCCTCACCTAAATTGGGAAAGACAGCCGATGATAAAAATACATTGGTCAGTAATGTACTTCTTGCCCTCGATGACATAGATTTTGGCGTAGAGGCTTCACAAGAGATTGATATTCTTGGCGATGCTTATGAGTATATGATTAGCCAGTTTGCTGCCGGTGCAGGAAAGAAAGCCGGTGAGTTTTACACTCCGCAGGAAGTTAGCCGTATCTTGGCTGAAATTGTAACCCTCGGCCATGCACGCCTTCGCAATGTTTATGATCCAACCTGCGGTAGCGGCTCTTTGCTGCTCCGTGCAGCAAGTATAGGACATGCTAATGAGATATTCGGACAGGAGAAGAATCCCACTACCTACAATCTTGCCCGCATGAATATGCTCCTTCATGGCATCAAATTCAGCAACTTCCGTATTGAGAATGGCGACACACTCGAAGCCGATGCCTTTGGTGACACTCAGTTTGATGCCGTTGTTGCCAACCCTCCGTTCTCTGCTGAGTGGAGTGCTGCTGATAAGTTCAACAATGATGACCGTTTCAGCAAGGCAGGACGGCTTGCTCCACGCAAGACAGCTGATTATGCGTTCATCCTCCACATGCTTTATCACTTAAACGAGGGTGGAACTATGGCTTGCGTTGCTCCTCATGGTGTTCTCTTCCGTGGAAATGCTGAGGGGGTAATCCGTCGCTTCCTCATTGAGAAGAAAAACTATGTGGATGCTATCATCGGTCTGCCTGCCAACATCTTCTATGGAACAAGCATCCCTACCTGTATTCTGGTGTTTAAGAAATGCCGTAAGGAAGACGACAGTATTCTCTTCATTGATGCCAGCAAGGATTTTGAGAAGATAAAGACACAGAACAAGCTCCGCCCACAGCATATTCAGAAGATTGTTGACACCTACCGTGATCGCAAGGAGATTGAGAAATACAGCCACCTTGCCACCTTGGAGGAGATTGCCGAAAACGACTACAACCTCAATATTCCTCGTTATGTTGATACTTTCGAGGAGGAAGAACCTATTGACATCCATGCCGTGATGAAGGAAATCAAGGATCTGGAAGCCAAGCGTGCCGACCTTGACAAAGAAATTGAAGGTTATTTGAAAGAATTGGGATTGGTTGAATAAAAACGAAAGGAACTAAGTATGAAAGGTTATGCAAAACCATTATATGAATTTATAGAAGGCAATAAAATCCAATTTGTAATTCCTGTCTATCAGCGTAATTACGATTGGTTGATAGACAATTGCGATCAGCTGCTTAGCGACTTGGTAAAACTAAGTCGCTTAAACAGATATTCTCATTTCTTTGGTTCTATCGTCACATCGTCTGCCGATAATAATAGCTACAATAGGTTGGTAATAGATGGACAGCAACGTTTGACCACCATTTCACTTCTTCTTTTGGCTGGAATAAAGGCAGTGAAAGATGATGCTATAGAAATAAGTGATAAGAAGAGAGTTGAAGAAGCTTATGAGGTTTTCTTGAATGCTAAGTTCTGTAACGCCGAACGTAAAATTAAATTAGTACCTATTGAGAATGACCGAATTGCCTACGACAAGATTTTTAATGGTGAGGGTTCCTTTAATGAAGAGTCTAAGATTACTCGCAATTATCACCATTTCTATGAGAAGTTGACGAGAAGACCACAATTATTGTCATTTGACCAATTGCTTGATGCCATCGAACGCTTGCAAATCATTTCAATAGAATTGGACAAAGATGATGATGCACAGCTCATTTTTGAAAGTCTTAACTCTACTGGATTGGCTCTTACAGAGGCAGACAAGATACGCAATTATCTTCTGATGTCCTTGACACCAGAAGAGCAACTGGAGTGTTTCAAGAACTATTGGCAAAAGATAGAACTTGCAACAGAAAGCCAACCAACAAGATTTTTGCGCGATTATCTCACCATCAAGCAACAGCTGCAACGCCCTGTTCGTTTGTCTAATATTTATTACGAATGGAAGAAGTACATGGAAGGGCATGACCGTAAAGAAGAATTGATTGAAATGTTGGACTATGCACATTACTATCAGCAAGTGGTGGAGGCAAAACTCTTCACCGCCAAACTTTCTGAGAAAATGCGTCATATCTGCAATATCGAAACAGACGTGGCCAATGTATTCTTCATTCAATTTTTGAAGTATGCCTCTACTAATGAACTTTCAGAAGCAGAAATGTACAAAGTGATTGACTTGGTGGAAAACTATTTGGCAAGACGTATTGTATGCAATATGCCTGGCAATGCACTTACACAGGTGTTCTGTGCTTTGCATAAGGATGTACTGAAAAGTCTTGAAGAATATGCCTCTGCTAATATTGAACTTGATTATTCTTATTCAGATATATTGACTTTTCACATTATGCGTCGTGATGGCAACTATCAGTTGCCAAGAGATGTACAGTTTGTGGAATCAATAAAGACCCGAGATGCCTATCACATGCTTAAGCCGTTCCAAATTTTCCTCTTTGAAAGGTTGGAGAATTCTGTGCATGGTGAATACAATGACGTAGCTATTGACATGAAAAAGAAGGATGCCACTATTGAACATATTATGCCGCAAACACTCAGTGGAGAATGGAAAGCAATGCTTGGTGATAATTTTGAAGAGATACAAGAGAAATACCTTCACACATTTGCCAACCTGACATTGACAGGCATCAATAGCGAACTTAGCAACAAGCCTTTTGCTATAAAGCGTGATGGCAAGGCAATTGGAAATGAAATATATCCAGGTTACAGAAATTCCAAGTATCGCTTGACTAAAAATGTCACTTTGTGCGAGAAGTGGACTGAAACTGAATTGCAAAATCGCAGCAATGAAATTGTGGCAATATTTTTGCGTCTCTATCCATTGCCACAAACCGCATTCAAGCCATTGCCTAAGCCTGTTGATGAAGTGTCTCTGGAAGAGGAATCTTTCACTCCGACAAACAGGCAGCTAAAAGGCTTCCGTCTTTTTGGCAACGAATATACCGAGACAACATGGAAGGAAATGCTATTACGAGTGGTTAAGATGGTTGAACAACAGTATACAGACATTGTAGATACACTCTATGATGCTGAAGGCTTCTTTTGGTCAGCCCAACAAGCTGATACAAGATATTGCACACAGATTGCTCCACAAAAATACTTGTGGACATCTATGGACAACTGAAGCAAGCTCCGCTGTTTACGATTCCTTTTTGAAAAGTGTGACATTGCCGAGTCTGAATTAGTAATGTTGCTTGAACCTATAAGAGAATAAAGTCATATGGAATATATAGATTTCAAGAAATTGATTGATGCTCTGACAGCCAAGCCAAAAGAAACAGAGTGGTTAGAGTTTAAGCACAATTTTCATTCTAAAGAAGAGATAGGGGAAAGAATCTCAGCCTTGTCGAATAGTTCCTATTTGTGTAATATGCCATTTGGCTATATTGTATTCGGTGTTGATGATAAAAGTCATGATGTTGTTGGCACCAACTTGTACGGCAAACAAATAATGGTTGGCAACGAAGAACTTGAATCTTGGCTATCAACTCGCTTGAATCCTCGTATAGACTTCGAGATTATTGACGATTTCAATTATGAGGATAAAGGTCATGTCTGTATCTTCAAAATTCCAGCAACAATCAATCGCCCTGTAAGTTTCCTACATGAAGCATACGTTAGAGTCGGCACAATAACACGCAAGTTGAAGGACTTTCCTGCAAAGGAAGCTAAGATTTGGAAAGGCGATCGTAAATCTTTGGAAAAGATTGTCTTGAAAAAAGGATTATCTGGTCAAGACGTTTTCTCCTACCTTAGTGCAGAAACTTATTTTGACATGATGCACTTACCTCTTCCACAAGATACAAATGGTATTTTGGATAGGTTTTTAGCTGAAAATTTGATAACGAAAGATGAGATTGGCTACAGTATTACTGAACTTGGGGCCATTCTGTTTGCCAAGCACCTATCTGATTTCGATGGTCTAAAGCGAAAAATGGTTAGAGTCATTGTCTATAAAGGCAAAAATAAGATTGAGACCATTCGTGAACAGACTTTCGATAAAGGCTATGCCATAGGCTTTGAAGAAATGGTTGCATGGATAAACAGCCAGCTGCCTGCCAATGAGGAGATAGGCATGGCTTTAAGAAAGGATGCCCGTATGTACCCGGAAATATCCATTCGAGAATTGGCGGCAAACATGATTATTCATCAAGATTTTGCTGTACAGGGCTTTCCGATGATTGAAATCTATTCTGATCGTATTGAATTTTCCAACCCAGGGCAACCCCTTATCAGTGTGGAGCGTTTCATAGATGAATATCAGTCAAGAAACGATACTCTTGCAGACATCATGCGCAGAATGGGCATTTGTGAGGAAAAAGGTAGTGGTATGGATAAGACCATATTCTATGTGGAACTGTATCAGTTACCACCAGTACGTTTCCAGCTCTATGAAAGCCGAACCACTGCAACGGTATTCTCTTATCGGAAATTTGCAGATTTGGATAAGTCCGAGAGAGTGAGGGCTTGTTATCAACACGCCTGTCTCAAATATGTCTCCAATGAAAAGATGAACAATCAATCTCTTCGCACACGCCTGGGCATAGAGGATAAGAATTATCCAATGGCATCAAGGATAATCAAGGATGCTTTGGAAGCGAAACTGATAAAAGAGGAAAATGCAGAGGGAGGTAATAGGCATAACTATATCCCATATTGGGCATAGGCCATGTAACTACCATGTAACTGAAGGTTCAAATAAGTGCCAAATTTAGCCCCAAACCCTCATATAATGGGGTATGGAGCATATACCGACCATGTAACTGGCATGTAACTGAGATATGATTGGCAACTAAAATTAAGGATTCAAAATGACAACAACGATAGATAACGAACAAAAGACACTCAATGTCCCAAATCTGAGATTCCCTGAGTTTGAGGGAGAGTGGGAGAAAGAACGTTTGGGGAATGAATGTAATATTCAGATGTGCAAACGAATAATGGCAGCTCAAACAAACACTGAGTGCGGAGTTCCTTTTTATAAAATCGGTACTATTGGGGGGAAAGCCGACGCTTACATTTCCAAAGAATTGTTTGATGAGTACAAAACAAAATATCCTTTCCCACATAGGGGAGAAGTGATGATTACTTGTGCAGGAACAGTAGGTAAGTGCATTATATATAATGGAGAAGAATCTTACTACCAGGATTCAAATATCGTATGGATAGACAATCCTAAAGAGATTATATCTAATGATTTTTTATTTTATCTACTTTCTAGAATAAACTGGTCATATTTGAACTCTACCACTATTGTTAGAATTTATAATGATGACCTTCGGAATCTGAAATTATATTATCCCAAACATGATGAGCAGAAGAAACTAACCCATTTTCTTTTTTTGATAAATGAGCGCATCTCTACCCAAAACAAAATCATTGAGGACTTGAAAAAACTAAGGTCTGCAATTAGTAAATATCTCTTCGAACGAAAAGACTTATTTGAGAATAAAATAAAGTTATCAAAAGTTGCAGAATTGAAGAATGGATACGCTTTCCAAAGTAGTAAATATAACGCTTTGGGAAAATGGAAAATTCTTACTATTGCAAATGTCGCTGGCGAACGTTATGTCAAAACGAATGAATGTAATTGTATTATAGAAATACCTTATGATATTCAAAAGCACCAAAAATTGGAAGCTAATGATATTTTAATATCATTAACAGGTAATGTTGGTCGTGTTTCATTATGCACAGAAGGTTTTTTTCTACTCAATCAACGAGTTGGACTATTACAATTAAAGATAAGTGAAAATAGAGAATTCATATACCAAGTACTTTCTTTTCATAAATTTGAGGAAAGTATGATTGCTTGTGCTCAAGGAGCTGCCCAGATGAATATTGGTAAAGGAGATGTGGAGAACTATATTTTGCCATATTCTTTTAATAAAGAGAATATTAATTCAGTTGCATCTGTTTTAAAAAACTATGACAAGTATATTATAAATGAGATAAATATGCTATCAATGTTACATTCTCAAAAACAATACCTACTTCGCCAGATGTTCATATAAACATCTGACGGAGCAAGTATTGCTTTTGTTTCTGATATTGTTGTAGTATGCTTTGCTGATATTTAATTTTATCGTTAAAAGAAATTAATAATTTTGAGATCAGCAATAGTTCATTAGCACATACAGGCATCGGGACACTATTTTCTAAGAATCGTTGATTTGTAATGTTAATAGTGTTCTTTGCTCCTTTTTGAATCAGCGGATGCAAATAGTTGTGCGTATTTATTTCACTCCTAAAATATTCATGGAGATATGTTCCAACAGAAAGACTATTGGGTATATAAACACCATATAGTGGTGAAACTGCAACATTTTCTTGGTTAAGGTTTTGTTTAACTATGCCATAAGGATATGCTCCCGTAGGACTTTTTGTATAAACTAAGTCACCATAATGTACAACATTATATTTTGATGTGTCTCTTGCTGCAAATGAACGTCCAAGATAATCTACTTGATTAATAACACCTCGACTAACAGAAACAGAAAAAACTTGATATAAGTTAGTGTTACGTTCATCCCTTTCCGTGAGAACTTTACTTAGAAGTACATTTCTCCAATTGCCTTTATTTTGTCCTTGCTTTTGCAATTCGACCATAATCCCCTTGATTAAGGATTGCAACTTGTCAATGATTTTGTTTTGGGTAGTGATACGCTCATCAAGTAAAGCTAAAAGTTTACTTATTTTCTCCTGCTCCTTGGATGTTGGTACTGCTATTTTTATTTTTCGTACTTCGTTTGCTGAAATTTCAAGAAATGTAGAACCACAAGATTTTCTTATTAGCTCTTTCCGTTTGGTCTGCATCAAATAAAATACAAACTCCTTCGAGAAATATTCCTTGGGAATTAAAGATTGGAATCCTTGATTAGTTGTACATTCTACTTTGTTTATAGAACATTCTCCTACTGTCGCTCTGGAACTTAACAATATTGTCCCAATCGGAAGAAGTTTTGCACTGGATTTATTCAAACCTTCTTCTGATATTGTACGTAAGCTATTGGTTACATATTTGTCTCTACCAATCTCTGATGGAGTGAACCATTGAATATCGCCATTCCAATATTTATGGTTATTTGTATATGGAGTGCCGCCACCAACTACTATCGCAACATCTCCCAACTTGCACTCCTCCCACTCTCCCTCAAACTCAGGGAATCTTAGATTTGGGACATTAGT
>NZ_AJIN01000037.1:0-3255 GCF_000257925.1 Prevotella sp. oral taxon 306 str. F0472
TTCTTCTTACCTTTGCCGCCGTGAAACAATTAGCAATGACATATCAAGTGAACGAAGTACTGCAAAGAATTATCGAATTCTTTGCATCTTTTTGCACTTTATCTTTGGTCAATCCAAATAATTTGCTAACACACACACACATTCGCACCTAGCGTCTAATAACACATTTTTTCTTCTCGCATACGCGCGCGCGAAGCGTGCCGTAACCCCTGTAAACAAAGGACTTTCAAGAGTTTCCTTTGTTCGCTTTTTTATGCCCTTTTGCGAACTCGATTTAGAGCAAAATAAGAACGAAATAACAACTATTTTAATCAATGAAGTAATGAGAAAAAAGCAAGTAAAGAAGAGTTATTCTGCACCAGCGTGCATGATAATTCAGGTAAACGAGGCCACTAATTTGATGGATGCGTCTATGCCAGGTCAGCATAATCCTGCACAATCAGGTGGAACGTATGGAGATGCCAAGAAGGCTCCTAATTGGATGTCTGAAGGTGAAGGAGAGGGAGAAAATCTAATGTGGGAAGACTAATAGAGAGTAATAAACTAAAAAAACAAAGTAACAATGAAGAAAACAATGAAACAATATTCATTCGCATCACGACTAAAGTCTTTGGCACTTGTGCTCGGCATTGCCTTGGCTTTTGCTTCTTGTGCCAATGAGGACATAGCACAGAACCCTAATGGCACAAATAACAATAAGAACTTTACCATCTTCTCAACAGGTGACCCTGCAACACGCACATCCATGGAAAGGAATGGTGCTTTCTATTGGGAAGCAGGCGACAAGATTTGGGTAAAGGATGATAACGGTACATGGCAGCAAAGTCGTAATGCTCCAACGGAAAAGACTGCCAGCTTTAAGTTTGAGGTACCTGGTAAGTTTACAAAGACTACCACCTATAAGGTCTATTATCCAGGTCAGAATGGCAATCAGAATCAAGTTACAATCGCTGCAAACCAGAGCCAGGCAGAGCCTAACACTACTGCTCATTTTGGTACATCAGGCGATTGCGGAATGGCAGATGCCGCATGGTCAAATGCAAAGAATGGTTTTGCTTTCACGCTTGACCACAAGGCTGCTTACCTTCTCTTCTTACCACGTACCAGTAACACTATCTTGCATGACTGCTACTTGACAAAGGTAGAAGTAAATTCAGATAACGATATTACTAGTACTTACACGCTTAACCCAGTCACAGGCAAACTAACGGGTACTGGTAGTGGTAATCAAATTGTTGTTGCAACAGTTGGTAGCGGAACATACGCTAATGGATTCCCTTTAACTAATAACGCTACAAGCGCAGCAACAAATGGTGCTTACGTGGTGATTAAGCCAGGTACTCACACACTCAAGGTACGTTATTGGGTGAAGGACGTTGCAACACACGTAGAGGGAACTATAACCAAGACATTAGCCTCAGCTACCTACGACCAGAACAAGTATTACGACATCACTGCTAACCTTGACATAAAAAATTATGACGGCGACCATTACTATATGTGGGATGCGCAGGAACAATACTGGAAAGGTTACGAATGGACAAAGCACTTAGCATCAGGTGCAGGCCAGCCAACACTTAACGGTAACAGTTCATCAAACTACGCCCAGAGCAACACTGACTCACGTTACTACAACGAAGCATTTACTTATGGCGTAGATAACCCTGCTACTCACACACCATGTAAAGATCTCCCCAACGTGAACGAGATGACGTGGTACGCTGCCAAGGGCGATCCACGTTGGGATGGAGACGAATTATGGACAACTATGGGGCATTTATATAAAGGTGGCATGTGGCTTAAGGAGAAGTCAGTATTGCAAGGCGAAGGTAATTACAACAGCAACACGGCTGTCGATGGCACCGATTGGCGTACAAATGGAAACGCTTATAGCTGGTCCATATCTCAGACTCTTCCTTCCGTAGCCGACGCAGCTAACTACTTTTACCTGCCCGCCTTGGGTCTCTACAACTTTGGTCAGCTGAACGACGTTGGCAACGGCCGCTATTGGTCGTCAAGTGCTCACCCATGGTACAGCAACTTCGCGTGCTACCTGGACTTCAGCAGTGGTCAAGTCCGCGTGAGCTACAACGACCGCAGCCGCGGGTTCAGGGTTGGTGGGTTCAAGTAGTCCTTGCGATTGCCCGTTACAGGTGTCGCCCTCTAAAAGGCGACACCTTGGACGCCGCCGTAAGGTGATTGAAATAGGATATAGAATAACGAGTCTCAAAGGTGTTAAACACTCTTGGCTGTAGGTGTTTAACACCTTTGATCAATAGTGTTAAACACCTTTGATGAAGAGTCTTAAACACCCTTGAAACGAAGTGTGGAATGCCTATGGAAGAGTTAGTTTTAACAACATATTTATAAACCATTTAAAAGTATAATGCTATGGTAGAATTCGAAGTAAAATCAAAGAAACAAACAATCGGGAAGAAGAAGGGGCAGACGGTGTACTACGCTGTACCCAAGAGTAACCAACACATGACGCTTGATGCACTTTGCGACATGATTATGGACGAGACTTCGCTCTCGCGTGGTGATGTGATGAATACGCTTATCACATTGGGCAAGATGGCGTGCCGCTCGTTGAAGATGGGTGCCAGTATTGACCTTGGCGACCTCGGTTCACTTCGCATTTACTTCCCTCCAAAGATGATGGACGACATGAAGGACGTAACGGCTGCCACACTCAAAACTCCTAAGATTATCTTCACGCCTAAAGCTAAAATGCGTGAGGCTGCCCATGCTGCGGAGGTGTCGGTGGATAATCCTGCTAGAAAGAAAAGCCCCACCCCCGCCCCCGAACCGAAAGAAAAGGGGAGTGAAGAGAACCCTGGACCACAGGCAGGGTAAAGCCCCACCCCCACAAAAGAAAGCCTCCCCAAGCCCCTCCAAAGGAGGGGAT
Source organism: Prevotella sp. oral taxon 306 str. F0472 (assembly GCF_000257925.1). NCBI lineage: Bacteria > Pseudomonadati > Bacteroidota > Bacteroidia > Bacteroidales > Prevotellaceae > Prevotella > Prevotella sp. oral taxon 306. The sequence goes on from NZ_AJIN01000037.1 coordinate 2,909, forward strand.
GTCCTTATTGGATATAGTTTGAAACGACTGAGAGCCTGTAAGTAGGGATGGGGACATCCCCTCCTTTGGAGGGGCTTGGGGAGGCTTTTCTTTAGTGTCGGCTTTTACCACGGGAGCATTTAAGATTGATTCAGGGTATCAATCGTTCTGTAGTAAGACAACTCGATTATATTAATTGTGAAATTAATGTCTTTCAAAACTAGTGTATTAATTTGGTTCTCTCGCTCTCGTGGTACGGCCTCACCCCCAGACGGGGTGAGGCTTTTCTTTATAAGACAGAAGGACACGGATAAAGACATAGTAACATACGAACACAAGGTTATAGTAACAGAGTTTTTAGACATAAT
>NZ_AJIN01000038.1:0-35060 GCF_000257925.1 Prevotella sp. oral taxon 306 str. F0472
AAAAAAATTGTTCGCGAAGAAAATCGAAATTCTTCGCGAACAATTTTAATTTTCTTCGCGAAGAATTTTTTGCGTTGCTTAGAGGAACATTGTAGCAGAAGAACAAGGCTTTAGGCTGAATGATATAAGAACACATTTCTTATGACAGGTTCTGCTTCTAGATAAAGGTGCCACGGGAGCATTTATTAGATTGATTCAGGGTATCAATCGTTCTGTAATAAGACAATCGATTATATTAATTGTTAAATTAATGTCTTTCAAAACTAGTGTATTAATTTGGTTCTCTCGCTTCCGTGGTACGGCCTCACCCCCAGCTCCTCTCCTACAGAGAGGGGGGTCTAACGGGGTGAGGCTTTTGTGTGAGACAGAAGAACATGGGCTTTGAAGACAGAGTAACATACGAACATAGGGGGATAGTAACAGAGTTTTAGACAGAAGGACAGAGAGACATAAGTTTTCTATGACAATGGTATATAAAATTGGAGGATGTGTTCAATTAAGGCTGAACACATCCTCCAATTCTTATTTGATAAAAAGGGGTTAGGCCGAGAGTTGTCTTTCCCTATTCCTAATTTACAACTCTTACAATGGAGTTGTGAAGATAAACGTACGGATAACCCAATAAGAGAGAATACCACAGAGATAGCCTAAGAAAGCTATCCACGAAATCTTCTTCATGTACCAACCAAAGGTTATCTTCTCCAATCCCATTACGACAACACCTGCTGCAGAACCAATGATAAGGATAGAACCACCTACTCCAGCACAATAAGCCAAGAGCTGCCAGAAGATGCCATCAACGGCCATGTCGCCTGTTGCCTGAACAGGATACATACCCATACTACCTGCAACAAGTGGGACGTTGTCAACAATGGACGATAATACTCCAATGATACCCGTCACTGCATAATGATTACCTTGGAAGAAACTGTTTAATCCTCCACCGAGTTCGTGTAATATACCCACTTCTTCAAGACAGGCAACAGCCATCAAAATACCAAGGAAGAAGAGGATTGTTGACATATCTATACGACTCAATAAGTTGGTGACACGCTTAGAGAAGTCTTCGCTATCGCCCTTAGCACGATGTAGATTGCGATAAAATATCTCTGTGATCGTCCAAAGAATACCCAGAACAAGGAGGATACCAACGAATGGAGGAAGGTCTGTGAAGTAATGGAATACTGGTACAAAGCAGAGTCCACCCACACCAATAGCAAAGATTATCTTGCGTTGTGAGCCATTGAACTCTAATAGTTCAGTATCACCAGAGTGATCAGTCTCTAACATATCACCACCTAACTTGCCCTTTAATAAGAACTGAAGAACAAAGGCTGGGATAATCATTGATATAAGAGATGGAATGAAAATCTCGCTTATCACGCCACCAGCTGTTATCATTCCTGCATTCCACAACATGATAGTTGTCACATCACCGATTGGTGAGAAGGCACCGCCAGAGTTGGCAGCAATGATAACCAATGACGCATAAATCATACGATCCTTATGGTCTTGAACGAGCTTGCGGAGAATCATAATCATCACAATACTTGTCGTCAAGTTGTCCAAAATAGCTGAAAGGAAGAACGTCATGAAGGCTATCTTCCATAATAAACTACGCTTTGACTTAGAACGCATCACATTCTTTACCCAGTTGAAACCACCATTCTGATCAACAATCTCAACGATTGTCATAGCTCCCATAAGGAAGAAAAGCGTGGTTGCAGTGTCACCAAGATGCTCCGTTATCAACTTATTTCCAAACGTGACTAACTGATCACCCACACCCTTAAACTCTGGATGCATCAACTGTACAAACGGTGCTGGATCAAACATGTAAAGTGTCCAGCAGAAAACAAACATCAATAAGGCAACTGCTGCCTTGTTAACCTTAGTAAGGCTCTCCATTGCAATGAGCGCATAGCCCAAGACGAAGGCGACGATAATAGAAATCGTTAGTGTAGACATAAATAAAATTGATTCGATTATTCTTTGGCGCAAAGGTAAGCAAAAGAAGTGAGTTGGCAACATAAACTATTCAAATTAATTCAGCGAATGAATGTCAGATTCATCAAATTGTAGTATCTTTGCCAATATTCAAACACTCAACACGAATGAACGACGAAATACAATCCCTTGTTGAACAACTCAACGCTGCATCTGATGCTTATTATAATGGTCGAGAAGAAATCATGACCAACTATGAATGGGATGCTGCCTTTGACCGATTAAAGAAGTTAGAAGAGGAAACGGGAATTATCTTACCTGATTCTCCTACTCAAAATGTATCTGCTGATAACCTTACTGGTCAGAAAGAGGAACATGAGTTCCCTGCTCTATCTTTAGCAAAGACAAAGAAGGTGGCAGAACTTGCAAAGTGGGCAGAGAATAGACCTATTTGGCTCTCATGGAAGTTAGATGGTTTGACACTAGTTGTTACATACGATAATGGAAAACTGACAAAGGTTGTCACGCGTGGTAATGGTCACATTGGAACAAATATTACCCATCTATCTAAGGCTATTGACGGAATCCTACAGGCAATACCCTATAAAGGACATCTTGTGATTCGTGGTGAGGCTGTTATCAGTTATCCTGACTTCGAGCAATTCAATATGGAATCAGAAGAGGAATATGCTAATCCTCGTAACCTTGCATCAGGTTCATTGACATTGAAGAACATCAATGAAGTGAAAGAACGCCATATCCGTTGGATTCCGTTTACCCTCGTTTATGAAGAAGAAGAGATTATCTCATGGGGTAATCGTATGGCATGGCTAGAACAACAAGGCTTCAAGCCAGTAGACAGAGAACTCATTGAGCAGCCCACAGAAGCAAATATCCAAGTAGTCATCGATCGTTGGACAGAACGGGTAACAGGCAAGAGTTCGTCGCCTTTCCCCTATCCCGTTGACGGCCTGGTCATCTCATACGACGACACCGTTTATGCTGCAACAGGTTCTGTCACTGGTCATCATGCGACACGTGCTGGTTATGCATTCAAATGGCAGGATGAGAGTGCGGAAACAGAATTAGAATATATAGAATGGTCTTGTGCAGCCTCAACCATATCTCCCGTTGCCGTATTCAAACCCGTTGAACTAGAAGGAACAACTGTAAAGCGTGCCTCGCTCTGCAATATCTCCGAATGTGAACGACTGGGGATTGGCGATAAGGGAACAAAGATAGCTGTTATCAAAGCAAATAAGATTATCCCGAAAGTAATCAATGTTGTTGAGCGACTGGGCGTATTCCATATACCTGAATTTTGCCCTGTATGCCAATCAGCAACAGAGGTAACGGAGAGTGAGAGTAGTGGAACAAAGACGTTGCATTGTACCAACACGCATTGTCCTGCAAAGCAACTCAAGAAGTTCGGACGCTTTGTATCAAAGGAAGGAATCAATATTGATGGACTATCCGAACAGACAATACAGAAGTTTATCAATCTTGGTTGGGTACGTGAATATGCAGACTTATTCCATCTCAACAACCATGCTTCAGAACTACGAACAATGGATGGATTTGGAGACAAGAGCGTTAGCAAGTTACTTACAGCCATTGAGAAAGCTCGTGATGTGGAAGCGCATCGCTTACTCTTTGCATTAAATATACCACTTATCGGGCGTGATGTTTGCAATCGTTTGTTATCGGCTTATCAAATAGCAGACCTATTCCATACAGCTACTGAAGCTACTACCGAAGATGTCTTTGCTACTATTGCAGGCATTGGTCCAGAAAAGAGTGCCAGCTTTGTTAGATGGATGAAGGATAAAGATAACTATTCAATGCTGCAACAGCTATTAGTAGAACTCAATATTAGTCAGTCTTCATCTGCGCCAACTGGTAATAGTTGCGAAGGACTAACGTTTGTTATCACTGGCGATGTGCATCATTATAAGAATCGTAATGAGCTGAAGGCTTACATTGAGAGTCAAGGGGGCAAAGTGACAGGTTCTGTCTCTAAATCAACCAGCTTCCTTATTAACAACGATGTAGAAAGTTCTTCTGGCAAAAATAAAAAGGCGAAGGAACTCTCTATTCCAATTATCTCTGAAGAAGAATTCATTGCTCGATTTGTGCAGATGGAAGCTAATCCTTCTCCAACTAAAGAAGGCTCATTGTTCTAAGATGGGTCTTTCTCTATAAAGATGGTTCAAGAATAGCTTTTACTACTTAACAAAAACAATTTAAATAACCCTTTAACACCCTTCTCAAAATGAAGAATATTAATCAACGGAGAATAGCACTAGCCATTGTCACATTCATTTGTACGATAGCATGTGCACAAGTGCCAGGAGACTATATCTCTACACATTTCAAAAAGGGAGATACTCTCCAATACACCTATAAGCTATCGATTAAAGCAGAGGACCCAACTACAAGAAAGCCCATAGAGATTCTTTATGGTGTCTATGATAATTTATCTTTCAGTCCTGCATCGTCTTACTATCTACTCAATGAAAATAGAAAATCCTACGAATCAACATTTACATTAACTGTACGGGAAGTGACACCTTATACTTATACCATGCGGTTACAGGTTCAACAGAGTCCTTATGGGGATAATATCAATGGTAACCCAGAGTTAATGACTCCTAAGTTCACTAATGGATTACTAAAAGAAAAAGGTATCTTAATCACCTTTAATAAAAATATGAGTAATTATATGCCCGCCAATTCGAATGAAACAATAAATGATATTGTAGACTACATCTACGCACACAGAGAAGAGAACGAACTTATTAAAAAATTTACTGATGTAGTGCCAAAGGAGGAATTTAAGCAAGAATTCACCCAATCAGAAGATGTCAATTCTTTTATATCATTAATTATAAACCTCTCAGCTCCAGGGCTTGGTGTGCTACCTGAGATTTATAGACGTAAGTACACACCAGAAATGGTACATTATAAAGAGATACCATCAGATAAGAAAGGCTCTCATCCTCTCAAGATAGAAGAAACAACTTCTTTCAACTCGGATGGCTGGCTAAATGAATACAATAGAACTGTTACCTTTAAACAACCAAGGTCACTTATTGTTTCACATGAATCGCTTATTAGGCAGGTTAAACAATAAAGTGAATCGGCACCATTTTCATCAACCATTAACAAGATAAAGGTATGCGCACATCACAATCCATTCTTCATAATAATTTATCCAACGCAGGCCATAAATCATACATAAGTATCTGGCTTGGATTATGTCTCTTGCTTATTTCTTTACCTACTTCTGCTCAGAATGCAATAGAGATAGGTGATGAAATTACTTATGAGTTCTCCAACTCGTGGTCCTATTCAGCCAAAGGAGATTCTACTGACAATGGGGATAGAATATTCCAGCCCACAAAACAACAACAACTTATCTATCCTTACGTTCCATTGTATAAATCAACTCCGGACAGCGTTTACTCTAGCTTCACCCTTACAGCACTTAACTCTTCTACCTATGGAAGGGTATTCCGTTTGCATATCAATCAACCCTGTTGTACCCTTAACAGATATGGAATACCTCTCGATTCTATCTTACAAATCATAATGGAACATGATGTTATCCTAGCCTATTCTTCCTTATTAGACCAATACATCATTTGTAACATGCATGACTTCTATCCTTCATTAGACAAGATTCTTCAGCATGGGATTCCTAACGAGTTCTTATTACAAACAGATGATTATAAGTTAAGTCAACCTTCTCTCAATATGGTTTCTATCAATGTTTTAAAATATGCAATCAATGCTTTTTGCCCAGGATTAAAACTTGCTATTATGGCACAGAGTATTCCTTGGCAAGACAAGGTAACCATCACCGGAAAACCATTAGATGGGAGTAGTCGGACAATGAGCTACTGCAACACAACTGATAAGGTTTCAGATGAGAATTTCTACAGGGACATAAAGAGTGAAGAATATGTCAGCGATTATATGTTTAATTATGTCAATGGAAATTCAGAAGAAGAGATAGATTCCGTAGAAGTAGACTCTATATCAGATGATAGTATTGACTATGAAGCGGTTTGTGATACAGCCATAGCAGAAGTAGTGGATGATGACACAGACTCTGTTGTCATAGATACTGCTGAAATTGACAATGATTGTGATTCGCTAACCGAAGATTTTCATCCGCTCTATAATAAGATAAAGATACATATCACCCCTGATGGGTTTGTGGCTGAATACAATATAACTAGCACTATCAAATTTGGAACGGCTCTATGGGAACGCCGAATAAGATTACGCAGAAAGAACAACTAACTAAAAACAATAAATTATGAAACAGTTAACAGGAATATTTGCCATTATCGTGGCTGTATTATGCCTTGTCATGCTACCAAAGACAAGTAGAGCGCAAAGTTGTAAGACGAGTAACAATGAGAAGAAAGATGCTGAGAAAAAGAAAGGTAAGGTTCTTATTGTTTTCTTCTCTCACACAGGAGAGAACTACGCTGTGGGGAATATCGAAGTGGGCAACACAAAGATGGTGGCTGACTACATTCGAGATGTGACAGGGGGTGATGAGTTTGAAGTGGTAAGAGAAACTCCTTATCCTAAGACTTACAAGGAAGTAGTTGAGGTTGCAAAGAAGGAGAGATACGGCAAAGAATATCCTCCGTTCAAAGGAAAGGTCAACAATATTGACGACTATGATGTTGTGTTCCTTGGTGGTCCAGTCTGGATTCATAGCTATCCGCAGGTTATGTTCACCTTTATGAAACAGTATGACTTGAGTAATAAGACTCTCATTCCTTTCCTCACGCACGAAGGAAGTGGACTAGGTTATGCCGTTCGAGACATCAAAGAGATTTATCCTAATGCCAATATCCTTAGTCCCGAAGCCTTTTATGGTCATGAGGTTCGTACAGACATGAGTAAGGTTAAAGCGTGGTTAGAGGCTCTAGGCTATAAGAAATAGAGAGATTGACGAAATGTACTTTCGTACCCCACAACTTATACTTCCGTGCCCCACGAAATGTACTTTTGTCAATTACATGATAGCAACTTTATAAGGTTGATTATTAAAAGGATTATAAAAAAGGCTCACAACAATTATTGTGAGCCTTTTTAAGTTTACTATTCAACGAACTCGTTTATTTCGTCAACTCCTTTCCGATTTCCCTAGAACGTCCACTTAGCAGCAATGGTTGGGATAGCATAAAAGCGGTTATTCTTACCCTCATCGTTATAAACGAAGTTGTTGCTAAGCTCAACCTCAGAACCTAAGGACAGATTCACATTCTTCATTCCCTTTAGTGTGTTAAGGTTAAACCAGAACTGTGGCTCTGAAATCATGATTAACTTGCCCTTTACATTCGGATTATACCATACATCGCAGAAACCATCAAATGTGCAAAGCCCCTTTGCAAAGGTGGTACTCCATACTTCTGTCAACTGAAAACCACTAAAGGGATGCCAACCTTTATTAGCATTCTTGAAATAATACTTATACATTAACTGAACGCTGAATGTCTTAGAGAAATCCTTTGAAGCCCAGTTCCAAGCACCACCTAGGAGAACTGCATGCTGATAACGATTACCTACATAAGCACCATCTTTCAAGTTAGTTCCAGCACCACCATTATACTCTACATGGGCTGCCCACTGCTTGTTCTTTGAGAGATTAAACTCACGAGAAATCTCCCAATAAGCACCGATAGCACCATCACGTTTATAGTCGATATCGGTGAACATGAAGGTAGAACCCCAGGTATCAGGTTTAAACATCTCAACAGTAGTCGTTACCGACATGCGCGAAGAGAGATCTTTGTAAAGACTGTGTCCTAAGTCGTAATGAACTTGAACATCCTGTGCCATAGCACTGCCAAAAGCTGCCATCAAAAGGATAGCGAGGGAAAAGAATCTTTTCATTTCGTTTTTAGTTTATTATTAGAAAACTGCTGCAAAGTTACAAAAAAAACTTAAAGTCTCAACGCAATAATAAAATAATACTTAACTTTGTAACACTTATGAGAATAGATATTATCACCGTTTTACCAGAGATGCTGGAAGGATTCGTGCATGAGAGCATCCTTGCCAGAGCCGAAAAGAAAGGACTTGCAGAGATTAGGCTTCATAACCTTCGTGATTATACAAAGGATAAGTGGCGCAGAGTGGACGATTATCCATTCGGCGGACAGGCTGGAATGGTTATGCAGATCGAACCTATTGATAATTGTATTAGTGCTTTAAAGGAAGAGAGAGATTATGACGACGTTATCTTCACCTCTCCAGATGGCGAACAATTCAATCAGAAGATAGCCAATGACTTATCAATGGGGGGTAATATCATCATTCTTGCAGGTCACTATAAGGGGATTGATCAGCGAGTACGTGACCATCTCATTACACGCGAAATATCTATAGGCGACTTCGTGCTTACGGGTGGCGAACTACCTGCTGCCATCATTGCCGACGCTGTAGTTAGACTCGTTCCAGGCGTTATCAGTGACGACCAAAGTGCGCTCTCTGATTGTTTTATGGACGATATACTTTCCGCTCCAATCTATACACGCCCACGCAGTTATAAAGGATGGGATGTACCAGAGATATTGCTAAGCGGTAATGAAGCTAAGATCAAGCAATGGGAGTTCGATCAAGCAATGGAGCGCACAAAGCGGTTACGTCCTGATTTACTAAAAGGCGACAAAGACTAAGCGAACGATATTGGTCTAACCCACAATAGAAAAAGCTTTCTCTTTGAATTTATAGATTCAATTCAGTTATAAGGATTCCTCACAGCAATATACCAGTGAGGAATCCTTTATTTTTACCCATATAGACAGAGAAGATAGCATCATCTTCCACCATCCAATTAGACTACAATCTTACTCCTAACACCCATGCAATGCACCTATAAGTTAATGTACGATTGCACTTATACTTGACATCGCACCCTCCTTAGCCTTTATCAACCGCATTATACAAGTTTGTATAACGAGTTATACACGTTTGTATAATTAGTTATACACGCTTGTATAATTCGCTATACAAACGTGTAGAACTCAATAGGTCTTATAGGAATACGATTGTACTGCTTATATAAGTATCATCATATTACTTATATAAGCAGAAAAGAATTTATAATTGAAAGGCGAAGACTGTGCTTACTTATAACGTTTCATACGCATAAGCACGGGATAATGCTCTTCATAGCGATCGAACTCAATGCTCTGCCCGTCATAACCATTCTCGGTAAAGGCATCACGGACGTCCTGTTGTTCTTCTTCGGTGATGGCACGGAGCTGTTCCTTAACATGATAATAGGTAGCTGCACCGAAGCATTGCATAACGCTCAGTCGGACGCCACGCAAATCGGAGGCACGCACGTTGTCAAAGATGTGTGAGATTCCCCAAGCATAGCGTTCCTTGCGGTTAGATATAAAGAGCGGACAATTAGGCTTGCCCGTTATCACATTCGGATTGGTTACCATATAACAATCTCGTGTGCAATTTGCAAGCATCTGATAGGCTACATGGCGGAAGCATTCATTTGCTTTTCCACAATGAGAGCCAGGGCAATGAGCAAAATCAATGTCTAAAAGGTTATATTCCTCTTGTGTCATAATATTATTATTTCAAAATGTAATGGTTAGTTATTAACAGATACAAAGGTAATGATAATTTCTTACATAATGGCAAACTATTCGGACTGATAATTTAATGTGAAGCGCTTCCTATAATTGTTCAACGAAACTCTTCCCACTACTCGATATGCTCCTTTATAAAGTCTTCGCCTAAGCAGAATCCTTCTTCGTAAAGATCTTCGAGCTTGTTGACATCCTTCTCCATTCTTCCAACAACAACGGGCTTCTCTGGACGAATGACGAGTATCTTTCCTTGTTCTTCTAACTCGTCAATCAAATCTAACTGACGATTATACGCCTCTATACGATGACTTAATGCAACACGTAGGCGGGGGTAATTACGATAGATAAACTTAGGTTGCTTATAGTCTTTACCCTTATCCCGCCATCCTTTATTACGTGTGCAAATCACTACGTTGGTTTCGTGTCCTGTCTCAATAGCGTGTTGAACGGGAATGGAATCAACAATACCACCATCCAACAAAGGTTTGCCATCTATGGTGACAATTTTACTTACATAAGGCAAACTGGAGGATGCCCGTGCTAACTCATTTAATCTCTTCGCATTGCCCTCAGTTTCGGTAAGATATTCAGCTAACCCAGTCTCACAATTCGTTACAACCATCTCATAGACTTCGCCTAACTTACTTTGACGAAAGTACTCATCATAATCGAAGGGGACAAGCTCAAATGGGAACTGCTTATACAACAACTCAGGATTAAAAATGCAGCCCTGTGTTACCAAATGACGTAAGCCTATATAATCATACTTGGCAAGCATATCTATGTTAGAAATACGTGCACGGCGGGGCTGTCTGCTCATATATGACAAGCCGTTACAGGCACCAGCCGATACAGCTACGACATACTTAAAACGAAGATTATACTTCATAAAAGCATCCAATACGCCCGAGGTAAATACTCCGCGCATACCACCTCCTTCTAATACTAAGCCCGTATTCCTATCAATTTGCATAAAAACTCGTTAAAAAACAACTGCAAAGTTAATAACTTTCAACCAAAAATAACTATCTTTGCAATCAAACCATCTAATTTATTGAAATATGTTTAGCAAAGAAACTTATGTAAACCGCCGAGCAGAGCTAAAGAAGCTCGTAAAGAGTGGTATCATCATTCTCTTTGGCAATAACGAATCACCTGCAAACTTCCCTGCAAATGGTTATTATCCGTTCCGCCAAGACTCGTCTTTCCTCTATTTCTTCGGTATGAAGCGTGATGGGCTTGTTGGCGTGATTGATGTTGATAACGACACCGAGACACTCGTTGGCGACGACATCGACATTGATGACATCGTTTGGTATGGAAGTGTTGATTCAGTTAGAGACATGGCCAATGCCGTTGGCGTGGCTAACACAGTAGACATGAAGGGACTCAAGACGATTTGCAACAACGCATTGCGTGAGCATCGTAAAGTCCATTTCCTTCCCCCTTATCGTGCCGATATAAAGATTCAGATCTTTGACCTCTTCGGTATTCATCCTAACCAACAGAAAGAATCAGCAAGCATGGATCTCATCCGTGCCGTTGTAAAGATGCGTTCTGTGAAGACGCAAGAAGAAATTGAAGAACTGGAGCGTGCTGCCGTTATTGGTTATAAGATGCACACAACAGCTATGATCATTGCTAAACCTGGCGTAACGGAGAAGTACGTTGGTGGACAGGTTAGCGGTATCGCTAGTTCATACGGTGCAATGGTTTCTTTCCCAACCATCTTCTCACAGCATGGTGAGATTATGCATGGTATCCCATCAATGGCAGTATTGGAATCAGGTCGACTTGCCTTATGTGATGCTGGTGCCGAGACCATCAACCACTATTGCTCGGATAACACACGTACTTTCCCAGTAAATGGCAAGTTTACGCAGAGACAATTAGAGATATACAAAGTTGTTGAGGAATGTCATGACGCTGCTTTGAAGTATGCGAAACCAGGAGTCAAGTATGCCGATGTTCACTTTGCTATTTGCCGTATTCTCTTCGATCGCATGAAAGAATTAGGCTTAGCAAAGGGCGATACAGACGCTGCTGTTGCTGCTGGCGCACACGCAATGTTCCTGCCTCACGGATTAGGTCACATGATGGGTATGGACGTTCATGATATGGAATCATTCGACCAGATTAACGTAGGATTCGATGAGGAGACACGCCCTAACCTAGAGCAATTTGGAACGAACTGCTTGCGTATGGGTCGCCGCCTAGAGGAAGGATTCGTGGTAACTGATGAGCCTGGTATCTATTTCATCCCTGCTCTCATTGACGAATGGAGAGCTAAGAAACACTGCGCTGACTTCTTGAACTTCGATAAGCTCGACGAGTATAAAGACTTCGGTGGAATACGTCTTGAGGACGATATCCTCATCACCAAGGAGGGATGTCGCTTTATTGGTAAAGACCTCATCCCTTACCATCCAAAGGATGTTGAAGAGTTTATCGCAGCCAACAGAAAGTAATTGATAACATATAATTAATAATTTCATCCAAGGCTGCCACTCAATGCAAAAGCTAACAATGGCAGCCTGCTTTTATTTACAACTTTATGAAGAAAACATTAGTAGTAGCACTGCTCGCTTTGGTAGCGATAGGCGCTAACGCTGCAGACAAGAAAGAAGCATCTGCTTCTAACAAGCCTGTCTTTACAGTAGTAAAGCAGAATCCAATTACAAGTATTAAAGACCAGAACCGCTCAGGTACGTGCTGGGATTACTCCACACTTAGCTACTTTGAGGCGGAGATTCTCAAGAAGACTGGCAAGACTTACGACCTCTGCGAGAGCTTCGTAGCTAACAAGACCTACATGGATCGTGCCGTTCAAGTTGTTCGTCTGCATGGCGATTGCCAGTTTGCACAAGGCGGTTCAGCATACGACGTACTTTACACCATTCAGCACCATGGTATCGTACCAGAGAGCGCAATGCCTTTCCCAGGTTCACTCTATGGCGACTCATTGAATAACTTCAACGAGTTCTTCTCATTGATGGAACCATACGTAAACGCAGTTGCACGCAACAAGGCTAACAAGATATCAGGTCAATGGAAGGTTGGATTGCAAGGCATTCTCGATGCTTACCTCGGCAAGTGCCCAGATAAGTTCACATACGAAGGCAAGCAATACACTCCAGAGACTTTCGCTGCAAGCCTCGGTGTGAATTGGGACGATTACGTAACCATTACCTCTTACACACACCATCCATTCTACACCACATTCGCTGTAGAAGTACAGGACAACTGGCGTTACCCACAATCTTACAACCTTCCAATGGATGAGATGATGCGCATCATCGACAATGCCGTAATGAATGGTTACACCGTTGCTTGGGGTGGCGATGTTAGTGAGCCTGGTTTCTCACGCAAGGGACTCGCTTACATGGTTGATGGCAAGAAAGTTGAGAGCATGAAGGGCAGTGACATGGCTCACTGGCTAGGTCTATCTACTGCGAAGAAGAAGGACTTGATCGACTCTCTCGGCGTAAACGTGCCAGAGATTACCCCTACACAGAAGCAGCGTCAAGAGCGTTTCGACAACTGGGAGCTAACCGATGACCATGGTATGCTCATATTTGGTATTGCAAAGGATCAGAATGGTAAGGAGTACTACATGGTAAAGAACTCTTGGGGTGAGACTGGTGACTACAAGGGTATCTGGTACATGACAAAGGACTTCATTGCAGCTAACACCATGGACTACATGATTAACAAGAATGCAATTCCTAAGGATATTCGCAAAAAAATGGGACTCTAATCACTTAGATTCCAATCACAAATAACTCTTCCCGTTCCATAGCTATGGAGCGGGATTTTTTATGCTCTAAGCCTCGAAACAAACTAGTCTACCCACACTTTCACACATCAACAACACATTGTGCGCCCCCCTATACAAAATATATAAACCACCCATAACCACCCGTAAGACATAAGCATAAAAGAAGAAAAACATACGTTTTGCATTTCATTTTCCTTGCTTTTCTTTTGTTTTTCTACGGACTTTGTATTACTTTTGTACGCATCAAATTATATTATCTAAGCGTGATAATTAATTATCTAAGTGTGATAATACTTTATCTAAGTCTGATAATTAATTATCACGCTTAGATAATACAAAAATATACGCATTGCACAAAGACGCGATACGTACGAAAATATAACGCGAACAGTATAAATTTAAAACGGAAACCGTATATGAGTGTAAAGTACAAGCTATTAAAGTATCATGGGCACTTCTCTACTCGTTCAGAATATAGGGCAGTTACCATTGAGAATCAAGTTGTAGGAATTGACCGCATAGGTCGGAGTATTCAAGGGGCAACGTCACTTACGCATGCCGATGTGATTGCCGCAATTGCTGCATTGAGGGATGAAATTTCCTCTCAACTGATGTCGGGAAATGTCGTTCATTTGCCGGGATTAGGTTACTTCAGTCTTGCTGTGAAGGGAGAGCTGCATCAAGATCCGCGTTCTGGACATTTCCGTTTGCGGAAGCCAGAGGTTCGGACGGTTAAGTTTCGCCCTGATACGGAAATGATGGAGACGTTCCTTCATGCCGAGTTTGAAAATGTTACTTATCGGGATGGCGTTTCCTCTATCCCAACCTATAAGGAGATTGATGAGGCTATCGCAAGGTTAGGAACGGATAGACCTTTCTTCTCTGTGGACGACTTGCGTCTCAGCCTTAATCTTTCGCAGGCAAATGCTTATCGCATTGCGGCACGATTGGTGGAAGAAGGAAAAATTAAGGACATTGGGAAAGGGAGAAATAAGCTATATGTCTTGGGTGAACATGATGGCAAATAGACATAAATAAAAAAGAGGATGTGCTCAGCATATCCTCTTATATTTGTTTTATCATATTCTGATAGGTTATAGCCTATGCTCCTTCGAACTCTCTTAGGAATCGTGTATCATTCTCAGAGAAGAGGCGGAGGTCGCTGACACGATATTTCAAGTTGGCAATACGCTCAACACCCATACCGAAGGCATAACCTGTATATACGCTTGAATCAATACCGCAAGCCTCAAGGTCGTGTGGGTCAACCATACCGCAACCGAGGATTTCAACCCATCCTGTGTGCTTACAGAAACCACAACCTTCACCGCCACAGATGTTACAGCTGATATCCATCTCTGCACTTGGCTCAGTGAATGGGAAGTAGCTTGGACGAAGACGAATCTTCGTATCTGCACCAAACATCTCACGTGCAAAGGTAAGAAGAACCTGCTTTAGGTCGGTGAAGCTGACATTCTTATCAACATATAAGCCCTCTACCTGATGGAAGAAACAGTGTGCACGGGCTGATATGGCTTCATTACGATAGACACGACCAGGGCAAAGCACACGAATTGGAGGTTCGTGTGTAGACATATAGTGTGCCTCATCATTAGAAGTGTGGCTACGGAGCAGAACGTTCTTAGTAACATCCATTGTGTTGCTACGCTCAATGAAGAAGGTATCTTGCATATCACGTGCAGGATGATCAGCAGCAAAGTTCAACATAGTAAACACGTGCTGATCGTCATCTATCTCTGGTCCTTGGTAGAGCGTGAAGCCCATTCGAGCAAAGATATCAATGATTTCATTCTTTACCAGCGTCAGTGGATGACGTGTACCAAGGCTGACAGGGTAGGCGGTACGTGTCAAATCAATATCGTCACTCTGCGCCTCACTTGTCTCAAGTTGCTCTTTGAGATCATTAATCTTGTTCTGTGTGACCTGTTTGAGTTCATTGATTTTCATGCCAACTGCCTTCTTTTGGTCAGCTGCTACATTGCGGAACTCGCCCATCAACGCATTGATTTCACCTTTCTTACTTAGATATTTCAAGCGTAGTTGCTCTACATCATCTGCGCTTTTGGCCGTGAGTGTGCTCACTTCATTAAGAAGTTCTTGTATCTTGTCTAATAACATACTGCTTGATTATTTTCCTGCAAAGGTACGATTTATAATCGGAACGGAGAAATTACCATAATATAATTTTATACTTTTGCTACCTTATTAGAAATAAATATCGTACTTTTGCAAGAAATTTGAGACGAATAAAGAGAATATGAGAAAGGTATTTTTACTTGCTGTAGTTGTCTGCGTGGCAATGCTTACTGTAGGCACTGGTTGTTCTAACAAAAAGGTAGAATCGGCTGATAGTACAAACACTGAATCTACGGAGGTAGATAGTGATACAGTCGATGATGTTGATTCTGCGACAGAGGTGATAGCTTCAACGCCAATGCCTAAAGCGGCTGACCAACTATTTGATGATTTCTTCTTCAACTTCATTGCAAATAAGAAGTTGCAACGTAGTCGTATTAACTTCCCATTGCCAGTTCTAACTGGAAATAAGAAGGTTGAATTGCAGAAAGGTCAATGGAAGACAGATCACTTCTTCCGTCCTCAAGGTTATTATACATTGGTATTTGATAACGAAGAGCAGATGAAGTATCCTAAGTCAACTGATTTGGATAGTGTTATCGTTGAGAAGATTCACCTGAAGAAGGGTACTATCGAACAATATTGGTTTGATCATCAAGAAGGTAAATGGAGATTGAATGAGATTCGTAATATATCGTTCAAGGATAGCTATAATGCCTCTTTCTTTAAGTTCCTGTCTAACTTCTTCGCAACACGAGGCGCAGGTGCTATAAAGAATCCATTAGCTTATTCTGGTCCAGACCCTGATGGTGAAGAGACTACAACGGTAAATCGTACGATACCAGCAGAGGAGTGGTCTACCTTCTTACCAGAGGTTCCTGGAGGAATGATATATAATATCCTTTACGGGCAGAAGTACTCCGAGACTAATCGTAAGATATTAACTTTCCGTGGTCTCTCTAATGGAGTAGAAACACAGCTCATCTTCAAACTTCATGGTCAGAAGTGGCGTTTAGAGAAGATAAATGCTTATTAATAGTAATAGAATCTATTGTTTGGGTGATGAAGGTGTGCGGAAAGGCTAATCCTCATCACCCAATATTTATAAATATCCGAGGGAACCATCATTTTTATCCCTTTCACTCATAAAGTGTCATCTGATATGAAAGATTTGAAATCGTATAGTTTATTTCCACATAATACGTTTGGTATTGATGCTAAATGTCGACGCTTCGTAGAATATAACTCTGTAGAGGAGGCACAAGATGTTGTGCGCTCCTTGAAAGATGATGATTATCCACTATTGATACTTGGTGGTGGTAGTAATCTCCTATTAACGGGCGATTATGCAGGAACAGTACTTCATTCAGGTATCTCGTTTATAGAAGAATTGGGGGATGGACGTGTGCGTTGTGGCTCTGGATATGTATGGGATGACTTTGTCGACTATTGTGTTCGGCATAATCTTTATGGCGCAGAGAATCTTTCTATTATTCCAGGAGAATGCGGTGCAAGTGCTGTTCAGAATATTGGAGCGTATGGCGCAGAAGCAAAAGATTTGATAGAGGAGGTTGAGGCTGTAGAGATAGCGACGGGAAAGGTATGTCACTTCTCTAATGCTGATTGCGAATATAGCTATCGTCAGAGTAAGTTTAAGCATGAATGGCGTGATAAGTTCCTGATTACATCAGTTACTTATAAACTATCTAAGACTTATGAGCCAAGACTTGATTATGGCAATATCCGAGCTGCGTTAGCTGAGCGTGGAATAGATAACCCAACAGCTACAGAACTCAGACAAGTAATTACTGATATCCGTAATGCAAAGCTCCCTGATCCTAAGCGAATAGGTAATGCTGGTAGTTTCTTTATGAACCCTATAGTCTCAAAGGATAAGTATTTAGAATTGGCTGCACAATATGAGGGAATGCCACATTATACGATCGATGATGACCATGAGAAGATTCCTGCAGGATGGATGATTGATCAATGTGGTTGGAGAGGGAAAGCTCTTGGCAATGCTGGCGTTTATGAAAAGCAAGCATTAGTATTGGTAAATCTTGGCGGTGCTACTGGCTCTGATGTTGTACGCCTTTGTGAGACTATCCAGCATGATGTGAGAGAGAAGTTTGGTATTGAGATTCATCCCGAAGTAAATGTGAGATGAAGATGTCAGAACCTATAAGATATTTAACATTCTTAGGTACAGGTACTTCAAATGGAGTACCTGTTCTTGGTTGTAATTGTGAGGTTTGTAGAAGTACTGATCCACGAGATAAACGCTTACGTACTTCAGCTTTGTTAGAGACAGAGAACACTCGCATTATCATTGATAGTGGTCCTGATTTCCGTCAACAAATGCTACCACAACCTTTCCGTAAGATCGATGGCTTACTGATAACGCATATTCATTATGACCATGTCGGTGGTATTGATGATGTCCGCCCTTATTGCCAGTTAGGAGATATTGATGTTTATGCCAATGAGGACACGTGTGCAGGTCTACGGCATAATTTCCCTTATTGCTTTACGGAACATCTCTATCCAGGTGTGCCAAAGTTGGAGCTTCATGCTATACAGCCTCATTCTCATTTTCGGATAGGTGACTTTGAAGTAGTACCAATTAATGTTATGCATGGAAAGTTACCTATCTTTGCCTATCGAATAGGTAAGTTGGCATATATCACTGATATGAAAACAATAGAAGAGTCAGAACTTTCCTATTTAGAAGGTGTTGAAACCTTAGTTGTCAATGGTTTACGCTGGGAACGTGAGCATCATTCTCATCAATTAATATCAGAAGCCATTGAGTTTAGTAAGAAGATTGGAGCTAAGAGAACTTATCTAACTCACTTGACTCACCAAATAGGTTTATATACTAAGGCACAACAGCGTCTTCCTGATGGCTTCTTCTTTGCTTATGATGGATTAGTTATTACGGTCTAGTTAGAATTTTAGCGACATATAAATCCTTGCGGAATAGCCTTTATATAGGTGGTTTCGCATTATTTTTGTGATGGAAACCTTTCTAATGCTTTGTAATAAAATACTACCTAATTCTGGGATTATAATTGCGTTATTTTCGACGAGGCGTGTACTTTGATTCAAATATGCGAGTTATGGAGTATGTTAGACGATATTCTGCAATTTCTTGATATACATGATGTTATATAAATCTCTGCCTTTTCCGATTGAAAAAATATTCGCTATTATTGAAAAATATAGTACTTTTGACTGAAAAATCATATATTTTTTATCGAAAAACTATATATCTTTTAGATGAAACATATATATCTTTTATGTAAAACATATATAAGTTTTGCGCAGAACATATATATGTTTCTTGAAAAACCTATTTTTTACTCATTTTTCGTCCATAATACTTGGCTTCTCACGCTAGAATGAATCTTTTTGAAGATAAAGATTTGTCAAGAAATATAGTATAAGTTTTAGTAGATTTGATATGAAGAATTTGCTATCTAAGTTGTATCTGACAGCAATAGTTTTATTTCATTTGTTGCCATAATGGATATTTAAGGAAATGCAATTGGTAGGCAGTAGATTGTAAGTAGAGAAAGTATGATGGGCTATGAAAAGAGATTTCATTCAAGTACAGCTAATTTCGGTAGTCTGCTTTTCAAAATAGGCACAAAAAAACCGTAGAGCTAAGCTCTACGGTCAATTTCTCTCTTTTTCAGTTCGCTTTCTGATTACTTCTTAACAGTAGAATCAGCCTTTGCAGAATCAGCCTTTGCAGAATCAGAATGTGCGCTATCTTGTTGCATTGAATCAACAGCTGAATCCTGAGCAGTTGTATCAACGTTAGCTGCTGGCTTAGAGTTACCATTACAAGATGCGAAAGAGATAGCTGCAATAGCTACGAACATTAAAACTAATTTCTTCATTTTCTTTGCTTTTTAAATCTGTAAAACAATCATTTGTTTGTTAAAACGATGCAAAGGTAAGTATTTTTTTGATATGGCAATAATTTTTTAAAGACTTTTTTTGTTCCTATTTGTAACTATTTTGTAATCTGTTGAAAATCAGTTATATATAAACGTTAAATAAATGTTAATGATTTTAATGTGTACCTGCACAATGTAAATTTAGGGCTTCTTAGGACTTGTTTTAATAGTTAGTTATGAGGTTAAACTTATTCTTAATAGGAACAAAGCAGGGTAACCTTTGGTTTTATGTGTGATTTAGTGTAACTTTGCAAGCTATATGATAGATACAGCAGCATTCCAAGGCAAGACCGCCAAATTCTATACGTTGGGTTGTAAACTCAACTTTTCTGAGACGAGTACTTTCGCGCGTACCTTATATAATATGGGTGTAAGAGAAGCGAAGAAAAGCGAGTCTGCAGATATCTGTTTGATTAATACATGCTCGGTAACAGAAGTTGCCGACCACAAATGTCGTCAGATTATCCATCGAATGGTACGCCAGAATCCTGGAGCCTTTGTTATTGTTACAGGTTGCTATGCTCAGTTAGAGAGCGCAACGATAGCTAAAATAGAAGGTGTTGACTTAGTTTTAGGTAGTAACGAAAAGGCAGATTTGATACAATATCTTAGTGATGCATGGAATAAAACAGATATTGAATCTACAGCAGATAAATCTTCTGAAGAAGGTAAGGGAAAGTATCACTCGGTTAAGACAAAGGATATAAAGAGTTTCCAAGCAAGCTGTTCACGTGGAAATAGAACTCGTTATTTCTTGAAGGTACAGGATGGTTGTAACTATTTCTGTACTTATTGTACGATTCCTTATGCACGTGGATTCTCTCGTAACCCTTCTATTGAATCACTCGTTCAGCAAGCTGAGGAAGCTGCAAAGGAAGGTGGAAAAGAAATAGTTCTGACAGGTGTTAACATTGGAGATTTTGGTGAGACGACAGGAGAAAGGTTCTTAGATCTTGTGAAGGCTCTTGATAAGGTGGAAGGTATAGAACGCTTCCGTATTAGTTCGTTAGAGCCCGACTTGATTGATGATGACCTCATTGAATATTGTGCACAATCACGTGCCTTTATGCCACACTTCCATATCCCACTCCAAAGTGGATCAGATGAAGTATTAAAGTTAATGCATCGTCGTTATGATACAAAGCTGTTTGCTCACAAGATAAAGCTTATTAAAGAGAAGATGCCAGATGCCTTTATAGGGGTTGATGTAATGGTTGGGTCACGTGGAGAACGACCAGAATATTTCGAAGATTGTTATAACTTCTTAGCATCTCTTCCTGTAACACAACTACATGTATTCCCTTATTCTGAGCGTCCTGGAACATCTGCTCTTTCTATCCCCTATGTGGTAGATGCTCGTGAAAAGAAGCATCGTGCACATAAGTTATTGAAGTTATCAGATGAGAAGACGCGTGCTTTCTATGCTGCACATATTGGTCAAGAAGCAGATGTTCTCTTTGAGAAAGCAGCTAGAGGAAAGGCAATGCATGGCTTTACTGATAATTACATTCGTGTGGAACTATCCCCTAATCAGGCGAAAGAAGAATATGATAATCAAATTATCCGTGTGCGCTTAGGGGGCTTTAATTTCGATCAAAGCTCTTTAAAAGCAGAACTTCTATGAAAGTAGCAATTGTCATTTTGAATTGGAATGGGCGGAAGATAATGGAGCAATATCTCCCTTCCGTGGTAGAATATTCGCGTGGAGAAGCGGAAGTAATAGTAGCTGATAATGCTTCTACGGATGATTCTGTAGTATGGTTATCAGAGCATTATCCACATCTTCGAGTTATTCCGTTGGATCAAAACTATGGTTTTGCAGAAGGTTATAATCAGGCACTAAGACAAGTGGATAGCGAGTATTATGTACTACTAAATAGTGATGTTGAAGTGATGCATCATTGGTTGACACCCTTGATAGAGGAGATGGATGCCCATGAAGAAATAGCTGCTTGTCAACCGAAGCTCCTCTCCATGACAAATCGTGATGCTTTTGAGTATGCGGGAGCATCGGGTGGGTTTATTGATCGCTATGGTTATCCCTTCTGCCGTGGACGTGTTTTTGATGTTGTGGAAGATGATAATGGTCAATATGATGATGCTAAAGAAGTCCTTTGGGCAACAGGTGCTTGCATGATGATACGTGCTAAAGACTATTGGGATGCAGGTGGTTTAGATGGTAGGTTCTTTGCTCATAACGAAGAAATCGACCTTTGCTGGCGTCTACATCGTATGGGTAAGCATATCTTCTGTTTCCCTGAAAGCACCGTTTATCACGTTGGGGGAGGGACATTACCGAAGTCGAATCCTCGTAAGACATTCCTTAACTTCCGTAATAACTTAACCATGTTGTGGAAGAATTTGCCTGATGATGAGTTACAGCATGTAATGCGGATGCGATGCTTCTTAGATTATCTTGCAGCTTTTCAAACGCTCCTTTTTAATCGTAATTGGGGAGATTTTAAAGCTATCATTTCTGCACGAAGAGCTTTCAAAAGGTGGCGTAAAGAGTTTAAACGCCCTGATAATAAGTCTAATATGGCTGAGAACTCGTCAGATATGTTATCTAATTGTGCTCCTGATGGGCGTAGGATGTACTCTATTTTATGGCAGTATTATGTGCATGGTAATAAACATTTTGATAGGCTACCTGGCGAATAGAAGCTATAAAAAGAGCTGTATTTTACACTTTTTTAGTAGAACGCTTGCATAAAAAAATACTTTTTAGTAAATTTGCAAAGACACCTATAATTATTGTAAAAAAGCTTGTGAAGCAACTATACTACATATTATTTCTGGTTCTGGTAACCTGTGTTGGTTGCCAATTTAAGCTTTCTTCTGATGACGAGAACGATAAGTCTCAGTTATTAGAGTTGGATCGCTATGACCGGTTAGAGTATCGTTACCTTACAACGGGCGACTTCTCTGCGCTCCAGCAGATGAATACAGAGTATCCAATTGAGACCCGTACGCTGATAGAGGATGTAGTTAAAATAGGGGAGACAACCGATCCTGACATCAATAGTAAGTTCTTGAAGTTCTACCAAGACACAACTCTTCAAACGTTGATAGCGGCAGTTGAATCTGAATACGCTAATACGGATGACATTGATAAACAGCTTAGCACCTCTTTTAGTAGGCTGAAGCAAGTTCTTCCAGACATAGAGATTCCAAAGGTATATGCGCAGATCTCCGCTTTAGATCAGAGTATTGTTGTTGGTAACGGGACGATTGGTGTCTCTTTAGATAAGTATCTTGGAGCTAATTACCCATTGTATGCAAGGTTCTATTCACCTACTCAACGCAAGCAAATGTCGCGTGAATACATCCTTCCAGATTGCTTAACTTTCTATTTGATGAGTATCTATCCGCTAGAGAACTTTGAGTCACGTCCACAGATAGAGCGCGACTTACAGATAGGAAAGATTCAATGGATTGTGAATCAAATAATGACGAAACGCATCTATCATAGTCGGTATGAAGATGCGGTGGAAGTCTATATGAAGAAGCATCCCAAGCTCTCTTACGAAGACTTATTGCGTAAGACTGACTTCTCAGAGTTTAAAGTTATCGAACGATAAAAGCGGATGGACGATAAGTCCTTCCGCTTTTATCTATTTGAAAAGGGCGTCTCCTTGATGTGAGAAGAGGCTTTCTTCATGGCAAAGAAGGCGTCTCTTGTTTTCTTACTTATTATATCTTATCAAATGTTATGATACTTAATTCGTATCAATAATAGTGTTTGCTTTTCTATTATTTTTTGTATATTTGCATACTGGATAGTAATATTTCGACACTTAAAGACCATCATTATGCAAAAGGGAAAGGATATTTGTAAGGCATTGAAAGAGGTTCGTCAGCAGATAGCAGATGCAAATAACATTCGTTATCAACCTTGTGAATGCCACCACAAAGGCGATTGCTCTGGTACTTGTCCTGCTTGTGAACAAGAAATCAGATATATTGAAAACCAACTAAAAGAGCGTAGTCATAAAGGTATAAACACGAAGGTTATTGGTATTGCTGCAAGTATTTGTGCCGCAATGATGCCTTTGACAGTCTCCGCGCAAGGCTCTAAGTGTAATACAAATCCTGCTAGCGTTGTACACAAGGTAAGTCAAGGTAACCTGCAAGTAATCGATTGGTCACAAGGTAGACGTGATGCTGTTGTTATTAAAATACAGCTTATTGCGTCTGATAATAAGCGACCTGTGACCTCTGTAGACGTACGATTGCTTGGAACAGATAAGCATACTTCTACAGGTCTAGACGGCTATTTTGCTGTGAAGGTACCGATAAATGGAACCTTGAGAGTCTCTCGTTTTGGAGTTGAAACTAAGGTTTTAAAGGTGAGATCTTTGTTAAAACTAAAGAAGAAGATTATCGAATTAGAAATGGATCATTATATAGTTGGTGAAATTGCAGCCCCTAGTAGTGAGCGAATAAGCGATTCTGATAGTCCTACGTCACATGTAGAAAAGAATAAATAATAGTTGTTCTATCAAAAAGGAGGTCATGGTATGACAAGGGGAAAGAATATTTGCAAGACATTGAAAGGTATTCGTCAGCAGATAGCAGATGCGAATAACATTCATTATCAACCCTGTGAATGTCACCACGAGGGCGATTGTTCTGGCACTTGTCCTGCTTGTGAACAAGAGATCAGATATATTGAAAGCCAACTAAAAGAGCGTAGTCATAAAGGTATAAACACGAAAGTCATTGGTATTGCTGCAAGTATTTGTGCCACAATGATGCCTTTGACAGTCTCTGCACAAGACTCTAAGTGTAATACAACTCCTGCTAGCGTTATACACGAGGTAAGTCAAGATGACCTGCAAGTAGTCGACTGGTCACAAGGTAGACGTGATGCTGTTGTTATTAAAATACAGCTTATTGCGTCTGATGCAAAAGAACCTTTGATCGCTGCTGACGTGCAATTGCTGGGAACAGATAAGCATGTCTTTGCAAATGAAGATGGCTATTTTGCAGTGAAAGTACCGATAGATGCAACCTTGAGAATCTCTCGTTTGGGGTTTGTTACTAAGGATTTTAAAGTGAGGTCTTTGTTAAAACGAAAGCGCAGGAGGGTAGTTATACAAAGTGATGGCAATGTTTTGGGTAAAATTGCGGCCTCAAGTTGTGAGCGAATAAGTGATTCTGATAGTCCTACGTCACATGTAGAAAAGAATAAATAATAGTTGTTCTATCAAAAAGGAGGTAATGGTATGACAAGAGGGAAGGATATTTGCAAAACATTGAAAGGTATTCGTCAGCAGATAGCTGATGCGAATAACATTCGTTATCAACCTTGTGAATGTCACCACGAGGGCGATTGCTCTGGCACTTGTCCTGCTTGTGAACAAGAGATCAGATACTTGGAAGAGCAGTTGATAATACGTAAACGAAGGGGATGGAGTATGAAAGTTGCAGGATTAGCAGCGGGCTTCTGTGTTGCAACCATCCCTCTTGTCTCTTGTAACAATACGCCCAAGAGTACTTTTGCAAAGGCTATTGAAAGTCCGCAGACGGGAGAGGTTTTACAAAAAGTAGAGAATTTCTCTACTGATAAAGAACATTCTGTTGTTATTAGTGGACTGGTTGTTGATGGCGAAAGTAATAAGCCAATTTCGTCAATAAAGGTGTTTACAAGATCTGGCAAGAAGTCTTTTACATTCACTGATGGGAGTTTCTCGGTGCGTGTGAATCCTACGGATACACTCCTGATAACAGATACTTCTGATAGTTATGTAGGCTTTGATCTATTGGTCAAAGAGGTTAAGAGTCCTAATAAAGAATTGCTCATTCGATTAAGAAGGACTAATCTTGAAATGGGAAAAATCAAGATTGATGATAATGTTAAGCAGAGTGTTGAATATAATAGACCGCAATCACACAAAGAGAAATGCAATCTGAAGTAACCGCCCCACTAATAGCTATCAATCGGCATAGGCTGACAACAGATGGAGAAGGTATAACAACACTGGTTGCTTTCCATGGTTGTTCGTTGCGATGTAAGTATTGTTTGAATCCTCAATGCTTACAGTCTGATGGTGTGTGGCAGGTGTTGACGCCTGGAGAGTTATATGCAGAAGTAGAGATAGACGACCTTTATTTCATGGCAACAGGGGGTGGCATCTGCTTTGGCGGAGGCGAACCTCTCTTACAATCAAGTTTTATCAAGGCTTTTGCAGATATTATGAATCCAGCTTGGAAACTAACGATTGAGACAGCTCTTAATGTTCCTTTGAAAGATGTTGAGCGTGTTGCTCCTTTGATCCATACGTGGTATGTTGATATCAAAGACTTAAATTCTGATATTTATAAGGCTTATACGGGGAAAGAAAATGCGTCTGTTATTTGCAACCTAACGTGGTTAGCAGAGAATGGATATGCTGATAAAGTCATTATTCGGCTTCCTTTAATACCTGAGTATAATGCTGATTCACATCGACAGGTTAGTGAGCAAACACTAAAGAATATGGGTTTTCATCACTTTGACCACTTTACTTACACCTTAGCACACCTCACTTCTGATATTAAACAATTATAATATATAAGGTAGATAGGGTGTTTCTCTATCTGAAAATCATTATCTTTGCAATCACTAAAGAGTTATAATTATGAAGAAGTTACTTGTTTTTATTCCACTTATACTTCTGTTATTCCCAATGAAAATAGCTGCACAAAGCTATGACGAATTGTGGAAGCAAGTAGAAGCAGCAGGTCGGAAAGACTTGCCAAAGACTGCAATTGTATCTTTACGAAAGATAGAGAAGAAGGCTCAACGTGAGAAGGCTTATGGGCAACTATTGGCAGCTAACTTCTTAGCCTCAAGTATTCAGACACAGATCTCGCCTGACTCTATGGATGTCGAACTCAATAAGTTGAAGGTAAAAGCACGGGAGGCTGAACGCAAAGATGAGGTGTTGTCTGCAATATATAACTGTGTCTTAGGATGGATAGAACAGGGTAAATCTGATGGTAACAGTGCCGAATACTTTAAGAAGGCATTGTCTAATCCGTCGTTACTTGCACGTCAGAAGGCTGCTAACTATACCCCTTTAGTGAAGATAGGCAAGGATGATCATATCTTTGGAGGCGACTTGCTCCATGTCATTGGTATGCAGGCAAGGGACTTTGACAAGCTGAATCGTTACTATGTAGAGCATGGCAATCGTGAGGCGGCATGCTATACAGCTTTGCTTGCGGTTGATGAGAAGGATAATAAAAGCGAATTGCTTGACTCTTTGATGCGTGTTTATGGCGATCTACCGATATGTGGTGAGGTGGCTATAAGCAAGTATAATCGTATGAAGGAAGAAGAAGAACCAGCAGAAAAACTTGTTGCTTTCATTGATAATGCCCTCTCTCGTTGGCCAACATGGGCACCTATAGAACAGCTTCGTAACGAACGTAAGGAATTGACGGCACCCATGTCTACGGCTGAAGTAGAGCGAGATCGGGTAACAAGTAAAGACAAGGATAATACGGTGCAAATGGAAGTTCGTAATGTGCCAAGCCTTACGATAAACATTACTCGTACATCTTTAAAAGGTAATACTCAATATAATGAAGAGGACAAGAACGATTTGAAAGCTATCAAAGCATCATTGATACCATCCTCTAAGCAGGTTATTCAGCGTACATATAAGGGTTATAAGGACTATGAGATACTGAAAGATTCCTTTAATCTACCCGCCCTTCCAGTGGGTGTTTACTTGTTAGAATTTGTTCCTTCAGATAGTCGTTTAGCAAGAGCCTACTCTCTTTATTATGTCAGCGACCTGTTTGTTATGACGGAAGAACAGCCTGATAAGCGCAATCGTTATGTTGTGGTTGATGCTAATGAGGGTCAGCCTGTGCCTGGTGCAACCATCCGCATAGAATACAGAAAGGATAATTGGAGTAGTAAACCATTGACAAAGATACTTACAACGGATAGTAAAGGAGAGGCATTTATAACCGATCCTGGTTATAGTTCAGATGTCTATGTCTACACAAGCAAAGACCAGGCTTTCCCTGCAATGGACCTTAAAAGTAATTATAACTACTATAAAGCTAATAAGAATGGTGAGGTAGCAAACCTTTATACAGACCGTTCTCTTTATCGTCCTGGACAAACCGTTCATGCCTCTGCTATTGTATATCTAATGACGCAAAAAGGCTTTAAGATGAAGGCAGAGGCGGGCGTTTCATTTGATATGATACTACGTGATACGAATGGAAAAGAGGTGAGTCGTAAGGCTGTAACTACTGATCGCTTTGGTACAGCAGCAGTCGATTTCGAGTTACCAAGTAGTGGACTTACTGGTGATTTTACGATTATCACAAATAGTAAAGGAGGTGGACAAGTTCGTTTCAATGTAGAGGAATACAAGCGTCCGACCTTTGAAGTAAGTTTTGATGACTGCAAGGAGAAGTACACAATAGGTGATACTATCCAACTGAAAGGACATGCCAAGAGTTTTGCAGGTGTTCCTGTGCAGAATGCGAAAGTAACTTATTGGGTTAAGCGACGCCCCATGCGCTGGTGGTGGGACAGCTATGAGAGTGACGAGGAGGTGAAGATTGGTCATGTGGTAACAGATGAGAAGGGTGATTTCATAGTCTCTGTACCTTTCATTCTATCGAAAGAAGTAGAGAAAGAAATGGTTTCTAATCGTTCTTTCCGCCCTCGTTTCTATCACTTTGAGGTTGAGGCTATGGTGACAGATGCTGGTGGTGAGAGCCGAGAAGGCTCTGTCTCGCTTCCTCTTGGTACTAATCCGACCACGTTGGCGTGTGATATTCCTGATAAGAACTTGCGTGATAGCTTGAAAACAATCAAGTTCGATTACCTCAATATGGCTGGTCAACCTATTGACGGGACGGTGAAGTATGTGATAGTTCCACAACAGAAGGATGAGAAACTATATGTTTATAAAAATTATGTAACAGCTAAAGCCAATGAGGATATTGCTTTGAAGCCAATGTCTTCAGGTGCTTATCGCTTGCATGCAATCTGTGGAACAGATACTGTTAATACAGACTTTGTTCTCTTCTCAATGGATGATAAGCAACCAGTAATTACTACACATGATTGGTTCTACTTGAGTGATAATTTCTTCCCACGTGATGGTTCGCCAGTCTATCTACAGGTTGGATCGAGTGATAAAAACCAACATGTAGTTTATTCTATCTATGCTGGTAATAAGGTTATAGAAACAGGTTCATTTGATCAAAGTAATAGTATTAAGACAAGAAAGCTCTTTTATAAAGAAGAATATGGCGATGGTATTACCTTAAATTATGCGTGGGTGAAGGATGGTGTATTATATTCTCACATGCAGAGTATCGCTCGCCCATTGCCTGATAAACGATTAATTACGAAGTGGTCTACCTTCCGTGACAAGCTAACACCGGGTCAGAAAGAGGAATGGATAGTAAGTATTAAACGTCCAGATGGCAAGGCGGCAGATGCTCAACTGATGGCTACTCTCTATGACAAGAGCCTCGATGCAATCATTGCACATTCTTGGATGTTAAGTCCTTACTTCTCTCTTAGTCAGCAAAGTGTGCTTTGGGAAGGTGCTGATGCTAATCCTTTGACTTTGTCTGCCTATGCTGATATCAAGAAGAGAGAGGTGCCTGAACTATCCTTATCAGAGTTCGATAATCGCTACTTAGGCTCTTGGGACTCCTCTTTTAGCTTCCGTTATGGAAAGATGAAATCACGTAATTATGCTCTAATGTCACGTGCGGTAGAGTTGAAGGCAATGCCTATGTCTGATTCAGTAGAGAGTCGTGTGTTTAGTGTGGCAGAGCAGATGCCATCGATGAGAACTGATAGGGTAGCTGTGAAATACACTGCTCCTGTCATTAAGAATGATGAAGAGATAAAGACAGACGAGAAGAAGGAAGACAAGAAGGTGACACCTTCTATGCGTGAAAATCTCAATGAGACGGCTTTCTTCTATCCGCAGTTACAGACGGATGGAAAGGGTAATGTAAGTATTAAGTTCACGCTTCCAGAAGGTTTGACAACGTGGCGTTTTATTGGTATCTCGCATGATGAAGAAATGAATCATGGCTATTTGACAGATGAAGTAATTGCAAAGAAGAGTTTAATGATTCAACCGAATATGCCTCGCTTTGTGCGTATCGGTGATGAAGCAATGGTTTCTGCACGATTATTTAATCAGTCGGATAAGGAGGTCAATGCCAATGCAAAGATTGAAATCATTGATCCTGCAACTGAAAAGGTATTGTTTACAGATTGTAAAGAGGTCGTTTTGAAGGCGCAAAGTAATGGTTTAGCAACTTATAACTTATCTTCTTTATTATCAGAGAAAGCTAATCAGTTATCGGCTGATCAGTCTTTGTTGATTGCTCGCTTCTCGGTAGAGGGCGATGGATTCTCTGATGGTGAGCAACATTATCTACCTGTTCTTCAAAACAAGGAGTATGTTACCAACACCTTACCATTCACTCAGAATGGGGCAGGGGAGAAGGTTATTGATGTTAATAAGCTATTCCCAAAGAACAGTACAGCACAACGGTTGACCATTGAATATACGAATAATCCAAATTGGTTGATGGTTCAGGCACTGCCTTATGTGGCTGAGTCAAACGAGAAGAACGCCATCAGTCTTGTTTCAGCTTACTATGCTAATCGTCTGGCAAAGAAGATTATCTCTACTTCACCAAAGATAGAACAGACGATTAACCAGTGGCGTTTAGAAACTGGAAAAGAAACCTCTATGATGTCAGCATTAGAAAAGAACCAAGACTTGAAGACGTTGGCATTGGAAGAAACTCCATGGTTGAGAGATGCTAATAACGAACGTGAACAGAAGCAGATGTTAGTTCGTCTCTTTGATGGAAACCAATTACAAAGTCGCTTGTCAACGACATTAACCAGTCTGAAGAAGCTACAGAATCCTGATGGATCTTTCTCTTGGTGTCCAGGAATGAAGGGTAGTTTATATATGACTGTTTCGGTTGTCAAGAGCCTTGTTCGCTTACAAACACTGACCGATAAGGTGGAGACTTCAACAATCGTTGATGCTGCTTTCCGTTATTTGGATAAGCGAGTAGGAGAGGAAGTCGCCAATATGAAGAAGACAGAGAAGAAGTATAAGACGTTGCTCTTCCCTATGGATGACCTCTGTGATTATTTATATTCAAATGCTTTGGCAGGGCGTAAGACAACGCCAGACATTAACTATCTCTTGGATAGACTATCTAAGAAACCTGCCGACTTAACTATCTATGGTAAGGCTCGCACAGCTGTTATTCTCCAACAATATAATAAGGTGGAGAAAGCAAAAGAGTACTTGCAGAGTATTAAGGAGTATATGGTTTGTACAGAAGAGAAGGGTTGTTA
Source organism: Prevotella sp. oral taxon 306 str. F0472 (assembly GCF_000257925.1). Classification (NCBI taxonomy): domain Bacteria; kingdom Pseudomonadati; phylum Bacteroidota; class Bacteroidia; order Bacteroidales; family Prevotellaceae; genus Prevotella; species Prevotella sp. oral taxon 306. Next base: position 30,793 of record NZ_AJIN01000038.1, read on the forward strand.
CTTTGATACGAAACGTGCGCAATATAGTTGGTTCGACTATAAGATACCAACAGAAGTAGCAGCGATTGAAGCTGTGAAACGCATTACGCCAAATGACGAACAGACGTTAATGAATATGCAACGCTGGCTCTTACAAGAGAAGAGAACGCAGAGTTGGGATACTCCTTTGAATGCCGTAGATGCTATATGGGCGTTTATGAATGATGGTAAATGGGTGATGGAGAATGGTGAGAATGCTAAACTTACGTTGAATGATCACCCTCTAAACACATTACAGCCTACAGTTGGAATTGGATATATTAAGGTGACAGAGCCGATGGGAACGCAGGCTGCTTCTGACAAACAGGAATTGAAGATTCAAAAAACAAGTACGGGTACTAGTTGGGGAGCTGTTTATGCACAATTCTTCCAGCCAGCTACTGAGATTACTGATGCTACATCTGGTTTGAAAATCAAACGAGAAGTATTGGTTGATAGCACTCTGACAAAGAATCTCAATAATTTGAAAGTGGGCGACAAGATTCGTATTCGTTTGACGATTATTGCTGATCGTGATTATGATTTTGTGCAGATTGTCGATAAGCGTGCAGCTTGTTTAGAGCCAGTTAATCAGTTGAGTGGATATCACTGGGGCTATTACATCGCACCAAAAGACTATACAACTTCCTATTACTTCGACATGATGGCAAAGGGTAAACACGTGATTGAAACTGAATATTACATTGATCGTGCTGGCGTTTATCGTACGGGAATCTGTACAGCTCAATGTGCTTATGCACCAGAGTATAGCGGTCGTACAGGGGCAATAATTATGAAAGTGGATGAGTAGATAAGTTGGAAAACTCTTTAGAAAGATGCTTCAAATAGAAATAGATAACGGCAGTGGGTTTTGCTTCGGTGTGACCACTGCAATTAAAAAAGCCGAAGAAGAATTGGCAAAGGGCACAAAGCTCTATTGCTTAGGAGATATAGTGCATAATAGTATGGAGGTAGAACGCCTTACAAAGAAGGGACTGATCACCATTAATCATGAGCAGATGCGTGACCTACATAATGTGAAGGTCTTACTTCGAGCACATGGAGAACCACCAGAGACATACGAGCTTGCTAAGCGCAATAACATAGAGATTATTGATGCGACATGCCCTGTTGTACTTGCGCTTCAACGCCGTATTAAATCGCAATATGAGAAAGGTCAATATCCAGCAGAAATCTCTTTGGAAAATAAAGGAGAACGAGTTGTTACGCTTTCTACAAGTAGGAGAATTGATACTGAGCATGACGAAGCTTATCATCCATCTTCTATATCAGCTTCTCTCTCCACTCAGAGAGAGGTGGGGAGTGAGGCTTCCATCGTTATCTTTGGTAAGAACGGGCATGCCGAAGTACTTGGTCTAGTAGGGCAAACACATAGTCACGCTATTGTAATTGAAAAGTTTGAGGATGTGAAGGCCTTAGACTTTAGTCATGACATCTATCTTTATTCGCAAACAACAAAGAGTTTGGACGAGTTTCATAAGATAATTGATTATATACAGAGTCATATCTCACCAACAGCAAAGTTCCAGAGCTTTGATACTATTTGCCGGCAAGTGGCTAACCGCATGCCAAATATATCGTCATTTGCAGCTCGCCACGATTTGATTCTCTTTGTGGCAGGTCGTAAGAGTTCAAATGGTAAGGTTCTCTTCCACGAGTGCTTAAGTGTGAATCCAAATTCCCATCAGGTAGAGAGTGCTGACGAAATAGATATGAAGTGGTTTGAAGGTGTACAAACTGTAGGTATTTGTGGAGCGACCAGTACACCGAAATGGTTGATGGAAGAGTGCCGTGATGAGATTCTTCGGCATACTTGATGATCTTATTTAAGATGGTCGTTGAATATTTTTAGAGTTAAGAAGAATATTAAATAACAATATTATAAATAGAATTATGAAAGAACAAAAGAACTTCTTTGTAGCCATGTCATTCTTAGGCTTAATGTTTTTCACATGTGGCTTCGCACTAGGAATCAATTCTTTGTTGGTTCCAGTATTGAAAGTCTCACTGAGTGTATCCTCTATGGAGGCATATATGCTTATTGGTGCAACCTTCCTACCTTTCCTTATCTTTGGTTATCCTGCAGGAATATTGATTAGTAAGATTGGATATAAGCGTACTATGGCAACAGCCTTTGGAATGTTTGCAGTTGCTTTTTGTGTATTTGTCTTGTCGGTGGATGTGAAGAACTTCCTCTTATTTCTTGCGGCTTCTTTTTTCTGTGGAACGGCAAATACATTCTTACAAGCAGCCATTAATCCTTATGTTACAATCTTAGGACCTACTGAGAGTGCAGCAAAGCGTATTTCGATCACGGGAATGATTAATAAGTTGGCATGGCCTGTTTCCCCTTTATTTATATCTTTCTTTGTAGGAGATGCTGGTCATATTGGGATTGAAGAGTTGCAGAAACCATTTCTTATGATTATCTGTATCTTCGTTGTTCTGGCTGTTGTTGCCCTTTTGTCTCCTTTACCTGAAGTGAAAGCAGCAGGTGAGGAGTGTGAAGATGATAATGAAATAGACCAGGAAGTTTCAGCTTATGCGAACAGTAAACACTCCATATTCCAATTCCCACATCTTGTATTAGGAGCCATTGCAATATTTTTTTATGTAGGTGTTGAGACAATCGTTTTAGGTACGCTCATAGACTATGCAGCAGAATTAGGTCTTTCACATCCTGAAAATTATTCGTGGATAAGTCCTATCTGTATTAGTGTTGGATACATAGCTGGTATTATACTAATTCCGAAGTTTCTTTCTCAAACACGTGCTCTACAGATATTCTCCTTTATTGCATTGCTAGGAACTTTCCTTGTTGTGATTTTACCAGGTGTATATAGTATATATTCTATTGGTATTGTGGCTTTAGGTTGTTCATTGATGTGGCCTGCTTTCTGGCCTTTAGCATTGATGGATTTAGGTAAGTTTACTAAGAAAGGTTCATCTCTCTTAACGATGGGGCTTATCGGAGGAGCTGTCATAACAGTATTGTTTGGGCTACTAAAAGATGTCTCAGATGTTCGTTACGCCTACGGACTATGTTTTATCTGTTTCGGCTATATTTTGTTTTATGCCTTTAAAGGCTATAAATTGCGCTAACATGTCTTTTAAAGTTCAAGTAATAAAAGTGATTTGATTTCCTCTAAATATACCCCTCTTGAGCTAGTGATCCTTACTTAACGTGAGTCCAACGAACTCTGAACAATGCAAGCTGTGTGTCAATGCTCTTTTATACATTGATGCACGGCTTCTTTAGAAACAGGCAATAGGCGGCAATGATTCCTAACAATTTGACGATAAATAGTCAAAGCATTTATGTCTGGAGTGCTCTACTTGTGCAATGTTCTTAAGTTCATCATTCACGGTTTCTATAATAGCTCTTTTTTGAGTAAAAGCCTGTCAGAAACACTCATTAAAGCTCCTTCTATGTTATTTTGCAACTTAGTAATAAGCTGTATTCCGTCAACGAAATGCCTTTGGAAGAGGTTCTTTTCGATGTAGCCTTTAAATCCAAGTTAGATAAATCAAGCCCCTTTGTCGTGTGTTTACTTTTCTCTATTATGACTCTGTGGAACCCCTTGAATGGATGAAATCAGTTTTTAATATCTGTAAAAAGCTAGACATAGGTTTCTTGCATTGGTCTTTGAATTTTATTATTTTACCTATTGGTCATTAATACTAACCTTTAAGCCTGTTAACACTAACCTCTGAGCCTATTAATACTAACCTTTTTGAACTTTAATCATTAACATTTGAACTTACGACTTTCTTCCATTGTAGCTGTTTCATGCATTAGGTAGAGGTTAAGAGTCAGCGGTTGGAGGTAGAGGATGGTGCTTCTTTTTCTTTTCTGTGCTGCAAAGGTAAGTAGAATTTTAAAGAAAACATTAGTTTTTCGAGGTACTGGGATAACAAGTATTGCAAATGGCTCTGTAATAACTTGTGTTACAGAGAGATAAACAAATGAAGAATGAGGAACGATAAGACAGAATGACTTGTTTTTTTTGACCTTTGCCTAATGGGATAAAGTTCAATTAATCACATCAATCATAAAATCACAATCACAAAATCACAAAAAGGATTTTCAATGTGTAAAAGGGATTCCTAATATAATATAATACCTTATTAATAAATAATAATATATAATGATATATTATCTACATAAAGAAAAAGCATGATACTACCATAATTGATTTTGTGATTTTGTGATTGTGATTTTGTGATTT
>NZ_AJIN01000039.1:0-22165 GCF_000257925.1 Prevotella sp. oral taxon 306 str. F0472
CTTGATTGATCAGGGACAAGTTCGGTAGAAGCACCGCAGTCGTTAAAATCAACAACAGACTTTTGATTATCGTTATTACTACTTACAGCACGTGAAGTAGGGGCTAGATTATCATAGCCTGACTCGATGATCTCAATTCCAACTTTTGCTTTTTGATTACTCGCAGCATCATTTTCTACATTGTTATTACAGCCTACTAACAAGGCTATCACTGCACCAAAACCAATCTTTGTTATTGTACTCTTTAAATTGTATAACATCTTTTTAAGTCTTATCAATGGTTTATTCAAATCCGTGTTCATCGTCTCCTCCGATGGTTTCATTCGGATTCCAATCTTCTTCACTAGAGTTATTTGCATCAGGAGTTATTGGCTTACTAAAACATATCATGCCTTCATACTCACAATTAATCTGCACCACTCTCGGTGGAATATAGGTTCTCTTCTTTCTCATAAATGGTTTAATTGTATTTATTAAATAGTTTTGTTCTAATATAGAAAATGGCGTATTAATTGGCTGCAAAGGTATTAATAAACCTTTATTTACCCCCCCATTTTTGTTAAATAAGCATAAACTATATATAAAACAGTTGCTTTCTCAAATAGAAAGAAGCCTCCCCAAGCCCCTCCAAGGGAGGGGATGTGTTCCTCCCGAAGCTCTTCTTTGATTTAAGGTGCAAAGTTCACAATTCAAAAATGGTGATTACTTCTGTTGTTGGAAGGCATTAATAAATTCTTTGCTAGGGCATTTTTAACACGGAATACACAAATGGCACAGAGCCTGAAAGGGACACAGAGTTCCTAAAGGAACATGGGAATACACAGAAGCTAACGCCCTTCTTTGATTCAACTAAAAGCCTCACCACCAACCCCTCTCCGAATGGAGAGGGGAGTGAAAACCATTGTTTGCAAATAAAGGGAGCGTTTCGTTGGTGTGAAGAAAGGCTCTCTTCATAACGAAGAAACGCCTTTCTGCAATCGAGAAGGGCGTTTCCTTAATTTCAAAATACAATTACCTCTATCCCCCCTTACCACCCTCTCCCATCCTACTAACAGTATTCACTCCCCTCTCCACTCGGAGAGGGGACGGGGGAGAGGCTTCTTCTCACCTGCTCCCGTTAGGTATTCCTCCCCTTGGGGGAGGTTAGGTGGGGTTATTCCATTCGGAGAGGGGACGGGGGTGAGGCTGTAGTTGGACGGAGGTTCGGCTTTCCTCCCCATCAAGCAACCCATCAAAAGAAGAACCCCGAGAGCTCTCTTTTATAGAACTCTCGGGGTTGCAACATTACTAAAGTATTCGTTTAATAATAAAAACTACTATTATCTTACGCTAATTGTACCAAATCTCACCACCGAGTAAATGCTTTGCACTGGCGGTCTCCTGATTATTCTGATTCTCGAAGTCATAGTCATCGAAGAAATCCAAGGTCTTAGTTTCTTTCATTTTAATTACCTCCGTTAATTAGATTAATTAGTAAATTCAATGTTCATACATCGTTAAATGACATGGACAAAGATAGGTAAAATAATTGTAAAAAGCAAGTGATAACATCTTAAAAGGCTATTTTTTAAACATTTTTTACCTGCTCCTCACCTTTGTCTAACCCTCCCCTCGTAATCTCACTGATAGTCAGTAGTTTGCAAAGACAGCCATTCCTTGTGAGAAGGACACTATCCGCTTGTTTATTAAATGACAGATATTAGGGACGAAAGAACATTTTTTTAAGACAAAAGAACATAAGAACAAAAGTATTGTTAATGCTGAAGAAGATGGGATAAGTTTCATATCATCACCTTCTCCACATCCCCTTTCACAATGCAAACAAGGATAAGCAAACCTACTTCACATATCTAACATAATATAAGAGCCTTGCTAACATCACTGTCCGCAAGGCTCACTAAAGTCATTTAAAAGACTTTCTTTTAACTATAAAAATTCTATATGAAGATACTACTTCAGCATTGATAAGAGTCGAGATACATCTCTATTCCTCTCTTATCGACCACCTTTTTGTACCTAACTATTACTCAACAACATTGATAGCCTTTGACCCAACAAGTTGCTTCACGGCTGTTGCTTCACTCCCCGCATCCACATATATCGTCTTTAAAGACGTGTTTCCATCTATAATAAGATACTCGTAATCTTCGTCAAAGTCGCCATTGTTCTTTAGATTTAGCTCTGTCATCGCAGACATATTCTCGGCTTCTATGTTGCGAACAATAGGATTAGAAGATAAGTCAAGTTTCTTAATTGGATTATTAGATACGCTTATCTGGAAGAGCATTGGCAAGTGCGATGTATCAAGTTGACTAAGTTGATTGTCATAAACAAAGAGGAACATCAACTTAGGAAGGTCCAGTGTAAGCGACTCAAGAGCATTATCATAAAGGTTAAGACGCTGTAACACTGGTAGATTCTCAAGTGTTATCTCCTTCAAAACATTGCTATTAGCATGCAACTGTTGTAGTGCTGGGAGATTACGAATGGTCATCTTCCTGATGTTATTCTTAGTGACTTGAATCTGCTCAAGGGCTGGTAAATCTACAGCAGTAAGTTCCGTAAGGGCTGCACCATTAGCCATAAGAAGCTGTAACTTATTTAGTTGGCTAATATCAAGGCTACTTATATTGGTTCGCTGGATGTAGAGTTGTTCCAAGTTAATATTCTTAGAGAGATCAAGAGCTGTGAGTTCTGTATCATAAAGACGCAAGTCTTTAAGATTAGTCATCAATGATACATCTAGCTTTGTGATGTTATTACCACATAAGTTGAGCGTCTCCAAACTGGCTAACTTCTCAATAGAAGCAGCGTTGGTAATATCTTGATTCTTCAAATTTAGTGCTCTTAAATTCGTGAATTGCTCCAATCCTACAACGCTCTTGATAACCTTATCGGGGAGAGCATCACCCTTACTGTCGAAATGGAAATCAATATCTGTAACCGCTTTTGCCTCTTCTGGGGTTATTTCTCCATCATTATCTTTATCAATAGAAGGCTGCATTGCAAGGAGTTGACGCTTCAAGTTAGCATCCTCAAAGGCGATGGGTTGCTTGTTAGGATTCTGCTTTACAGTAACAGAACACTTCAGTTCGAGGCGCTCTCCCTTACTTTTAACAACTGCAATAATATTCGTCTTGCCAACACCTACAGCCTGGACATCCGTCTTATCATGCGTACGATTGACTGGAGAAGCTATATTATCGGCACCAGTTATCCAAAAGACTTCCACGTCTTGAGGTACACCTGTAAGTGTAACAGTCGCTTTATCGCCCACTGTAAGCGTAAGTTCACTTGGATTCAATTGAGGTTTCAACGTCAAAACAACATCTTCTTTATCACGACAAGCTGTGAGTAAGAAGATGAACAATGTAGCAAACGCTGCATATAATAATCTCTTCTTCATAATAAGTTGGTGTTTTTTGTTAATAATGTAAGCCCAAACGTAAGGTCTTAAAACCTCGTTTTTGCCCTCGTTGCGGCTGTCACTACTTCACGTAAGAAGGGTTCGTCCATCGAAAGAAGCGACCCTACAAAAGTTTCTGTACTAAAGGTTGCACCCGTAGCTGCCGCAAAGATTAGGGAATTAAGGCGGTTACCATTCACGACATTACCATCAAGATTACAATTCATCTCACCTGTCTTTGTCGTAAAGAAGCTACCGGAGAGGACTCCACTATCATTACTTACAATAGACTTACCACCTACCTTTGTACTATACATCAATAGGAAGACATTCGCCGTCATACTTGTTCCATCTCCTTTAATATCACCTGTAAAAGTTCCCACATTATCAATAGACTTTAAAGAGAGCTTTAGGTTTGCCTCATCAAAGGTCACTGGAATCTTCCAATCGAAGCCTGCACTAGTGCTGCTAATATGCAGGAATAGCTTACCAGACTCTTGCACAAAGTTTGCAGGGAACTCTATACCACGTTGCTGACCATTAGCATTGTAAGTTCCAACCAATAAGTAAGACTTGTCAATGATATCTGCTAAAGCGCCTTGGGTCACTACGATGGAATCACGAACATTCCCACTGCTGTAATTAATCCTAGCTGTTCGAACGCGCCCAGTGGTATTTTGTGTATATTTCACTATGAATTTATCATCATCATAACTTGCTGTAAGCCATTCAGCAGTCGTAGTTATGTTTATACCATTGGTGTGTTCAAGGGCAAACTGTTTCTCTCCTGCTTGGTCATTAACAATATAAGAAGGTTCAGCCTGCAATGAGAAGACTAGCCCAGTCTGCTGAACTGTAAGCTGTGTAGAGTCTTTTCCACTCTTAATAGTAAGTCTTGCAGAACGCCCATTGCCACTCTCATTAGGCTGTGCAACGACCTTTACGGTCTTTCCTTCAACCATTGCAACCGCCCAGGAACTATTCAGAGTAGCAGAGATAACACCTGGTGCTGTCACTTCTACACTCCCTTCGCCACCTTTAGCACCGAAGAGAACATTTGCTTTCACTACTTGTACTTGAGAATCCATCACGTAAGGATTCTCTGTATCATCGCTACATGCAACCACAACAAATAGGGTGGTTAGCAGCATAAACATCGAATATAACTTCTTCATCACATATATCTTATTAAAAAATCGGTGTATCCTAACTGCTAAGAGCATTCTTCCGTTCCAACAGCAAGGCTACACCGAGAATATTAAGTGTGAACTTTTATCTAGTTCTTAACGATCTTCAACTTCTTAAACGACTCGTAGCTGCCGAGGTAATTACCTGCATCTGTACCCTCACCTTTGAATGCGCTCATCCAAAGAGCTTCTACGGCACCACCTAAAGAAGACTTTCCTGTGAGAGCGCCAGAGGTTTCGTAGGTGCCTGCAGCATTCTTCGTATAACTCAATGGGAAGCTACAAGTGAATTTACCATTGTACCCTGACCATTGATTACCCTCATAGAAGAAGATGTTGTAGAAGTACCATGTATCGCCACTAGACATCAATGACTTTCCCATTAGCTGTCTACTTTCCATGTCCAGAGCAAGTTTCTCGGAATTCCAAGTCAACTCTATGGTAACAGGAACACCACTGGTCGTCCACTTCATGAGAATCTTTCCATCTGACTCACGGCTTATTGTAGCCGGAGTAGTTTGTGCGGCGTCATAGAAATCATTGAAGTATAAGGTGTAATTACCCGCTACATCCTTATCAAAGTCAGCCTGTGTGACAGTGATCGTAGACTCTCCATCAGCTGTCTTGACCTTGATAACTGCCTTGTTGATATGCCCAGATGTATTGGCAGGAGCCGATACCTTAATACCATTAGACGTCTTTGTAACTGTCAGCCATTCAGAGCCTTCAGAGGTAGTAACCGACTGGATATCATCGCCAACATAGAGTTCTCTCTCGAAAGCATCGTCGTTCTTGGATAGTTGAGGTGTGAAGCCATATAGCACGATATTGGCGTCTTCCTTTGCAGTGAGCTTGTTTCCCTCTGCATCAAAGGTCATTTCGCTAACCTTCACACCATTGAAATCCAATGGACTATAGAACCGGATGCCCTTATCAGTAAGTGTGTAAGCAACCTTGCTGGCCACTTCTTTATCGCCAACTGATAAGTTTAGCCTGTGATTAGAGAACTTCATCACAACCTTCTTGTCCCCAACTCGACCCTTGCCTTCGGACATCTTGAAGGTAGATTTCATCTTTTTAACAGCTGTGAGGTACTCCGTCATGGTCTGATCAGTCAACTTACGGAGGTACATCACATTCTGATTGCGCTTTCCGTGTACCACGATTAAATCACTGCCAATGCTATCGATGACAAATTCGAAGTCTCCACCGAACGCCGTAGTCCGGTCAGAACTAGGCGTAGCAAGGTAGTGCATCCATGCATTATACGTATCGAACGTCAGCACAGGACCATCATCAGCGGTGGTCTTATATAGAGATGTGATTAGATTAGAGGGGTTGGGAGATAATTCACTACCAACGGTTACCTTATCCGCATCAAACTTCAATACAAAAGCAAAGCCTCCGTACTTCCGTGTCTTATCGGGGTACATATCGAGAACCCATCCCTTCTCTGAACTTGCTAACACATCCTTTGTCTTGTCGAGATAGTCCTTCATCTGTGCAGCAGACGACTCAGGAAACACATCCTCTTGATTCTTCAAACATGACTGAAGCGTCAATGCGGGAAGAAGGAGGAATAAATATGCTAATAACTTATTCATCTTCATAATCTTCAATACTTATTAATTATTGACGGTAAGGTCGGTCAGATTAACTCTGCCAGCCACAATATCATCCTCACGTTGGAGCACTGTCTCACGCAACTTATCAAGATCTATCTTCCATTGTGTCTTCATGTAAGAGCGAACAATGTCCAGTTTCTGTTGGATGAGCTTAGCTCCGTCGGTTCCAGCCTCCGTCATCCACGCATCCCATTGGGACTTTGGATTAGTGATATAGATAGATAACATCTCTGCGAAGTCCTCCACATGTGAATGCTGCGCATAGGCTGAGATGAAGCCATGCTTCAGGTAATACTCCGCCTTCCAATATGGCTCTTGACTCCAAGCATCGGACACGTACCCAGTACCCGTAATGAGTTTGAAGTTTGCAGGGTAGTCCTTTGTCTGATTCATGATGTGTGTGAACTCATGATGAATCGTCTTCAAATAATAGGTGTTGAGCTCTTCTCTACTCCTCAAGAACTTATCTAGATGATTAGTACCAGCCAGAAAGATTTTCTTTCCACCCTCGGCAGTACCCAAGATCATCGTTCCATTGTTCTTAAACTCGAAGTCACCAACAGCATAGAACATCTTTGGGAAGTAAGCACGAGTGAAGTTCACGCCTGCCACTTGATCGTAAGCCTCCAAGCAAGAATACTTCACGATGTGTGCCAATTTGACTGCATCTTCCACCTTTGCAGGTATGTTGAAATAGTTCATATCAGTCTCGTTATCCTTGTAACGATAGAGGAACTCAATATTATAAGGTGCTACGAAATTGGCATCCAACCACTTGTCAAACTCGCTGTTGCCGGTTTCATCAGGCTGAATAACACTGGTGCTGTCCAGTTTATCCTCACTACAAGCAGTGAAGGTCATACCTGCCATCGCCAGCAATAAGCTATATATAAAGTATTTGTTCATAACTTATGTCTTATTTAAATAACCAACATTATCAATTCTTCGGAGCCCTTATGAGCTTGTTAGAGAAGTCCACATCCGAGGTAACATTATTGAGGAATTTGTCCAAAGGACCAGCTGGTGCCACCACTGTTGAGCTCTCCCCATTACGTGGGTTAGGCTGTACTCCGGCGTTACGCTGCGGTAGAGGAATCTGAACGGCACGACGTGGATCGTCTTTCTTCAGCACATCCAAGACCTTACTTGGCTGACCGCTGGCATCCATTTCACGGCGTGGAATCTCAATACCATAGCGTTTGATGTCCCACCAACGCTTACCTTCTTGTACTGTCTCAATGCGTCGGAAGCCCAATACACATTGTAACATCGTTTCCTGTACAGAGCCTTCTGCGTCGATATCAAAGGCTGGGTGGAGGTGTTTCTTTACTGTTGACTGCAAGTGATCAACGTCATCATAACAGTAATTCACGCTGTTATAGAAGTTTTGAATCAGTGTTGGAGTCAACGTAACAGTGGTTTTTACGATGTTGTGCATCCATGCGTTGAGATCTTCGCAAGCCTTGTCATACTGTTTCTTCATTATGAGTGCCTCTGCTCTACTAAGCAAGACTTCATCCGTAGTAAACAATGGCAAGGTCAGACGACGGAATCCCGTCTGTGCCACAGGGTCAGTATATTGGAACTTATAAGCCATCTTGTTAAAGAGACAAATATCGAAGTTCGCACCCGCCATATTAAGTGGTCGCTTGTAATAACCGCCTGATCCCCATACATTGTTAGCCAAGATGTCCTCGTTGGCACCAAGGTATCGACCATGAGAATAGCGCTTGTAAACAACGTATGCGCCGAGGTAGATACCTGAAGAAGAGTAGAAGTCGGAGAACATAAGGTTACATCCTAGGTCCGCACTGATATAATGATTGATTAATGCATCATTATCATCTGCCATACTTCCGAGTACTGACCAGTCACGCAGCGGACCACGCTGACCACCCAAACAGAGGTCGGCATACTTGATAGCCTCATCCCATTTCTCATAGAAGAGATAGAACCGAGTGGCAAAAGCATAGGCTGCTTTCACATTGAAGTGATACTTAGGCACCTTATAGTTATCGCCTACCAATGGTAAAGCCTCCTGCAAGTCCTTATCAATCTGTTCGTAGACTGCAGCTACAGAAGCACGTTCGTGCTTAGCAGTAATCTTCTCCACTTTCGTTGACAAAGGCACTCCTAAATCTTTTGTGCTCGTCTTTGTATTGTAAGCAAGACCAAATTCATTGACCAAGATAAAGTGTGCATAAGCCCTACAGAGCAATGCTTCCGCCTTCAGCTGTTGTGCTTTTTCATCCGAGAACTTATACTCTTTGAGTGATTCGAGCACCTGATTCGCATTGGCGATACAATTATAACATGACGACCAAAGGCGTGAAGGCGCCTCATTCGGAGACTCGGTAACATCCTTCCAGAAGTATATCTGGTCACCCAAACGACCTCCGTTAGGATTCTCTGCACCATAGTAATCAGCATTATCCGACATCAGTTCGTTCACAAGAGTGTATTCGTAAGAAGGATAGGAACTTGTCAGAAGGTCTGACATCTTATCCTCCGTGTCAAGAACAGTACGATTATCTGGCATTGTATCAAGGTAGTCATCGCAAGAAGAAAGCGTAGTTACAGATACTGCTGTAGCCAGAACCGATAGGAAAATATATTTCTTTTTCATATTGTAAATATCTAACTATTATGAGAATACAGTTTCTTATTGTCTCTCTTAAAGTCCTAATCTCAGCGTCAAAGTAAACTGCTTTGGTGTAGGAACAGCCACACCACCAGTATTGAAGAACTCAGGATCCTGTCCGTTGAGCTTCTTATCAGCATAAATCAAGAAGAGATTGGTTGCTTGAAGTTTCATTGCTAGTGTGTTAACACCCAATGCCTTCACAACAGACTTAGGGAAGTCGTAACCCAAAGAAATCTCTTTCATACGAATGAAGTCGCCCTTTGCCACACGAACATCTGAATAGTTATATGCGCTGTAAGCATACTTTAGATTAGAATCATTGAAGTTCTGACGGCGAGAAGCTATAACAGGAACATTCGTGACCTTCTCATTTCCGGGTACAATCCATCGGTTGCGGAACTCCTTAGTCATGGATGTTAGGTCGTCATACTCATTGCTGAAGACATCGTCCAAACGGATTACATTACCGAAGGAATAAGTAACGAACACATTTAAAGAGAAGTTCTTGTAACGGAAGGAGTTACCCAAAGAACCCGTAAATGTAGGGTCGATAGGTCCTTCATACTTGAGGAACTTAGTCTTCTCTTGGTCGCGTTCCTGGAAGAGGATGCCCGTTGTGGTAATATTACCATTCTGATCGAGGAACGTTGGGAGTCCTTCTTTATTCAAACCACGGAACGGGATAGAGAACATTGAGCGTACTGGATAACCCACGAGTGGGAAACCTGTACCCTGCACGAGGTCTAAGATACGTGCTGGAGAGTAAAGATCAGTAATCTTATTCTTGGCATGTGAGAAGATAAAGTCACTGTTCCAAGAGAAGTTCTTACGCTTAATATTCTGTGTAGAAAGTGTGAACTCCAAACCATGTGAACGCATAGAAGCAACGTTCGCACGCAAGAACTCACCATATAACTGGCTATTGAAGTAACCGATGAGGTCATAGTTATTACGCCAGTAAGCATCTATACTGAAGTTAATGCGATTGCTCAAGAAACCTAAGTCAGCACCGATATTGAACTCATGCTTCTTCTCGTAAGTAAGATCGGAGTTACCCATTGTCATGCTCATACCCGTTTCTGACAAGCTAGCGAATGGACGCCAAGGGGTTGAACTACGATAGATTGGCAACGCATTGGTCACATTTGGACGGTCACCCGTTAGTGAGTAACTCAAGCGCAAAGTGGCATGTGTGAGTGCATCCTTAAATGTATTGGCAAACCAACTCTCCTCATGTGCATTCCAAGCGGTTGATATGTTCCATGTAGGAAGCCAACGGGCAGAACGCGCCTTACCTAAGTAGTTGGTTCCTTCATAGCGTACCGTACCAGTCACCTGATAGCGATGTGCAAAAGAGTAAGTGGCAGTTCCGAAGAAAGCAGCACTACGATAATGGGTGTTAGTCATCCAGAAGTAATCCGACTTCTCCTCCTGTCCTTTCTTGAAGACTTGGTATGCGTAGAGAGGAATCTCGCCTTTTGAGTACTGCATACCCCAGCCACGGAACCATATTGAATGGCGGTTTGTATAGTTTGTTTCCATACCACCATAAACGTTAACGATGTGCTTCTCTGCAAATACATCATTATAAGAGAAGGAGAGACGGGTGTCCCAACCGAACGAGCTATTATCTGTTCTCTCATAGATACCACCATAAGGAAGAACCGTGATAGGCAAGTCGTAGATGTGATCAGGGTCTTTGTACAAGAATGGGTTAGTCTTGCGAATAGTTGATGTACCCATCTCACGATAAGCAAGAGCTTGATTTGAATTATCAAGGATATTATGCTCCTGCGATGTAGCAGCCGACTTTACAGCAGCCAAGAAAGTAAACTTCAACTTAGAAGTAGGCTTATAATCAATGCTTCCCGATATACGGAAATCGTGCACAGCAAGGTCGATATAGTTATTATTCAACTCACTGAAGATATTGAAAGGAGCATAACTACGTGTGTAGAAGGTATGTGCATCCAATGCACGAGATGTATTCAGCGCATAAGAATAAGGGTTGATATCGAAGTCACGCTTTACTGTTCCTGTTACAGGATCAGTATCTGAACTCAATGTTCCTGGTGCTTTTTGCTTACGATAAGAGGCGTTGCCAATGAGATTGACAGAGAGCTTCTTACTTATATTATGTGTGAAATTGAGGTTTGCGGTATAGCGTTGAACCTTGCTATCGAGCGTCCATCCTGGGTCAAACATAGCTGATAAAGAACCATAGTATTGGCTCTTATCCGTACCACCAGACACACTTACAGAGTGATTATGCATGATGGCGTTAGAGAAAAGCTCATCGAACCAGTTTGTATTACGGTACTCTGCATCACGAAGATACGCCAGTTTCGCAGCTTCCGTATTAGGAAGTCCGAACTGCCCCTTGTCTGGATCGTATTGAGTTATCAGTTGATACATCTTTCCGTAGATACCACTATTGGCTGCATTAGCCGTTTCTGCATAGTTAAGATAGCCCTTTTGCTGCAATTCCTGATAGATTGCCATCTGGTCTTGAGAGTTCATTATGTTGAAATTGCGGTAACTTGGCTTCAGTCGCAAGGTGTATTCTCCAGTGTAATTGATGTGTGCTTGACCTGCACGACCCTTCTTTGTCGTTACAACAATCACACCCGCCATCGCGCGCGCACCATATATAGAGGTGGCAGAACCATCCTTCAGGATCTGAAAACTCTCTATATCGTCAGAGTTCAAACCTGCAATAGCAGAAGAAATAAGGGTGTTAGCGTCACCTGAAGAGAGTTGGTCAGCCGATACATCGACCACATCTTCCATGATGACACCATCTACCACCCATAGAGGCTTTGATGATCCGAAGATAGAAGTAGCACCACGCACACGAATCTTAGGTGCTGTACCAAAGGTTCCTGACACGTTCTGAACACTCACACCAGCGGCTTTACCTTCCAAAGAACGGCTCACATCCGCCATACCATCAATCTTCGCTTTAGAGGCATCAAGCTTTGTTGCCGCACCAGAGAACAATCTCTTGTCCTGTTGGGTCATACCTGTAACGACAACTTCATTTAGTGTGTGATTGTCATTAGTAAGCGTTACCACCATTCCAGCCTTAGGACTTAAGGTTTGGGTTGCCATACCAATGTAACTCACGACAAGCTTCTTTCCTGCAGGAACATCAAGTGAGAACTTACCATCAATGTCGGTAACTGTACCCATCGTTGTGCCTTGTATCATAACAGAAGCACCTATGATGGGATCACCATCGTCCTGAGAAATAACAGTACCAGTAATCTTTGTTTGGCCGAAAGCTGTACCAATTGACAGCAAGAGAGCAAACAAGAATAGTGCTAATCTTTTCTCCATAGATCTCGTTTTTGATTTAACTGAATTGAAAATAGTGATATTATACTATTAAAAACGTCGCTCAGCAGTAACGCTTCGCATAGTTATTTTAAGTATAGAATTAAGTCTCTTCGTTTATGGCTTTCGCCTTCTTCAAATGTTATTAGTTGATAATTATTATAGTTTAAAACCTTACGTGCATAACAAGTAGGCTCGATGACAAATTTAGATAATAAATAGAAAAAAAGCAAGTAATTGATATAAAAAAATACAATTCAGCCTTTATTTTATTGCAAGTATCATTATTTATAATCTAAAAATTCATGTTTTATGCAGCGAAATAGGTGCTTACAATATAAAAAATGTAAATAAAACACGCATTAATTAACACTTGGTTATTATCGAAGAGGGACTGCACTACGAAATAATTACAGCCTATCCGCTAGCCTATCTACAGCCCCACCACAGCCTATCTACAGCCTCACCCCCAACCCCTCTCCGAATGGAATAACCCCACCTAACCTCCCCCAAGGGGAGGAATACCTAATGGGAGCTGGTGAGAAGAAGCCTCACCCCCTCTCTGAACCAACGGTCACTGACCGAAGGGAAGTAATGGAGAGGGGAGTGAAAACTATTGTTTGCAAATAAAGGGGGCGTCTTGTCAAATTGAAGAAAGGCTCTTTTCATAACGAAGAAACGCCCTTCTCGATTGCAGAAGGGCGTTCCTTTAATTCTAGAATATGATTACCTCTATTCCCGCTAACCATCCTCTCCCATCCTACTAGCAGTATTCACGCCCCTCTCCATTCGGAGAGGGGTTGGGGGAGAGGCTGTAGTTGGGATGGGGGTGAGGCTCTCCTTACTATCAGAACACTCCTTTTACACCTTTACTTATAACCTTTAATAATAAGAATAGATAATATTACGCTTTATAATTGATATACATCAAGAAACATCACAATCGATGAAAAATAACCCTCAAAACGTTTGTCACTTCAAAAAAAGGGTGTACCTTTGCATCGTAATCAAGATACAATACGTATCTAATTACCAATGAGGTCTTAGTATCTTTGTAGGTACATAAGGTTGCTCAGGATTACAATTTGAATAAGAAGATTTGTTTAGGTTAGTAATAGATTTAGGTTTTTAGTTATATTTTAGGTAAAGATTGTAGAAACATCAACGTCGTGAGACGATGGTTATTCGGAGGTAACGGAAGAGCGGAAGCTCTGCCGTTTTCTTTTTTATATAGGGCTTATGAAGAACGTTGAAGTGCAATTTGATTTATATTATTAGGTGTTTTCTCAAAGACAGAAGGACGATTACCTCTGGTGCTACTAGGGGTTCAAAGGAATTCGGGAAAGCTGGTTGTCAAAAGGAATTGGGGCGATATTGTGAGGTTAGTAACACTCGAGAAAAGAGAAAAGCTAGTCGCCTTAAGATTCCTAAGACAACTAGCTTTTTTATTTCTAAGAGCTTGCAAGGTTCTTTTCTATACCTTATCCTATAAATAAACAGCCTATTTGGAAGACCACCGCACTGACCACCCACGCCAGAGCTGTGGTGTATCCTGCAGCAAAAAGAGCCCATCTCCAACTGCCCGTCTCACCTTTTATCGCAGCAATCGTGGCTATACAAGGGAAATAAAGCAGCACAAAAAGGAGGAAGCAGAAGGCTGTCAGCGTTGCTACTGGCTGTGCTTTCTCATAAGAGATACCATGTAATTGCGCTACATCTTGCGTTATCAGTTCGTGTAACTTCACATACTTCCCTGATTCGGAACTGAAGTTACTATCGTCCTTAAAGCTATCGTCGTTAGAATAAAGCACTCCCATCGTGGAGGCAACAATCTCTTTTGCACCCACACCAGCCAACAGTCCGACATCTAACTTCCAGTTGAATCCCATCGGACGGAACACTGGTTCGACTGCACGACCTACTCTTCCGATGTAGCTCTGTTCCTGTTGTTGCTGATTGGAAACGCTCGGATCGTCCGTATGAGGGAAGTAACCGAGTGCCCAAACGATGATGGATGCAACCAAGATTATGCCTCCCATCTTCTTCAAATACTGCTTTCCCTTCTCCCAAGTATGCCTTCCAATCGCCTTCCAAGTAGGGAATCGATAAGGAGGAAGCTCCATCACGAAGGGCGTGTCTTCGCCTTTTACAACGAAGGCAGAGAACAATCGACTCATTACAATAGCCATTAACACACCGATGACATAGAGTGACAACATGGCTAATGACCGATATTTAAGGGCAAAGAACGAACCTGTTATCATAACATAAATAGGTAGTCTTGCCGAACAACTCATCAATGGAAGGATCAACATTGTTATGAGTCTACTGCGCTGACTCTCAATGGTTCGGGTAGACATCACCGCTGGTACGTTACAGCCAAAGCCCATAATCAATGGAATGAAGGACTTTCCATGCAGCCCCATCTTATGCATTAAGCGGTCCATAATGAATGCCGCGCGTGCCATGTAACCGCTATCTTCCATGTAAGAGATGAAGAAGTAGAGGATAAGAATCTGTGGTAAGAACACGATAACAGCCCCTACTCCACCGATAACTCCTTCTACTAACATCGCTTTAACAGGTCCGTCAGGCATATTCTGGCTGATGAAGTCGCCTAACCAGGCTACTCCTGCATCGATCCAGTCCATCGGGTACTGTCCAATAACGAATGTTGCGGTGAACATCAAGAGCAAGATTAAGAAGAAGATAGGGAACCCTAAGTACTTATTCGTTAGTATCTTGTCGATGAGATGGGTTGTTTGATAGGTGTCTTTCTTATCTCCTGTGGTATAACCCGACTCCTCTAAGGCTCCGTGAATGAACCCGTATTTAGCGTCCATGATGGCTGTTTCGCAATCGTTGTGCGTTTCTTCGTTCACACGTTGCGCTGCTCTGTCACGGTGCTGGAATATTTCTAGGGAATCGCCAAGCGGTTGGATGAGTCGTTCCACATCCTTATCGCCCTCAAGGAGTTTGATGGCAAGATAGCGGGTAGAATACTTCTGGCGCAAATCAGGGTAACTCTTTAAATGTTCCTGAATATCTTTTATACCCTGTTCTATCTCATGTCCGTGGTTAATATGGATGTGCCTGAACTGTAAACTCTCATCTTCTTTGCCTTCATAAACGGCTATCACCTGATGAAAAAGCTCTTTCACACCACGTCCAGAGGTAAAGACTGTGGGCACCATAGGCGTTCCGAAGAGCTCAGATAACTTCTCGTAATCAATATGGTCGCCCCTTTCTTCGGTCTCATCATACATATTTAAGGCGCAGACCATGCGCACGTGCATATCAATGAGCTGTGTGGTGAGGTAAAGGTTACGCTCTAAATTGGACGCATCGATGACGTTGATGACGATATCGGGCGTCTCCTCGACCAGCTGTTTACGTACATATAGCTCCTCAGGACTATATGCTGACAGGCTATAAGTGCCTGGTAAGTCGACGAGATGGAACTCATATCCTTCATACTCAGCACGTCCCACCTTCGCATCTACAGTCACTCCGGAGTAGTTACCCACCCTTTCATGCGCTCCAGAAGCGAAGTTGAACAAGGAAGTCTTCCCACAGTTAGGGTTGCCAACGAGTGCTACATTGATTGTCTTAGTGCGTCGTTTCACCTCTTCCGATGGTTCCGAAGGCATCAAGGCATGGTCTTCTTTATCATGCGGATCCGCCATTGTAGCCGTATTCAGCTTCTGTTTCTTGTCCTGGGAATCGCCTTTTTGCACCTCATCAAGGTGCACAACCTCTATTTGGTCAGCCTCGCTATGTCGCAAACTGACCTCATATCCCATAATCTTATACTTCACTGGGTCACGAAGTGGCGCATTCAAAAGCACCTCCACTTGCTTTCCTTCGATAAAGCCCATCTCTATTATGCGCTTACGGAAACCGCCATGTCCGGACACCTTAACGATGACTCCGACTTCACCCGTTTGTAATGATGATAGTTTCATATCTATTCCTTTATTTGCATTGTTCGATTAGGTGCATCAAAAGTAATACTTGTTCGCTCTCCTTCTAACGCTCCTAACACAATAAGCAAAGGTAGTGAAAAAAACTGATAAGACGCTGGTTATTGGCGTTTCTAAGTAGTAAATACCTACTAGTAGGTATCTATTCAGACGAAATAACACGAAGTCATGGTATTTATTTGACAGTTTCCTTTCATTCAAATCAGCCCTATCGTGAAGAACTCCCGATAGGCTCTCTTTCCTCCTCGAATAGGCAGGGAAGAAAGGAGGCGGTGCTGATGGCGTTGGAAAGAGACGCCTCCTTCCCCCCTAAAAGGGCGTTTCCTTCATGCCAAGAGAGGCTCTCTTTCAGGCAAGAAGGGCGTTTCCTTCAATCCACCTAACGCCCTCCAATAACTCTACTAACATCCCTATGTAGCTCTTACTTGCTTTCCCTCGCTTTGAATTGTACCTTTGCAATGTGTTCAGAAAGCATCTGTTCACATAAACAAGTTATAATATAAATATATATGTATATGAATGTAAAGAATCGAAACCCAACCTCCGTTGACCTCGAGCAACGCCTTTCTCCTCACTTCACACTCGGTGAGATGTTGCGGTCGGGAACGGCTATTCAATTAAACATTGATAATATGCCGGGGAAGAATCCATCACCTTTTGAACCTTCGTATGACGATGTCATAGAGAACTTAAAGGCATTGGCTGTGAATGTGTTAGAACCTCTCAGACAACAAGTAGGACGAGTGATTATCACAAGCGGATACCGATGTCAACAACTCAACGAGGCTGTTGGAGGCGTAGCTAACTCTCAACACTTGCGAGGTGAGGCGGCTGATATACATTTCACAACGCCCGAAATAAGGGATAAATATATCCGTGTGTTGCTCAAAACAAACTTTGATCAAATCATTCTGGAGCCTGTCAATCAACCTGTAAAGCGTTGGATACACGTCAGTTACAAACGTTCTGGGGGGAATCGACACAAGTTTATCAATCACAGATAAGGCTTCGAATGAATCAAAAGTACGCTTTTATAGTATTATATCTTTATATATTTACATTTTCAATCATTTGTTATTTACATCATTAATTATTCACTTTTTAAATCATTAAAACTATGTCTATTAAGTATCGTTTGTATCAAGACAACCGCACAAACAGTAAGCACAAGGGTGCATGGTACGCCCGCGCCTTCTCTCCCGAACTAGTGGATATGAAGGAGTTAGCCAATCGCATCAACAATTCCTGTACGGTGACTCACTCGGATGTGATTGCTGTCATCACTGCACTAGTGGGCGAAATGAACTACGCACTGCGTGAGGGTAAGCGTGTGAAACTCGACAGTTTGGGTACGTTCCGAGTAGGAATTCACTCGCAAGGGGTGACGAATGCCAAGGATTTTAACGTCCAAAAGCATATCTCCCGACCTCATGTTATCTTCACACCAGCCGTTAGCGTTGGGGCAGACCGACGTCGCACACCGCTCTTATTGACGGGTTTAAAGGTGCAGGAGTCGCTTGTTTACAAGGGTTCCACTAAGAAGAAAGGGGGCAAGAAAGGCTCCAATCCCGCTTCATCTGAGGGCAATGAGGAACATGGACCAATATCTGCTGGATAATAGAGTGTCTATTGGCAAGAAGAGAGTTAAGTACTAATTTTTTCATTATTAAAGTCGTATAAACATGATCAAACCATCTACATGGAGAACAATTCTCCAACTAGCTGTGACCATTATCACCGCTATTGCCACCACTTTGGGTGTAACGTCTTGTAGGTAATTAACCTACTTCTACAACGCAGCCTGCGGACAACCAGTACTCTGGTGTTCGCAGGCTGTATCGTTTCTAACACCTTGCTCCCCTACTCCAGTAAGTTTCATGCGCACTAAAAAAACGTAAGCTGTTTCGCAATAGATGGTCGGTAGCAACACAAGAAAAGGTAACCTGCCTTTGTATTGACAATCAATAATTATACAAGAAAAGGTAAACTGCCTTTGTATTGACAATCAATAATAACACAAGAAAACGTAAATTGTCTCGGGATAGATGGTCAATAGTAGTCTAATTAGTAGACTTTATTACGCCTATGTATCGTGTTGATTCTTAAAGTCTTACGCTGGTAATAGCCGACAAATACGTAAGTTTCGACCGACCAAAGGGGAACTTCCATGCGACAAGTTGGTAGGCTCTTTGCGACAAAAGGGGAGGTTATTTTGAAAGAGGGCGACAGAAAGGGAGGAAGAGGGCGACAGAAAGGGAGGAAGAGGGCGACAAATTAGTAGTTTGTAGTGCTTTTCTTTCCTTTTTCTTGACATTATCTCGATTATAGCGAACGTTTATCTCTTCTCAAGCTCGGTTTCTTCTTTTATGAAATGGATTGTCTTTAATAATCTAAACGTGCAACTCTCACGTTATCAGTGATATGTAGTTATGTGCGACAGATTAGTAAGTTTATATCCTAACAAGCATTAGTAAGAATGCGACAGATACGGAGTTTATTGAAAATAATTAAACTTTACACTTTTTTGTCGCCGTTTATATAAATATATAATAGAATGTTTATGTTTAAAGATAGCGCACAGCTGGAGCATTGAAAACAAATATCTAGGGCATTGAAAATCCGTTTTTATGACAGAAGAACAGGCTTTTTAGACAAAAGGACATAGTGACATATTATTTTAATGACAGATGTTTAAGACAGAGGAACATAGGAACAAAGGTGCAAATAACACGTGTTTAGACAGAAGAACATAGTGACATACTTTTTTAATGACAGATGTTTGAGACAAAGTAACATAGGAACAAAGACATAAGTAACAGATGTTTTAGACAGAAGAACATAGTGACATACTTTTTTAATGACAAATGTTTAAGACAGAGGAACAAAGGAACAAAGATGTAAGTAACAGATGTTTTAGACAGAGGGACAGGCAAACAAAGGTTTTCGCCAGGCGTTTCTCATTTTCAGGAAAGATTAGATTAGTCTATTCGTGGTGACTGATAAAATTTGAAGAGGGCGTTCCCTTACCATGAAGAAAGCCTTTCTTTACCATAAAGAGAGCCTCTCTTCGATACGAAGAAACGCCCCCTTTGAATTAAGGAAACCTTTTCCTCACCTGCTCCCATTAGGTATTCCTCCCCTTGGGGGAGGTTAGGTGGGGTTATTCCATTCGGAGAGGGGTTGGGGGAGAGGCTGTAGATGGACTGTGGTGAGGCTTTTCCTTTCCCCTAATCAGCCGTATGCACCTTCTTTCTCTTCCCACTGAATTCAGTGAAGTCAATGCGTATAATCTCCACACGATGGAAACTCTTGTGAGCGTATTTATCGCCAATCTCCTTGAAATCAGCCGATAACTTATCGATTAGAAGGTGCAGGGCGTGCATCTTCTCTTCGTCAGAAAGGTGGATACGAGCCTCTCCGAAGAAGATAGCACTCTCATATTCTGTGGTGAAGTTACGCGGTAACAAGTGGACGTTACCAATGATACATAGCGACACATTAGGGTTCTTTTCAATGGCATCTAACTTCCTTCCTGATGGCGCACAATGGATATACACGCTGTGATCACCATCCCAAACGAAGTTGACAGGGATACCATAACCTGCGTTATCTGCCACCATGCTCAATACTCCATACTCACCATCTCTTAATAACGCAAGTGCTCGCTCCTCGTCCATCAGGCGATCCTGACGACGAACACGGTCGTTTACATATTTCATTTGCATAGTTTTTTATTATTTATTCAACAATGTACTTGATATAAAACAAGTATATCGCTTGCAAATTATCTTTACACTTATCTCTTCTTATTAACCCTCTTCAACATCGAAGAAAGGCTATGATACAAAAAAGCCTTGACTGATTCACATCACCCAAGGTTTAAATACTAAAACTAAATTAACCACTAAAAAAACTTGATGCAAAGGTAGTGATTTATTTTCAAAACGCAATGCTCGACCGCAAGAAAAATGCTTTTAGACTATTACTTTTAACCTTTATTATAAAACGAAAGACTTTTGTCGTATCCTACTGACTATTAGTCGAGATAGTGGAAATCGTGTACTGCAAGTAAGAAAAGTAGCTGTAATATTTTGCAAGCTATACTTTATGAAAATATTAAACACTTTCTTACTTGTAATGTTTATAACATTCTCGTCTATAAAAAGCCTTTTCTAGGCGTTGTTATTGCCCTATTTGTCCATATTAGAGATTACATTTTTCTTTACTAGAAAAGTGTAATTAATACGCTAGATTAGCATTCCGATGGACCAAACTAACCGAATCGAACAGCCCAACGACAGCCTCTCCACAATCCAACTAAAGCCTCTCCACAACCCAACTACAGCCTCACCCCCACCCCCCTCTCCGAATGGAGAGGGGGGTGAAAACCATTGTTTGCAAATAAAGGGGGCGTTTCGTTGGTGTGAAGAAAGGCTCTCTTCATAACGAAGAAAGGCTCTCTTCATAACAAAGAAACGCCCTTCTCGATTGGAGAAGGGCGTTTAAACTATAACAAGAAACTTTTCCTCTTATATCAGAAAGACTTTATATAGTATAGAAAAATTAGAGGGAATGTTTCAATATCAGACTTTAATACAACACAAACGCACGTACCTTATACTCGAAAGGAGAGTGATTAGAAGGGAAGTAAAGCTCCCTTGCTATTGGCCAAAAGCGACTACCTCCAGAATGGGCAGTGCTTGTCCAATAATAACCATTTTGCTCTGTTGTCATGAAAGATTTACCTCCTGCATCCGTAAAAGCCTTTTCGAATAAGTATCCATACCACCGATATCTTTGGGTTAATGAGCCTATCAACATGATATCTTGTGCAAAACCGAGTAAGTCATAAGCATGGAAATAGTCTTGTTGTGATGGTAAGAACCACTTCTTCGAAGCCAAAGTTCCTGATAACGCAACACTGGGACGGAATCTTCCTGCCGCATAAAAGGCTGGGAAGTCAGGGTTATTTCCCTTTACTTTATCCCCTGTTACATTCGAAGAAGTATAACTTGCATTCCATGTCTCATCGTATCCACTAGTTGCAAACTGTGCCAGATACTGATTTGCATCAATAGTAAGATCACTATTAGATACTTGAACAGTTGAAGTGGGGACACTCCTATATTTCTCTACAGCAAACTTATACTTTGTTCCATTACCGACCTCTTCTATAGCTGCGGCAAGATGGTTTACAGGGTCAACAACAACTCCGACAGGTGTCTTTCCAGGGTTCTTATGTAGCAAGCCTGTTGTTCCGTCGCTGAAAAGATAGGTGAAGTAAGGCTTGATCTTCACGGCTATTGTATAGGTTCCATTGGCTTCTAAGACCTTACCAGCACTCACAAGGCTATTGATAGAACCCTCCATATTCTTCCAAAAGATTTGTCCTTCGCTGATATCCATCTTCAAGTTCTTTGCGTCAGTACCTGGTAGAAGATAATGGAAAGGGGCTGTTGAGGTGTAAGAAAAGTTCTTTCCATACCCTGATGCAGTATATCTTGCCTCTGTACTATTCGGAGAATTATTCTCAGATGCAGCCAATGCAGCTGTAGAGAGGGTTGTGTAAACACCCGTAACAGGATTGTATGACACCTTATTAGGTATGTTTGTCGAGTTTGAAAGGAACTTAGCTTTAAAGTCTTT
This sequence comes from Prevotella sp. oral taxon 306 str. F0472, assembly GCF_000257925.1. Lineage (NCBI taxonomy): Bacteria > Pseudomonadati > Bacteroidota > Bacteroidia > Bacteroidales > Prevotellaceae > Prevotella > Prevotella sp. oral taxon 306. Next base: position 21,828 of record NZ_AJIN01000039.1, read on the forward strand.
TACCGTATGCTTCTGTGCTTGAATCTGTGTTCTGACACGCACACCAGCATGTTTAGAGATAATCTTTACCGTTTCCTGCGCCCAAGTAGTACCTGTTGTGACTGTTTGTCGTCCAATGCGTGCAGTTGCAGCTTTATCCAAACTCACCTCAAGAGACTCTCCATTTGCAACGACATCATCGTTGAAACAAACAAAAGTGTAAGTCTTTCCACGCATTAAAAATAGCTGGTTAGACGTGCCCGCATCAGGAGTAAAGGTTGAACCGTTCATCCTTCCCTTTAGTTCCCCTACTCTCGTTGACCCTTCATAGAATCGAATTGTATAGTGCGTATTGCCTG